>JBEKUS010000016.1:0-46880 GCA_049514795.1 Occallatibacter sp.
GCCTGGGTGGCACATCGAGTGCTCGGCGATGGCGATGGAGTACCTGGGCGAGAGCTTCGACCTGCACTGCGGCGGCGAGGACCTGATGTTCCCGCACCACGAGAACGAGATTGCGCAGAGCGAGACGGCGACGCACAAGACGTTCGCGCGGCACTGGATGCACGTGCGGTTCCTGCTGGTGGACGGCAGGAAGATGTCGAAGAGCGAGGGGAACTTCTATACCCTGCGCGATCTGCTGCTGAAGGGATACAAGGCGTCGGCGATCCGGCTGGCGCTGATCTCAGTGCCGTACCGGAAGCAGTTCAACTTTACTTTTGAGGGAGTGGCCGACGCGGCGAAGGCGATCGAGCGGCTGCGGACATTCGCGGGGCGGCTCAAGGGGAACTTCGCGGCGGGCGAGAGCGCCGAGATGCAGGAGGCGGCGAAGAAAGCGCTGGAGGAGTTCCGTGCGGCGCTGGCCGACGATTTGAATACCGCGGAGGCGCTGGCGCCTGTCTTCGAGCTGGTGCGCGCGACGAACGGGGCCATCGATCAGGGGCAGTTCTTCGCGGCGGACCGCGAGGCGGTTCTGGCCGCACTGAAGGACTTCGACGCGGTGTTCGACGTGCTGGAGGATCGGGACGCCGAGCCGACGCGGCGGGCGCTCGAGTGGGCGGAGGGGGCCGGACGGATGGGCGACGTGGTGCCGGAGCTCGTGGCCGCGCAGTCGCTGACCGACGAGGCGATTGAAACGCTGGTGGCCGAGCGGGCGGCGGCGAAGAAGGCGCGGAACTTCGCGCGGGCGGACGAGATCCGGGCCGAGTTGGCAGAGAAGGGCGTCGTGATCGAGGACTCGAAGGACGGGGTGAGGTGGAAGCGGAGATAAGCTGCTAGCTTCTAGCTCCTAGCCTGATCGAGCAGGTACGAGCATCATTTAGTGAAAGGCAACGGGTAGTTCAGATGGCGGCGTGTGCCGAGATCGAGTTCGATCGTGAGGTGGACGGCCGGTGGATTGCGGAGGCTACGAATCTGCCCGGCGTGATGGTCTACGGTACGACACAAAAGGAAGTGCGCGCGAAAGCGGAGACGCTGGCTGCCGAGGTGATGATGGAGAGGCGAGCGAACGAATCGAGCGAGGTCAGACGCAATGGAAGCCAGCGAAGCGCAGGAACTGAAGGAACATGCGGAGCACGGGTCGCACGAGGCGGCGCTGCGGCCGGTGGCGTTTACGATGAGCGTGCTGGCGGTGCTGGTGGCGGTGACCACGGTGCTGGGCCATCGCACGCACACCGAGGCGGTGCTCGACCAGAACAAGGCCACCGACCAGTGGAACGAGTATCAGGCGAAGAAGATCCGCGACTATAGCACTTCGTTGGCTCAGGATGGGTTGAAGATTCAGCCGATCTCCAACAAAGACGAGGCGGAGAAGAAGGCCAAGGAGTATGCGGCGCACCGGGCCAAGTGGGCCGATGAACTGCCTCAAGATCAGAAGCAGGCCGAAGCGCTGGAGGCGAAGGTAGACCAAGCGGAGGCGAGGGCGGATCGCCTGGACCTGGCCGAGGCGCTACTGGATATCGGGCTGGTGATCACGTCGGTGACGCTGTTGACGCGGAGCCGGATCTACTGGTACCTGGGGCTGGTCTTTTCCGTCTTTGGGATTGCGTCGGCGGTGTGGGGGATGCTGCGGTAGAATCCGCAGCCTGTTAATCCGCCGGGAGCTGCTCGATGGGCGGCGGGCTGTTCTTTGCGGCGACGCGCGAGGTGGTGAGGAGAAAGACCGCCAGCACGATGGCGGCCATGCCCGCGAACTCGACGGCCTCGGGCCGCTCGTGAAGCAACATGATGCCGAGCAGCACGGCGACGATCGGATTGACGTAGGCATAGGACGCGACCTTGCCCACGGGGACGTGCTCGAGCAGATAGATGTATGCGCTGTAGCCGAGCAAGGAGCCGCAGGTGACAAGATAGGCCTGCGACCAGAGGGCGGGCGCGTTGACATGGAAGCGCGGCCACTGGCCGAGCAGGGTTCCCAGGATGGTGCTGAGGGCGCCGGCGAAGAGCATTTGCCATGCGGCGGCCACAAAGCTGTTCACCGTGAGCCGCGTTCGGCGCGAGACGACACTGCCCACGCTCCAGGAGAGCGCCGCTGCGAGCAGTGCGACGACGGCCCAGAGAAGAGCGGGATCGCCTGAGAGGCCGTGATGAAGCGAAGGCCATAGGAGTGCGACCAGGCCGGCTAATCCCAGGGCCAAACCGAGCCAACCGCGCGCGGGCAGCGGCTCGCCGCCGGGCAGGATCATCTCAACGAGCGCAACATAGAACGGAATGACAGCCATGCCGAGTGAGGCAAGGCCGCTGGGCACGGCTTTCTCGGCGTAACAAAGGCCGACGTTTCCTCCGCCCAAGAGCAAGAGGCCGATGAGGGCAGTCAGGAGCATGGTTTTGGGGGGCCAGAAGAGGCGCAATCCGCGCCAACGGCACCAGACGAGGAGAATGGCGCCGGCGGCAAGGAAGCGGGTGCCGGCCAGGAGCAGGGCGGGCATCTGGGCCGCTCCCACGCGGATGGCGGTATAGGTAGAGCCCCAGAAGATGTAGACGGCGGCGAAGGCGAGCACGATGCGCGCGGCCGCCGGATGTTGTGCCGCGCCGGGCTGGGGCGGATGGGCAGGCATGGGAGTGATTCCATCGTAGCGTGGATCGAGGGCGCGCGTGGCGACGCGACGGAGGTGCGTGCTATTCTCGACGGTAGCGGAGTGTTGATGCAGACGCGCGCCAGCCGGAGATTGCCGAACGAGCCAGCCGCCAAATGCTGGCCGGGAGCCCGTGCGCAGCGCATTTGCCCGCGGCGGTACCTGCGCGTGCTGCCCAACCGCACCCGACCTAGCCTCTTCGGCGGCGATTAGCATTAGGACCGCCGAAGATCCTCGCCAAGGATGGACCCTCAAGCGGGTCTGCGGAACCCAACGATCCCCGCCAAGGGATTTGCGGCCGCGTCGCATTCGGGTTTCGAAGTCCGGACCGATCGAGCGCCAGGCCGCGACAACCGAATCTGCCGAGGAGAAGATGGCATGACCAAGCAAGAGTTACACGCGCAATACGGACCGAAACTCGTGTGTTCGCTGCCGGGGCCCAAGGCACGGGCCGCCGTAGAGGCGGACCAGCGCTGGATTTCGCCCAGCTATACGCGCTCCTATCCGCTGGTGGCCAAGCGCGGACGCGGGGTTCGCATCGAAGACGTGGACGGCAACGAGTTTCTGGACTTCGCCGCGGGGATCGCGGTGACCTCGACGGGGCACTGCCACCCCGAAGTGGTGGCCGAGATCCAGAGGCAGGCAGCGGAGCTGATTCACATCTCGGGCACGGATTTCTACGACGAGCATCTGACGGACCTGGCGGCGAAGCTATCGGCGGTGGCGCCGATGCCGGGGCCGCACCGGTTCTTCTACGGCAACTCGGGCGCCGAGGCGATCGAGTGCGCGCTGAAGGTGGCGCGATATCACACGGGGCGGCAGCAGATCATCGCGTTTCTGGGAGCGTTTCACGGACGGACGATGGGCGCGCTGTCGCTGACCGGATCGAAGCCGCAGCAGAAGCGGCGTTTCGCGCCGCTGGTGCCGGGAGTGACGCACGTACGCTATCCCTACGCGTATCGCGGCTGCACGGGCGGGCAGCAGGAAGAAGAGGCCTTCGCGCTGGGCTGCGCGCGCTACATCGAGGAGAAGCTGTTCAAGACGATCCTGCCGCCGGAAGAGGTGGCGGCGATCTTCGTCGAGCCGATCCAGGGCGAAGGCGGGTTCGTTGTGGCGCCGGACAACTTCCTGCGCGAGCTGCGGGCCATCTGCGACCGGCACGGAATCCTGCTGGTGGTGGACGAGGTTCAGTCGGGTTGCGGAAGGACGGGGAAGTGGTGGGCGATTCAGTACTCGGGCGTTGAGCCGGATATCCTCTGCATGGCCAAGGGAATCGCCAGCGGAATGCCGCTGGGGGTATGCATGACGCGGGCGGAGATCATGGACTGGACGCCGGGGTCGCACGCTTCGACGTTCGGCGGGAATCCGGTGTCGATCGCGGCGGCGCTCAAGACGATGGAGATCCTGGAGCGCGAGGGAATCGCAAACGCGGCGAGCGTGGGCGAGTTCATGCTGGAGCGGGTGCGCGGCTGGGTGCAGAGCCATCCGGCGGTGGGCGACGTTCGCGGGCGGGGCCTGATGATCGGGATCGAGATCGTGAAGGACAAGGCGACGCGCGAGCCGGCGGTGGAGCTGCGGAACCGCATCGAGACGCTGGCCTTCGAGCGCGGCCTGATCGTGCTGGGCTGCGGCGAGACGTCACTGCGGCTTTCGCCTCCGCTGATCGTCAGCAAGGAAGAGGCGACGGTGGCGCTGGACATTCTGGAAGATGCGCTGACGGCAGCCGAGAGGGAGCACAGAAACAGCGCGGCGGCGACCGTGCCGGCGTAGTGGCGAACGACGGCCGGGCGGAGGCCTGTCCGGCCGCGACGCAGGACTCTCGAGGATTTGCGTCTGCCGCGCATCCGGCTCACAATGGTCTCGAATGCAGCGGGCGGCGCGCTTGCGGACTGAGCTCCTGGACCGGACCCTGGCCGGGCTGGATTGGATTGCCATGCGACGCGGGCGTGGGGCGGCGTTGGCAGACCACCTGCTGACCGGGGCCGAAGGCGAAGAGGCGGCCTATTTCTATCTGCGCCGCAAGGGATACACGGTGGCGGCGCGGCGGTGGACGGCAGGCAATGCGCCGGGCGACTTGGATCTGATTGCGTGGCAAGGGCGGACGCTGTGCTTCTTCGAGGTGAAGACCCGCACGGCCCACGACGCGACACCGGCCGAAGTTGCGATTGACTGGCATAAACGAAACGTGCTGCGGCGACTGGCGCGGGAGTACGTGCGGCAACTGCCCAGCGAAGCCGACCTGACCGTCCGTTTCGACGTGATTAGCGTTTATCTGGTGCCGGGACAAGAGCGCGAGGTCACGCACCTGGAGAATGCTTTTGGCTGGGGCGAGGGGCGAGGCGCCGACCGGGGATGACGACGCGGGAAGCGGGCGGCCATCTCGGGCGCTGGCGCCCAGGACCGAGGCTCGACGGGCGAGACGGTTCGGGTCCAGCGTTTGATCTATCTGATTGAATAAGAATGAGATGATGGGAATTGTGTGGGGAATGCGGTCCTCGGCGCGGGCCTGTGCCCGGGGCGGGGAGAGCCGGCCGGAATGCCGGGGACTGTGTATCATGAGTCCTGAGTACCAGAAGAACTCGGATTTGTCTCAGCATCGAAGGGTTGCACCGTCAGAGCGCAGGCTGAGTGGCTGGCCAAGCAGGCTGACGGACGTGAGCAGAAGCCGGATGCGGAGCGATGCGACAGCGCGCGAGACATGACTTGACGAACGGGACCGGCGCGAAGGGAAGGTCCGCCGCGATGACTGAATTCTCTGGATTCGTTCCCTCCCAATCCGCAAAGAACGACAACCGGTTGGAACGATGCAAGCGGGCGATGCGAATGCTGCTCTGCCTGGCGCCGGTTGCGTGGGGGATGGCAGCCGCTCAATCGACGACGATCAGCGGCACAGTCTACGATCCGCGGACGACATCGGCCGCTCTTCCGCTGCCGAATGTGCTGGTGTATGCGACGACGAACCCGGTGGCGGGGCTTCCGGCGGGCGTGCAATGCCTGACCTACCAAGCGCCGACCGACGTGGTGGGCTACGCCTACACGGCCGTGGACGGCACGTTTACTCTCGGCAACATTCCTGAGAACGGCACGTACACCTTGGTCATCCAGGCGGGCAAGTGGCAGCGCCAGTTTCCCAACCAGGTTGTGGGGACAACACCGCTGACCGGGCTGGCGCTGCACATGCCGGCGAATCACAGCCAGGGCAATATCCCGGAGATTGCCATCGTGACCGGTAAAGTAGACGGCGTGGAGTGCGTGCTGCTTCACATGGGCGTCGACCAAACGGAGTTCACCGACGACACGGGAACGACGAATTCCGGCGGCCACATCCATCTCTATCAGGGCAGCGGAAGCCCCGGCGCGGAAATCAGCACATCGACGCCGCTCGAGCCGGCGTTGACCGGCGATGCGACGATCCTGGCGGGTTACGACATGGTGATGTTTCCCTGCCAGGGCAGCCAATTTGTGCAGTCGACCACTGCGCTGACCAATCTACTGAACTACGCCAACGCCGGCGGCCGCATCTTCACCACGCATTTCAGCTATGTTTATCTCGATCCGAACTCTCCGATGGACGCGCAATTCGCGCCGACCGCAAACTGGACGACAACGAGCGAGCAGCAGATCACGAGCGGGATCGGAACGGTGAGCACGAACTTCAGCGACGGGGCGACGCTGGCGCAATGGCTGCAGAATGCGGGCGCGACCGTGACCGGGACGCCGAATCAGATCGTGATCAGCACGCTGCGCACGGACGTGAGCTCGGTGATTCCGCCGACGCAGTCGTGGCTGACGCTGAACAGCGGCACGTACCCTGGGCAGTCGGGCAACCCGGTGATGCAGATGACGTTTAACGCGCCGGTGGGAGCGCCGGCAGCGAACCAGTGCGGGCGGGTGATGTTCAACGACTATCACGTGATCAACGAGACGGCTTCCAGCGGCACGATCTTCCCCAACGAGTGCCGGTCAGAGACGGCGATGAGCGCGCAGGAAGAGATGCTCGAGTACGCGCTGTTCGATCTCTCGACGTTCGTTCAGCCGGTGGTGGTGCCGACGCTCAACATCACGTTCAGCCCGAACCCGCTGGTGGTGCAGTCGGGCGATACGGGCGACCAGGTGACGGTGAACGTGACCAACAGCAGCACCACGACGCAGATCGACAGCTCCGCGACCCTGAGCTTTACTCTGCCGCCGCGGGTGACGGTGACGGCCATGAGCGATTCCACAGGAGGATGGAGTTGCAAGGTGAGCACGCTGACCTGCACGCGGAACAGCGGCCTTGCGGCGAGCGCGACGGACCCGGTGACGCTAACGCTGAGCGTGGGGACGTACACGACACTGGCCAGCTACACGGGACAACTGGCCGCGACCGTCTCGAGCGTGACGTTTTCGAGCAACGTGACGGCGTCAGACAACGTGATCTACAAACAGGTACCGGCAATCACCTGGGCGACGCCGGCGGCGATCGTCTACGGCACGCCATTGAGCGCGACGCAATTGAACGCCAGCACGGCGGTTGCCGGGAGCTTCACCTACACGCCGGGGGCGGGCACGGTGCTGAACGTCGGACAGCAGACGCTGAGCGCGACGTTCACGCCGACGGATACGACCGACTACACGACGGCAACGGCAACGGTGACGCTGAAGGTGGTTCCGGCGACGCCGACGGTGACGATTTCCACGTCGGCCAACCCGGCGTTCATGACTTACGCGGTTTCGTTTACCGCGAGTCTGCCCGCGTACGCGAGCAACGAGACGGGAACGATGACGTTTTACGACGGGTCGACGCAGATCGGCACGGCCACGGTGGCGGGCGGGTCGGCGACGTTCACGACAACCGCGTTGACGGCCGGCGCCCATTCGATTACGGCAACGTATTCGGGCGACAGCAATTACGGGCCGGGGACAAGCGGGGCGGTGGCGGAGAACATCCAGGACTTCACGTTGGCGTTTGCCGGCGGCGGATCGGGCACCGCGACCGTGCCCGCGGGGGGCCAGGCGGTCTACACGCTGACCATCACCCCGGTGGGAGGGACGACCGTGCCGGCGGGCGTGACTCTGGGGGTAACCGATCCTCCGCTGGGGATGACGACGAGCTTCTCTCCGCCGACCGTCGCGGCGGGCTCGGGGACGACGACTGTGACGCTGAAGGTGAATCTGCCGGCCAAGGCCGCGAACGAGCGGAGGGGCGGGCCGTTGGGCAGGGGGGCAATCGCCGTGGCGCTGGGGCTCATCCTGCTGCCGATTGCGGGCAGGCTGCGCAAGGCGCGAGCGCGATTGTGGAGGCTGGGAATCCTGGTGTTATTGAGTCCGGCCCTGATGACGGGCGCGACGGGCTGCGGCGGCCTGTTGGGCGCCCAGGATTTCTCCTTCACCGTGGCGGCGAACTCCGGTGCGCTGAGCCACACCGTGACGGCGAAGCTGACGGTGAAGTGACGGGCTGAAGCGAGCGTCCGGTGATGAGAGCGGTCCCTGAACTCTTCGGACCGGCGCATAACGGATGGCTCATAGGGCTTTTGGTTCCAGCAGCGAAGGGTCTCGATCCAGGCAATCGATCGGGCGTGGAGGGATGCGCTATACTCCAGGGGCAGTCAGAATGAGGAGGTTCACGATGCGTCTGCAGGCGATTGCGAAGGTTGTGGCCGGCGCGGCGGCGGTGGCGGTGCTAGGAGCATCCGGCTGGGTAGCGGCGCAGTCCGGAACGAACACCGTCTTGAAGCCGGCGGACACGGAGAAGCTGCTTCCGGCCAGTGTCTATTACAGCGGGCAGAGCGCACCCACCCAGAAACGCAACTCCGGCGGAGTAAAGTTTACCGACGGGCATTACATGCTGGCCACGCTGGTGGACACCAGCGGCTACTCGACCGGCATTGCGGCGAAGTACCAAGGGTACCTGATCGCCGAAGTTCCGCTCAAGATTGGCGGGAAGACGCTGGCGGCGGGCGCCTATGGAATCGGGTTCGTGGGCGACAAGCTCATCGTGACCGATCTGGGGGCGAACGACGTTTTCTCAGTAAAGTCGACCACGGACGAAGCGATGAAACGGCCGCGGCCTCTGGAAGTGGTTGTTGACGACGCAGGCGGCTACCGGTTGTACGTGGGCCGCGCCTACGTGAAGTTCGACCGGTAAGGCGAATGGCAGTGGGCTTCCGCTGGCCGAGTTTTCGTTCCAGAAGTTCTTCGCGGGCCGCAGCAGGAAGAATGCTGCGGCCCGGACTCGTCTGGCGGATGACGTTGATTCTGCATCTTGGCTGGGGGGCCGCTGCAGTTGCCCTGGAGCCCTCGACCCCACTGGTAAATTTCGGACGGCAGACCTGGGCCATGGAGAATGGCCTGCCGCAGAATACTGTCCAGGCGCTGGCGCAAACCAAGGATGGATTTCTCTGGCTGGGCACGGAAGCCGGCCTGGTGCGCTTCGACGGGGTCGAGTTCCAAACGCACGATCGCAATTCCAATCCCACGCTGCCGGGGAGCGATATCCGCTGTTTGCTTGCGGCTCGCGACGGGGCACTGTGGATTGGAACCAACGCGGGGCTGGCGCGGTGGAAGGACGGAGCGGTCAGGGTCTTCACGACGAATGACGGGCTGCCGGACAACGGGATTCTGGAGTTGCGCGAAGTCGAGGGCGGAACGCTCCTGGCGTGGACGGAACAAGGACCAGCGCGTCAGGCCGGAGACCGGTTTGAGGCGGTTAGGAACGTGGATGCGTTTCCGCGGACCGCGCTGCCTTCGCCGGGTGAGTATCCCGGAGCGATCGCATTCGAGGAAGAATTGTCCAGCGGCTTTCTTGTGATGGGCGACCGAAGCGGGCTGGAGTTCCTTCAGGGAAAAGAGCGGCCTCACGTCGTACTGCAACTTGGCGCCGGCAGGGAATTGCCGGGCAGCAGGATTCAAGTTGTGTTTGCCGACCGGGAGGGCACGCTCTGGATTGGCACGAACGGCGGGCTGGTGCGATGGGCGCGGGGGAAGGTCGAGCGATTTGCGGTGACCGATCCTCTTGCCCATGCTTCGATTCTGGCGTTGATGGAGGACCGCGAGGGCAACCTGTGGGTGGGGACGGAGACCGACGGGCTGCATATCCTGCGAGATCAGCGATTCCGCACGTTGGACACGCGCGAGGGCTTGCCGTCGGACCGTATCTCCGCGGTCGTGGGGGACGGCGCTGGAACACTGTGGGTCGGAACGCAGGACGACGGCCTGAATGCACTGCGGCAGGATGCCGGTACGGCCGGATGGCGCGTGCAGAGGACCTATTCGGTGCAGAATGGACTGGCCAGCGACGTGATCCTGTCGCTGGCAGCGGGGCGCGGCGGCGACCTGTGGGTGGGCACGCCGGACGGGCTGAACCGGATCGCCGGGGGCCGGGTGGAGACGTTCACCTCGGCCGACGGACTGCCGGACGACTTCATCCGTTCGCTGCTGATCGACGCGGACGGATCATTGTGGATCGGCACGCGGCGCGGTCTGACGCACTGGGAGGTGCAACGGGGCGGATTGGGCGACGCGCATTCGAGCGCGCGGATGAAGACCTACACGAAGGCGAACGGGCTGGGCAGCGACCTAGTGGGCGCCATGGCGCGCGACGCAAAGGGCGACCTGTGGGTGGCGACGCTGGCCGGACTGTCGCGGTTGCGCGGAGACGCCGTCGCGAACTTCACGACCGCAAACGGGCTTTCGAGCAACGTAGTGACGGCGCTGCAGCCTCGCGCCGATGGGACGCTGCTGATCGGGACGCAGGACCGCGGCTGGAACATGTGGGATGGGAACAAGTTCAGCGCGGCGACGCAAAGCGGACTGGAGCAGACATCGATTCACGCGATCGTGGACGACGGTGCGGGACACCTGTGGTTCGCGACGGGCAATGGCATTGCGCGGTGCGACTGCAACGAGATGGGCGGAACCGGCGCCGGGCCGATTTGTTCGCATTGGGTCGAGTTCGGTACGGCCGACGGGCTGCACACGCGGGAGACAGCGACGAACAGTCACCCATCGGCTTGGCGATCGAGCGACGGGCATTTGTGGTTTGCGACGCCGAAGGGGCTGGTGGAGGCGGATCCCGCGCACTTTCCCGTCAACATGCTTCCACCGCCGGTGGCGCTGGAGCGGGTGCAGGTGGACGACGTGACGCAGCCGCTGCCGGGACCGGGAGCGCCGTTCGTCGTGAAGGCCGGGCATGTTCACTTCGAGTTCGACTACGCGGGATTGAGCTTTGTGGCGCCGCAGAAGGTGCGCTACCGCTATCTGCTCGAGGGCTTCGACCATGACTGGACGGATGCCGGGGCGCGGCGGGCCGCCTATTACACGAATATTCCGCCCGGGAAGTACGTTTTCCGCGTGCAGGCGACGAACAACGACGGCGTATGGAATACGGAGGGCGCGGCGCTCCGCTTCGAGTTGCGGCCGCATTTCTACCAGACGATCTGGTTCTATCTGCTGCTCGCGGCGATTGCGGCGGCGGCGATTGTGCTGCTGCTGAGGCTGCGGCTGCGCCGGGCAGAGCGGGAGTTTCGCGTGGTGTTGGGCGAGCGCAGCCGAATCGCGCGCGAGATTCACGATACGCTGGCGCAGGGCTACGTCGGCGTGTCGGTGCAACTGGAGGTACTGGCGGAGCTGCTGCGCCAGCATAGAGTGGACGACGCGGTGAACAACCTGGACCAGACCCGCGAGTACGTGCGCGACGGGCTGGCCGACGCAAGGCAATCGATCTGGGCGCTCCGGACGCAGGATGCGGACGAGGCAATTCTGCCGGTGAAGCTGCGGCGGCAGGCGGAAGCGGCGGGAGGCGAGGGGCTGACGGCGACGTTCCGGCTGTTTGGAGCGTATCGGCCGCTGGGGGTGGAGACCGAACGCGAAGTAATGCGCGTAGCGCAGGAAGCCATCCATAATGTGAAGAAGCACGCCGGGGCAAGCGAACTCTCGGTGCAGTTGGAGTATGGGCCGGAGACGATCGCGCTCGAAGTGAAGGACAATGGACGTGGAGGCGCAGAGGATGCAGCGGCAGCGGAAGGTCACTTCGGGCTGACGGGAATGAAAGAGCGCGCAGCGGCGATCGGCGGAACGCTGGAAGTGAAGAGCGCGCCGGGCGAAGGAACCACGGTCCGGCTGAGCGCGCCGGCGCGGGGAGAAACGCAGGAACAGACGGAGGCAAAAGAGTGACGACGAAATCCATCCGGGTGCTGGTGGTCGAAGACCACAACGTGGTTCGCCAGGGATTGGTCGCGCTGCTGAATGTGGCCGGGGGGCTGACGGTGGTGGGCGAGGCCGCGGACGGCGTGGAGGCGATCGGGCAAATCCGCAAGCACAAACCCGACATCACGCTGATCGACCTACGGCTGCCGAGGATGAGCGGAGTGGATGTGATCGAGCGCATTCGCATGGAGGAACCCCATTCGCGATTCATTGTGCTGACCACCTACGACGGCGACGAGGACATCTATCGTGCGCTGAAGGCAGGGGCGAAGGCATACCTGCTAAAGGGAATGACGAGCGAGGAACTCATCAGCACGATCCATGCGGTCCATGCGGGCAGAACGCATATCCCGCCGGCGATCGCCGAGCGGCTGGCCGAGCGCATGGGGGCGCAGGAGCTGACTCCACGGGAGTTCGATGTGCTGGAGCAGATTGTGCACGGCAAGAGCAACCGGGAGATCGCGGCCGAACTCGAAGTGTCGGAGGCAACGGTGAAGACGCACATCAACAGCCTGCTGGGGAAACTGGGCGTAAGCGACCGGACCCAGGCAGCCACCGCGGCGATTCAGAGGGGGATCGTTCCACTGGAATCGCTGAGAAAGCCGAAGCCATGACGAAGAGAATCGTGAAAAGCGCGATTGTATGCGGAGCCGTTCTGTTGGCGGCGGCACTGGGAGCGCCGGCGCAGAGGACGACATGGCGGCAGGCGACAGCGGCGGAGCTCAAGTCAGTGCTGCCGGCGAGGGCGCCGGTGGAGAGCGAGCACATTGAAACGGAGATGCGCACGGCGTCGGGGATTGTCGACGGGCACGGGCGGTTCATCGCAGGCGTGGTGCTGATCACGGCGGGCTACTCGGCGGAAGGAAAGTACTCGCACTACCTGATCGTGCAGGCGCCGGTGCGGATCGGAAACATCCTGCTGAAGCCGGGCGAGTATGCCTTCGGATGGAACCGCGAGGAGAGCGGAGATACGCTCAGCGTCCATTTCAACCGGGCGACGACCGGAGCGCTGGTTGGGAGTGCGGACGCGCACCGGATCGCGGGTTCGAGCCGGGTGGAGAGCCTGCACATCTGGCCGCCGGACGAGAAGGCGCTGATCCAGATCGGGCGATTCGGGATCGGGTACAAGCTGGGCGACGACTAGCCGCGGCCCGCAAGAGGAGCAGCGGGGTTGCGCCTCCATCTTTCGGTCGATTCCTGCTCTGCAATCGAGCCCGTATACTTGCCGCAATGCCGACGAGATCGCGTGCTTCCCTCTTCCTTGGACTGCTGCTTGGCGGAGTTCTTTCGCCGGGCTTCGCACAAGTCACAGATCCCGCGGCTCCTCCCCAAGAGCAGCCGGCGGGACAACCTCCGGAAAACGCCCAGGCGCCCGCAAGGGGCGGCGAGGCAACCGGCCCTCCCCAGCCGGCGCAGTTCGACGAGCAGCACCGGCCGATCACGGCAGGCGGCTTTGTGGCCAGCGGGCCGGCGATCTTCGAGGACATCTCGGAGAAGGCCGGGGTGACGCAGTGGACCCACAAGATGGGCACCAAGGAGAAGAAGTACATCATCGAGACGAACGGGTCGGGGGTGGCGCTGATCGACTACGACAACGACGGATGGCTGGACATCTATGTGGTGAACGGCTCGACGTTCGACGCGCTGGACGGCAAAGAGACGCCGCCGCACGCCGCGCTCTTCCACAACAACCACGACGGGACTTTCACGGACGTGGCAGCGAAAGCCGGCGTGACCAACGACCGCTGGGGGATCGGCGCGGCCGTTGCCGACTACGACAACGACGGATGGCCGGACATCTACGTAACGAACTGGGGCAAGAACCGGTTGTATCACAACAATCACGACGGGACGTTCACCGACGTCGCCGAGAAGGCGGGCGTGCAACTGGGGAACTGGTCGACCGGGGCCACGTGGGGCGACTACGACGGCGACGGGCGACTGGATTTGTTTGTGCCCGGGTACGTGCACTTCGACCGCGACCATCTGCCTTCGGGCGGCGAGAACGGCGTGCCGGATACGTTCTGCACCTTTCGCGGCGTGCAGGTGAACTGCGGGCCGAGAGGACTGAAAGGCGAGCCGGACCATCTATTCCACAACAACGGCGACGGAACGTTCAGCGATGTGAGCGAGAAGGCGGGAGTGGCGGACAGTCCCGGCTACTACGGGTTGACATCGCTGTTCGTAGACATCAACAACGACGGCAAGGTGGATCTGCTGGTGGGGAACGACTCGACGCCGAACTACCTCTATCTGAACAAGGGCGACGGGACGTTCGAGGACGTGAGCTACTCGTCGGGGTACGCGCTGAACGAGGCAGGGCGGGAGACCGCGACGATGGGCATTGCGGCGGGCGACTTCGAGAACAACGGGATGCTGGACGTGTTCGACACGACGTTTTCGGACGATTACAAGCCGCTCTACCGCAACGAGGGTGACGCGAACCTGACGGACATCAGCTACCAGATGGGGATCGCGGCAGTGTCGGTGCCGTTTCTCGGATGGGGCGACGCGTTTCTGGACTACGACAACGACGGCTGGAAGGACCTGATGATGGCCGACGGGCACGTGTATCCGCAGGTGGACAAGCATCCGTGGGGCACGAGCTGGGCGCAGCGGCCGATGCTGTTCCACAACATCGGAGGCAAGAAGTTCGAGGCGGCGCCGGCGGTCGAGGGTTCGGGACTTGCGGATGTGATCGCCGGGCGCGGGATGGCCGTGGGCGACCTATTCAACGACGGCAAGCTGGACGTGGTGATCAACGTGGAGGACGGGCATCCGGTGATCCTGCGCAACGTGTCGCAGGACCAGAACCACTGGCTGGAGATGAGGCTGGTGGGCGGGGCGAAAAGCCCGCGCGACGCGGTGGGCGCAACGGTGTATCTGACCGCGAACGGCATGAGGCAGCGGGAAGATGTGCTGAGCGGCGGCAGCTACGCCTCGACGAGCGATCCGCGGCCGCACTTCGGGCTGGGACTGGCGACGAAGGTGGACGACATCGAGGTGCACTGGCCGAGCGGGAGGGTTGAGCACTTTGCCGTGCCGGGAGTGGACCGGATTGTGACGATCACGGAGGGGACTGGGAAGCCGTAGGGACGATCGGCCGCGGGAGCGGACCTTCGCGGCAGGGAAAGAATCCGGGGCGCCGGAGGAGACGCGAAACGGCGCCCCGGAGCGGAGAACTTAGAAGGAAATCCGAGCGCTAAGCTGGATCTCCCGTCCCGGCGTGGCAACCTCGGTGATGCTGCCAAAACTGGACGTGTTCACGAAGCGGTTGGGGGTTCCAAGGTTTGTGTGGTTGAGAGCGTTGAAGAATTCGGCGCGCGCCTCAAATCTGGTCTTCTCCGCCAGACTGAAACCGCGGTCCAATGCCAGGTCCATGGTCTGCAATCCGGGGCCATAAACCGAGTTCCGGCTGACATTGCCAAAGGTGTAGGCGGGCGGTGCGGCAAACGCGCCGGGGTTGAACCATGTGGTCGAGTTCCGGGTGCCCGACGGGAAGATCTTCTCGCCGGTAAGATCGGCTCGAATGGGATTCTCTCCCACGACGGTTCCGGCGTTGGCGGTATCGCCAAAAACGGAGATGGTCAAAGGGAAGCCGGTCTGGACCTGATACTCGACCGAGGCGCGCCAGTCGCGGGTCAGATCCCGAACCAGGCGGTTGGCGCCGACGGTGGGCGACCCGTAAACGGCGCTCACGGCGACGCGATGGCGGATGTCGCAGCCGGGACCTTTCTCCGCTTTCAGGTCGTTGTTGTTCTGTGGAGTGGCGGCCTCAAACATGGGCGAACGGAAGTCAGGCGCGTTTTCCAGCGCCTTGGCGAAGGTGTAGTTAGCCAGGAAGCTGAGGCGGTTGGAGGCGCGGCGCCGCACGTTGACATAGCCCGCGTCATACCAGCTCTGCGATGTGTTTTCGAGCAGGTTGATGGTGGTCGCGGGGAATGTGGAGCTGGTCATTGTGCTGGCTACGGCAGGAGGAAAGACCGTGTTGTTGACAAAGCTGATCTTTGGAAACGGGCGGCGGGGCTGTATCAAGCCAGGTCCGGGCTGCGCGTTGTTGATGAGGTGGGAGCGCTGCAAGTGGAAGCCGCCCGCGCCGAGGTAGCCAATCTCGATCGTAGTCTCGGCTCCCAACTGTTTTTCGAGCGAGGTGCTCCACTGCTGCACGTATTGCGCCGGCGCGTGCAACTGCAGCGCAGTGAAGCTGACCGCCGTTGTGCCGAGCACGGGAGTGGGAAGGTTCAGGGTGGTGATTGAGGGAATGTAGGGATCGCTCTGCGCGGTCTCAGGGAAGACATAGGGCACGTTGTGGCGCTGATTGCACCAGGTGTTCATGTCGACGGGGGTGTAGAAGACGCCGTAGGCCACATGCCCCACCAAGCCCAGCTTGGGGAAGCTCTGCGCCAGGCCGAGCCGGGGGGCGAAGTTGGTGTGATTGGCATACATGAGTCCGCGCGGGTAGCCGTTCTGTCCGCCGATGAAGACCCTGGGCGCGCCGCTGGAGAGATCGAGGTTGCTGTTTGTATAGTCGAGATCGACGAGCGGGCTCATGAACTCGTAGCGGAGGCCATAGGTGAGCGTGGTCGTTGCAGTCAGCCGCCACGCATCCTGCGCGAAGCCGTCTGCGTACCACTGGCGCAGTTGCATCTGGGGCACGCCGGCCTGGCCCTGCCGCGCTGCCGGCAGGCCGAGGAGGAAGTCGGCCAGGGCCGATCCGCTGACGCCGTCGTTGAGCGCGTATTGGGTGGTGTAGCCGTTGGTGTACTGGTAGTAGCCGCGATTCTGGAAGAAGCCCCACATGGGCCAGATGAACTTCCGGTAGGAGGCGCCAAACTTGGTGCTATGGCGGCCGATCTGCCAGTTCAGGGAGTCCCGGCCTTCGATCACGGTGTCCCAGGCGTGCATCGGCGTAGCAAGATAGTTGTCGCCAAACGGCGAAAATCCCTGGACCGTGAAGTACGGAGCGCCCCAGGCGTTGGGACCGCCGAAGCCGGTTCCGGTGATGCCCAGTTCGTCAACGATGTCGTTCTTGTCCGCACTCTCGGTCGTGTGCATCATCACCAGGCGCGAGATGGCCACCGACGCCATGTTGACGATGTGGGTTGAGATGACGCGGGTCCAGGCGCCCGTCCCCTGCTGCGAGAAATTGTCGTGATACAAGCCGAAGCCGGGCAGGCCCTCGGGCATAAAGCCATATTGGCTCGCGGCCGAGTAGCGAATAAAGGCGGTATCGCCGTTGGCGAAGCTGCGATCGACGCGGACCGTGCCCTGATCGTCGGTCATGCGTTCCTTGCGCGTGTCCAGATAATTGTTGGCGTCGTTCCCGGCGCCGATCACAGTGGGCTGCCCCATCATGGTCATTCCGCCCATGTTCATGGTGTTGGGCAGCGGCGTGTATTTATTCAGCATGATCGATGCGGCCCGCGTAAGCCGATTCGGCGGAATCACATTCAACACGCCGTTCGAGGAGAACTGCTGGCGGATGTATTGCGGGTTTGACGCGCTCACCGGCAAGCTGGGGTTGTAACTGGGGTTTGCGGTCGTACTATTCGGGTCGTAGATGTTCACGCCGCTCTGGCTGAAATCGCCGGAGTCCTCGGCCGCAGTCGGCACCGTGTCGACCATCACGTCGTCCTCAACGTGCCGCAGGGCTTCATAGTTCAAGAAGAAGAAGGTTTTGCCGGTGTGCTTTACGGGGCCGCCGAGCGAAGCGCCAAAGTTGTTCTGCACCAGGAAATTCGAAGTGCCCATCTGGTTGAAGGAGTGGGCATCCATGTCGCCGTTGCGCAGGAACTCGTATGCCGTGCCGTGGAAATGGCTGGACCCGGAGCGCGTGACGATGTTGATCTGGCCGCCTCCGGCGCCGCCCATGTCGGCCGAATAGCTACCGGTCTGGACCTCGAACTCCTGTACCGCGTCGGGCGAGGGGCTCAGATTCTGGGTGCTGAAGGTCGGGTCGGTGTTGGTGGCCCCGTCGAGCAGAAAGTAATTCGCGTTGGGGCGGCTTCCACCGATGCTAACCGCCGACCGCTGGCCCGGCCTCCAATAGAGAGAATTCATGTCGCCGGTTGAGGCTCCATGACTGATGTGCGCCCCGGGCACTGTCAGGACCAGGTCGATCAACATACGGCCATTCAAGGGGAGGGAATCGACCGAGCGCTGATCCACCACCTCGCCCACGCTCGCATCCTGAGTTTTGAGCAATTCACCCCAAGCCTGAACCGTGACACTCTGGTTTTCGGAGCCGAGGCTCAATTGCCAGTCGAGTGTAGCCTGCTGGCCGACCTCGAGGTCTACTGCTTGGGTGGCCTGCTTGAATCCGGGGTGGTCCACGGTGAGCGTGTAGGCGCCGGGCTCCAAACCCGCAATCTCGTAAAGGCCAACCTCGTTGGACACAACTTCGCGCGTGGCGCCGGTTTCGCGAGTCAGGACGTGGATCTGCGCTCCAGCGATCGGGCGGTGCTGCGGATCCAGAATCGATCCGCGCACAACGGCATAGTTGCTCTGGGCATGCATCGCCACGGCACCGGCGAGGATGCAGGCAAGGATGATGGAAGGTTTTCTGGTCACGGGCACTCCTCAGGTGTGCGTTTCTCTAAAGGGCACGCAAATCATTGTGGTGAGTGAAGATCCCCGCACAGGAAGGTCACTCTCCCATGCGCGATTACTCGATCCAGGTTTGAACAAGCCGGCAGGATCTAGCGAGAACAGCCAAAGAATCAGGTGAATCTCGATAGCCGCCAATCAAAATGAGGATCGGGAAGACCGCTGACCTGGTGAACACCATCCTCGTGCCTGATGGCATTTTTGTCTTCGCCAGATCAGTGGATTGCCTCCTCATCCGATGGGTTGAGAGCGCTCGACGTCAACTTCAGCCGATCTATTAATCCACAATCGCGCCTATGGTACGGCCTGGATTGGCCATGGGATCCTCGCGCTCGCAGCCAACCAAGCGGCAGCCGTTCTTCATCCAGGCCGGACCTACAACCTTCGATGGAGTTTTTTCCTCGACCAAGGTCGGATACGAGCCGCCCGTCGGACTAATAGGATAGGAAATGCGATGCTTCCCCGTCGTTTTGACAATCGATTTCTGCGTCTCCTCAGCGGGTTTCTCCTGATGGGTGCGCTTGTCTGCGCGTTTATGGCGTGGCGCACGCGTCCGGCTCGTGCCGGGGAGGACGCGGCGGCGCAAAGGGCGATTTACTCGCAGACCGTTACTGGGCACTACAACATGCCGTTCAGCGCGGACCGGCCGTTCCAGCCTTCCAACGCCACGACCGATACGGGGGAGTTCATCGACCCCAAGAGCTTTCCCACGGCGAAATACTGTGGGCACTGCCATCAGCAGGCGTATGCGGAGTGGCGGCAGACGGTGCACGCGAACGCCTTCCGCAATCCCTGGTATGTGAAGAACGTGAATCTGCTGATCCACGAGCGCGGGATCGAGTACACGCGGCACTGCGAGGGCTGCCACAACCCCATCGCGTTGACATCGGGCGCGCTGACGAAGGGATCGCCGATCGATCGCCATTTCGACAACGATGGCATTACGTGTTCGGTGTGCCACTCGATCCAGAAGGTGAACACGCGCGGCACAGGCAGCTACGTGATGGGGGTTCCGGCCGCGATGGTGGACGCGGAGGGCAAGCCGATCACTGGCGAAGTTCCCGACAAGGAGATCCTGGCGCATTTAGATCGTCACGCGAAGGCGGTGATGCAGGACTTCTACCGGACGAGCGAGTTCTGCTCGGCGTGCCACAAAGCCGCATTGCCCAGGGAACTGAACCACTACAAATGGCAGCGGGCTTTCTTTCTTTACGACGAATGGCAGCAAGCCTCGTTCGCGAAGCAATCGCCGCTGCCGTTCTATGTGAAGGACCAGGTGTCGACGTGCCAGACCTGCCACATGCCGAAGGAAGACCTGACGACGACGGATTACGGCGCAGAGGAAGGCGAGTTTGTCTCGCACCGCTGGCTGGGCGGCAACACGCTGCTCTACAAGTACTACGGCTACGACGAGCAACTGGAGAAGGCGATCGACTTTCTTAAGAACGGGGCACAGAAAACCGGAGTCCTGAATGTGGACCTGTTCGGGATCGAGCGAAATGGCGGGGGATTGATCGCGCCGCTGGGGACGCAGGCATTAGAAATTGCTCCGGGCGACGTACTGACGGTTTCGGTGGTGATCCAGAACAAAGGGATCGGGCACACGCTGGTTCCCGAGCAGCGCGACTTTTACGAGTGCTGGGTGGAGTTCGAGGCCAGGAATGCGGCGGGCAAGACGCTGATGGACTCCGGGGCGCTGGGGCCGGACGGCGCGCTCGATCCGCGAGCGCACAGCTTCACCAACCGGCTGGTGAATGTTCGCGGCACGTTGAACGACCTGCACCAGGTGTGGGATACGCGCGTAATCGCCTACAACAACACGATCGCTTCAGGCCGGTCGCAGATCGTGCGCTATCAATTCAAAGTGCCGGAGCACGAGGCGGGACCGATCACGATCACCGCCAGGGTGAACTACCGGCGGTTCAACCAGCACTTTATCGATTTCGCGATGGGCAAGCACTACGACATGCCGGTGGTGGAGATGGCATCGCGCACGCGGACGCTGACGGTGGGCGCGAATTCCGCGACGCCGCCCGATGGGGCGGACAATCCGGAATGGATGCGGTGGAACAACTACGGGATCGGATTGCTGGACGCGCAGCAGTACGCACAGAGCGAGCGCGCCTTCGAACGCGTGGTTCAGTTGCGGCCGAATTATGCCGATGCGCATACCAACGTGGCGATCGCCGATCTCTCGTGGCAGCGATACGAGGCATCGCGGGCGAGCCTGGAGAAGGCGCTCGAGATCGCGCCGCACAATGCGCGCGCGCTGTACTACCTGGCGCTGGTGGCGCGCATCCAGGGGCATCCCGACGCGGCCATTGCCGACCTGCTGGAGGCGATTGCGCAGTTCCCGCGCTCGCGCGACGCGCACCGCGAACTGGGCTACTCGTTCTACCAGCAACACAAATACCAGGAAGCGCGGGCCGAGTACGAGACGGTGCAATCGATCGATCCCGACGATCTGGCGGCGCACTACATGCTCTCGATCGTGTACCGGCGGTTGGGAATGAAGGAGAAGGCGGAGCGCGAGGCCGCGGCGTTCGCGGATCAGAAGGACGATCCGACGGCCAACACATATGCGCTGGAGTTTTTGGCCAAGCATCCCGAGGTTACGGCGGAGAGCGTTCCCTGGCATGTTCACAGCAATGTTGCCGCGGGCGGCGATGCGCACGGTGGAAGCGGGCGATGAGATCGTGGGCCGCGATCGCGGCGGTTGGGCTTGCGTTCTCATCCTTGGCGATTGCTTCTTCGCGGAGCCAGAAGGAACGCGGGACGACGATCTTCAAAGAAAGCGGCTGCCAGCACTGCCACACGATTGGAGGCGTTGGCGGGCACAAGGGGCCTGATCTGTCGGGGGTTGGCAGGAGAAGATCGAAGGCGGCGATGCGGGACCAGATCGAGGGCGGCAGCAAGGTGATGCCGGCCTTCGGTGACGTGCTGGGGCCAGAAGAGCTGAACGACGTCATCGCCTATCTACGGTCGTGCCGCGCAAAGCCGGCAAAAGCTGCGCGGGCTTCGAACTCGAACTGAAGGCCTCGCGGATGCGGCTCGATTCGCTCAAGATTCCCGCAGGATCGCTGCACGAAGCGCCTCCGCAACCTGCTCTTGCTGGCCGGCTGTAATTCGGTTGAAGAACGGCAGCGCCAAGGTTCGGCGCGCGATGGATTCAGTGAGACTTAGATCAAGCTGATCGCCGCCGCCGCGCGCGCGCCAGGCCGGCTGCAGGTGGATGGGCGCGAAGTAGCGGCCGGTGGCGATGCCGCGATCCGCAAGCGACGTTTGCACGCGAGTGCGATCCGCACGCTCAGGCAGGCGAACCACGTAGACAAACCAACTAAACTCACGGCGGGGGAGCGAAAGCGGCGGACGCTCGAGGCCGGGAATTCCGTCGAGGAGGGCGTGATAGCGCGCCGCGACGCTTCTGCGCTGCGCGAGCATCTTACCGATTCGGCGCAGTTGAACGCGGCCGAGGGCGCAAGGCAACTCGGGAAGCCTGTAACTGTAGCCGGGTTCGACGTAGTCGAGCCAATCCGCGGCAGGATCGCGGCCCTGATTGCGGAGGCGGCGCAGACGTGCGGCGTGCGCTGGATTGCGTGCGAGCACAGCGCCCCCCTCGCCGGTGGTGATTTGCTTGTTGGGGTAAAAAGCAACGACGGCGAGATTGCCGAGGCTGCCGACGCGGCGACCATCGAACGTGGCGCCGATGGCTTCGCAGGCGTCTTCGATCAGAACCAAGTTGTGGCGGTGAGCGAGATCCTTGAGCGAGTCAATCTCAGCGGGAACGCCGAAGGTGTGAACGGCAACGACGGCGCGAGTATGCGGACCGATCATGCGCTCGACGGCGGCGGGGTCGAGATTGAGCGTGACGGGATCGATCTCCGCGAAGACGGGCGTAGCGCCAACCTGAAGAACGGCATTGGCGACGGCGACGAAAGCGAAGGAAGGGACGATGACTTCATCGCCCGCGCCAACGCCGAGGGTGAGCAGGGCCAGATGGAGGCCGGCGGTGCCGGAGTTGACCGCGACCGCGTGTTCGACGCCGTGATAGGCGGCCAGCTCCGATTCGAAGGCCTCAAGCTCGGGACCGAGGCTGAGGCGCGGCGTGCGCAGGACGGCGGTGACGGCCGCGATCTCGGCTTCAGCGATGTCGGGAGCGGAGAGGGGGATGCGCGCGGTCACAGGCGCTCCGGTTGCGATGGGTCCGCTTGCGGCAACGGGACAGGCTGCTTGATAAGAAGGCGCTCGAGCGGAACGGAGGCCAGTACGCGGGCGATGGTCTGCGCGGCGGTTCCGTCGCCGTAGGGATTGGCCATGCCGGCGAGGCTGTCGCGGAAAGCGGGGCTGAGGGCGAGATCGAGAGCGGCGAGGATGACGGAGACCTCGGCGGGCGCGTCGATCACGTTGCGCGCACGCTCGCGTCCCTGCTGGCGGATGCCGACGTTGACGACGGGCAGGGCAAAGGAGGCAGCCTCCATGATGCCGCTCGACGAGTTGCCGACGAGAGCGTCGGCCTGACCGAGAAGGCTCCAGTAGGTGACGGCATCGAGGTTGACGAAGATGTGAGTGCGAGGGCGAGTTGCAGCGAGCACCCGGGCGCGATCGATCAGCGCGTGGCTTCCTGCGTCGGCGTTGGGATAGACGAAGACGATTTGGCCGGGTGACTGGGCGAGCGCGCCAAAAAAAGCGTCAGCTTCGGCGTTGGTGTCGCGCAGGATGGTGACCGGATGCCAGGCGGCGACGATTGTGGGCGGCGAGAGCAACAGGCCGAGGCGCGCTTCGAGCGCGGCGCGGTCGAGGAGCGTGGAGCGTCGGAGGTGGTCGAGCGAAGGCGCGCCGGCGCGATGGACACGCCAGGGCTCCTCGCCCATGGCGATGACGCGGAGGCGAGCAGTCTCTGTGGATGTGAAGTGAATGTGCGCGAGCTTGGTGAGAGCGTTGCGCACGGCATCGTCGATGGCGCCCTGGCTGACCTCGCCGCCCTCGATGTGCGCGACCGGGATGCGCAGAGCGAGAGCCGTGGAGGCCGGGGCGAGCATCTCGTAGCGGTCGGCGATGAGCAGCAGGAGATCGGGACGCCAGGCGGTGAGGGCGTCGGCCAGGCTCAGAATCGCGAGGCCGATGGTCTTGGCCATGCCGGTATCGGTGTCGGAGTTGAGAAGACACTCAATGCGGGCCTGGATGGGGAAGCCGTCGCGCTCGATTTCTTTGATGGTGTTGCCGAACTGCGGAGCGAGATGCGGGCCAAGCGCGAAGACACCCAGATCGATTTCGGGATGGGCGGAGAGCTCGCGCAGCGGCCAGTAGAGATGGCTATAGTCGGCGCGCGAGGTGGTGACGACGCCGACGCGGCGCCGCGCGGGGGGCGGAGGTTCCGGCGCGGATGGTCCGCGCTCGTCCGGCCGATTTTGGGGCGCATTCACACGGGAAGTATAAATTGAGAGCGTGGAGGGCTGGCCGCTGTGCGCAGCGCCGGATGAGGCGGCGGGACTGTTCGTTCGCGTACACTGGTTGGTTCTGCGACGAGGGGAGAGAAGCGCCGGTGAGTGAACGGTCAATGAGAGCGGCCTGGGCGTGGACGGTTGTGATCCTGGCGGGGATGCCGGTTCTACGTGGGGAGCAGGCGCGTTTCGACCCGGAGGCGATCCGGCTGAATAACCGCGGCGTGGCGCTGATGGGACAGCAGTTCACCGAGCGCGCCGCGGATAGCTTTGCGGAGGCGTTCAAGAAAGATCCGAAGCTGGCCCAGGCCGCGACCAACGAGGGCATTGCGCTGCTGACGCTGCAGAAGCCGGACCCGGCGAAGAAGTGGCTCCAGCAAGCGATTGCGCTCGACCCGAACAGCGCGCAAGCGTGGTACAACCTGGGACTGGCGCAACACGCGGGCAACGAGCTTTCGGATGCGTTGGCGAGTTTCCAGCAGGCGGCGAAGCTCGATCCGAGGGATGCGGACTCGTTGTATTTCGAAGGCGCCAGTTACCAGGAGATGAAGGAATTCGACAAGGCGATCGCGACGTTCGAAAAGACGCTCACGGTCAACCCGCTTCATGCGTCGGCCGAGTTCGGGCTGGCGCGGGCGCTGCAACGCACGGGGCATACGGCGGAGGCGAAGGAGCACTTCGCGCGATTCCAGCATTTAACGAGCACGAAGATCTCGTCGGCGCTGGGGTTGTCGTACGGAGAGCAGGGATTCTACTCGACGGTGACAGCGGTTAAGGAACCAGAGACCGTGCAGCGCGCGACGATCCCGGTGCGGCTTGAGGCGCGGCCGATGATGGCAGCGCACTCCGCAGATGCGCCGGCGTGGACTACGACCGGCGGCGCCTGCATGATGGATGCGACCGGGTCGGGGCAGATGGACCTGGTGCTGATGCAGGCGGGCGCGCAGGCGATCCGCATTTTGCATAAGCGGGGCGATGGGAGCTTCGAGGATCTGGATGCCGCGGCGATGGGGCTGAAGGCGAACGGCCGCGGCGTGGCATGCGCTGTCGGCGACTTCGACGGAGACGGGTTGAACGACCTGGCCGTGGCGCTGGAGGACCGGGTTCTGCTGTTCCGCAATCTTGGGCACGGGCAATTCAAGGACGTGACAGGCGAAGCGGGAATTGTGCCGCGGAATCGGCCGACGGGCATCACGTTTGTGGATTACGACCACGATGGCGACCTGGATCTGTTGTTGACCGGAGCTTCGTTGACGGCTGGCGGCGCGGCGAACGTGCTGTGGCGCAACAACGGGAACGGGACGTTCACGGAGCAGACGGAAGCGACGGGACTGGGCGGAACGAGCAGGACCGAGGCGGCGATCCTGACCGACTTCAACAACGATCGCGCTGTCGATCTGGCAGTGACAGGCGACGGTCCTTCGCCGTTGATCTACGTGAATCCGCGGGAGGGTAAGTATCCTACGCAGCCGCTGAATGAGGACGTGAAGCTGCCGCCCACGGTGGGCATTGCGGTGCTCGACTACAACAAAGACGGCTGGATGGACATTGCGGTGACGCACGCCGGAGCGCCGGGGCTGACGTTGTGGCGGAACGTCGAGGGACCGAATCACGAGGGGCGGCGATTTGAGCGCGTCGCGCTGCCACTGAAGGGCGCTGTGCGTGGGTGGGGTTTGACGGCGGTCGACATCGACAACGACGGATGGATCGACCTGGCGGCGATCGTGGAGACGAAGGCGGGGCCGCGGGTGCGGGTCTTGCGCAATCGCGGTGACGGAACGTTCGAGGACGTGAGCCACGCGCTGGGGTTGGATGCGGTTCGGCTGACCGCGCCGCGGGGGCTGATTGCAACGGATGTGGATGGCAACGGCGCGGCGGATCTGATCGTGACGCAGGAGAACGCGCCGCCGGTCCTGCTGCGTAACGTGGGCGCGAACAAGAATCACTTCGTACGACTGGACCTGACAGGGCTGGCGGACAACAAGACGGGACTGGGGGCGAAAGTCGAGGTGTTCGCCAACGGGTTGTGGCAGAAGTGGGAACTGGCGGGCGCCGCCGGCTACCAGACACAGGCGCCGCCGCAGATTCTCGTGGGATTGGGCGATGCGCCGGGCATCGATCTGTTGAGAATCTTGTGGCCGACGGGCGTGCTGCAGGACGAGATCGACCTACCGCAACAGCCGGTGATCGCGATGAAGGAGGCGGACCGGCGCGGCAGCTCGTGCCCGGTGCTCTTCGTATGGGATGGGCACAGGTACAAGTTCGTGACCGACGTGATCGGCGCGGCGGTGGTGGGGCACTGGTTCACGCCGACGCGGCGGAACAAGCCAAACCCCGGCGAGTGGGTGAAGATCGACGGGGCTGATGTGGCGCTGGAGAACGGCAAGGTCAGCGCGCGGTTCATGGAGCCGATGGAGGAGGTGAACTACATCGACCAGTTGCGTCTGGTCGCTGTGGATCATCCAGAGAACGTGGAGGTGAATCCCGACGAACGATTCCTCGACGATCCGCCGTTTGCCACAGGGCGCGTGGTGGCGAGTGCGGGGATGCGACTGCCTGTGGGCGCGTGGGACGGGGAAGGGCGTGACGTGCTGGACCAGTTGAGCCGGCGCGATCACAAGTTCGCGAGCGGATTCAAGGCGATTCCGTACGACGGATTTGCGAATCTGCATGCGCTGACGCTCGACCTGGGCGAGGTTGAGCAGGGCGCGCCGCTGCGGCTGCTGATGACCGGATACGTGAACTACTTCAGCGCGACGTCGCTCTATGCCGCATGGCAGGCGGGGTTGAAGGAGGTTCCGCCGTTCGTCGAGGCAGAGATGCCGGACGGCACGTGGCGGAGGGTCGCGAGCGATGCGGGATTCCCGGCGGGACTGGAGCGGACGATCGTGGTGGACCTGACGGGAAAGCTGCCGATGGGCGCGCGGCGCATCCGGCTGATGACGAACCTGCAGATCTACTGGGACCAGGTGTCGATCGACCAGAGTGCGGATGCCGAGGCGCGGACGACGGAGGTTCCTCTGGCCAGCGCGAGGCTAGACTTCCGTGGATACCCCAAGCAGATCGAGGGCGCGAGCCCGGGCGACCTGGACTACAACTTCGACTTGGTGAGCCTGACCGGACCGTTCCAGCGCGAACGCGGCAGCTACACGCACTTTGGCGATGTGGCGCCTCTGCTTAAGGGAATCTCTGACAGGTTTGTCGTGTTCGGCAGCGGGGAGGAGATCGCGGCGGAGTTCGACGCGGCGACGCTGCCCGCGTTGCCCGCGCACTGGAAGCGCGACTACTTCTTCTATGCGAACGGGTTCGTGAAGGACATGGACTGGTGGGATGCATCGCCATTCACCGTGGCGCAGATGCCGTTCCATGGGATGAGCACGTATCCGTATCCGGCGAACGAGAAGGCGCCCGACGATGCGGACTTGCTCGACTACCAGTTGAACTGGAACGACCGGTTCGAGTCGGGCGAGCCCAAGCGGATTCACCGGTTCGACTATCAGCTCATCCCGGCGACGCCGCCGGGGATTGAGGCTGCGCAATCGCCGGCAGGAAGCCGGCCATGAACGACGTTGTGCTGGCTCCAGCGGAGAAGCAACTTGAGCTATTGCGCACGGGACAACTCTCGGTGACGGAGCTGGCCGAGGCGCACATTCGGCAGATTGAGCGGCTGAATCCGGAGATCAACGCGTTTGCGGACTTCGATGCGGAGCGCGTGCGGGCGGAGGCGCGGCGGCTCGAAGTGGAGAGCGGGCCGCGCGGACCGCTGCATGGCTTGCCGGTCACGGTGAAATCCTCGATCGCGACGGCGGGCTACCGCTGCGAGATCGGCAGCGAACTGCACAAGGATGAGGTTCCATCAGAGGATGCGGTCGTCGTGGCGCGGTTGCGCGCGGCGGGAGCGCTGATCCTGGGGACGACGAACTGCCCAGAGTTCCTGATGGCGTACGAGACCGTGAACCTGGTTCACGGGCGAGCGCGGAATCCATGGGATCTGGAGCGATCGCCGGGCGGGTCGAGCGGCGGCGAGTCGGCGGCGATCGCTGCGGGAATGTCCGCGGCTGGATTGGGGAGCGACAGCGGGGGATCGGTGCGAGTTCCGGCGCACTTCACAGGCATCTGCTCGCTGAAGCCGACGCCGGGGCGGATTCCGGGGAGAGGGCACCTGCCGCCGTGCGTGGGACCGTTCTCGATTCTGGGCGCAATCGGGCCCCTGGCGCGCACCATCGGCGACGTGGCGCTGATGTTCCGCACGCTGAGCGGGCAGGATTCGATTGATCCGGTAAGCCCGCCGATTGCGCTGCGGGAGCCGAGCGGGGATGAGTTACGCGCGAAAACGATTGGGTTCTTCGAGGACGACGGTCTGTGTCCCGTGACGCCGGAGACGCGCGCTGCGGTGAACGACGCCGCGCGGGCGCTGCGCAAGGCGGGTCTTCGAGTGGAGCCGTTCCGGCCACGAACGCTGGAGCCGTTGCGCAAGCTGTGGTGGACGTTCTTCGTGCAGTGCGGAGCGATGTTCTACGAGCCGGAGATTCGGGGCAAGCGGGAGCGGCTGAGCCCAATCTTCAGCGAGTTTCTGGGCATCGCGGAAGCTGCCGGACCGCTGAGCGCGACGGAACTGCTGAACGCGTGGGCGGAACTGGATCTGCTGCGCGCGAGGACGCTGGCCGAGATGGAGGAAGTTCCGATCTTGCTTTGTCCGGCGGCGGCGATTCCTGCATTCCGGCACGATGAGCGCGCATGGACGATCGACGGAACGCAAGTAGGGTATCTTGACGCCGTACGGTACACGCAGTGGTTCAATGCGCTGGCCTGTCCGGCGGCGGTGGTCCCCGTCGGCCGCTCGGCAAAAGGCTTGCCGATTGGGGTCCAGATCGCGGCACGACCCTTCGAGGATGAGACCGTGCTGGGCGTTGCGGCGCAGGTAGATGCGGCGTTCGGCTACCGTCCGCCGCCGATGGCACGGGGTTGATGCCGGCGGGGCCTTCTAAGTCCATCAAGAATAAGCGTTTGCCGGACCGCCGGCGCCGGGTAGTTTTTGCTGCGCCGGCGGGCGCGTATCCATCTT
Organism: Occallatibacter sp.; assembly: GCA_049514795.1. Classification (GTDB taxonomy): domain Bacteria; phylum Acidobacteriota; class Terriglobia; order Terriglobales; family Acidobacteriaceae; genus Telmatobacter. Next base: position 28,968 of record JBEKUS010000016.1, read on the forward strand.
TCGATTGAGGCGGTTAGCGAGCGATCGCGCTACACTGGCGCTTCCCCGTGTTTGGAGGCCAGATGGAGCGCTCAGGTTGTGTGAAAGCTGGCGAGAACGGTTTGCTGAGACCCCCGACGTTCTGATCGGCGATGGGCGCCCGAGGACCCGCGTCCCGGTGCTCGATTTTGCCGTCGGCGGCGGGGAATTCGTGACCATGGCCGGACCATGCTCGGTGGAGAGCGAACGTCAGCTTATGGCCACCGCCCAAGCCGTTCGCCGCAGAGGCGCGCGCGTCCTTCGCGGGGGCGCATTCAAGCCGCGCAGTTCGCCCTATGCGTTTCAAGGGCTGGGTCTCGAGGGTCTCAAGCTGCTGGCTGCAGCGCGGGAGGAGACTGGCCTTGCAATTGTGACCGAGGTAATGTCGGAGTGCGACGTTCCCCTGGTCGCCGAATATGCCGACATTCTGCAGATCGGCTCACGCAGCATGGAGAACTACACGCTCCTGGAGGCCGCGGCGCGATCGGGCAAGCCGATCCTTCTGAAGCGCGGCATGATGGCAACGGTCGCCGACCTGCTGCGCTCGGCGCAACTGATCCTGGACAACGGCAATCCCAACGTCATCCTGTGCGAGCGCGGCATCCGCACGTTTGAAACGGCGATGCGGAACACGTTCGATGCGGCGGGGCTCGCGCTGCTGAAACAGATCACGCACCTGCCGGTGATTGCCGATCCCAGCCACGCGGCCGGGCATCGCGATCTGGTTCCGGCGATCGCGCGGATCGGGATCGCCGCCGGCGCGGACGGCATTCTGGTGGAGGTTCACCCGAATCCCAGCGAGGCGTGGAGCGATGGCGAGCAATCGCTGAACTTCGATGAGTTCGACGCCATGATGGACGCGCTGGAACCGTGGATTGCGTTGCGCGAAAGTGCGCTGTATGCAGACGAGTTCGAACGGCGCGAACTCGCCGACCTCCGTCTCGCGGAGGCCGTGGGATGAGGTTGCCGTTTGCAGCGCTGATGGCTGCCGCAGCGATTGGAATCATACTTGCTCCCGTTTGCGGGCTAACGCCCGGAGCGGAGCAAGCCACTGTGCCGGACTTCATTGTGACCGCCGCGCCCGTCTACGCGCCGCTCGCGGAGTTGAGTGGGCAGGAGCGATTCCCCAAGGGCGCACAACTGATGTTTGTCCATGCGGGGAAGGCAGAGCCGCTGGTGGCGGGCTTCGCGGCATCGGCGGATGCGAGCGTGTCGTTTGACGGGCAAACGGTGCTGTTTGCGGGCAAGCAGACGGCCGGCGATCCGTGGCAGATCTGGGAATTGACGCTAAAGGATCGCACGGTGCGCAAAGCGATCGCGACAGATGGCGATGCGGAGCGGCCGTTGTATTTGCCAGGCGGGCGGATGGTGTGGGCGCAGCGGACGGCGGCGGGATTCCAGGTGCAATCCGCGGAGGATGGGCGTCCGGAAGATGTGAGGGTCTTGAATCCAACCGCGGGGCCGGGAGTGCTGCCGCTCACGGATATGCGGGCGAACGCGTTTCCGGCAGACGTGCTGCGGGATGGGCGGATTCTGTTCGAGGCCGGGTACCCGCTGGGCGAGGGATCGACGCCGGAGATGTACCTGGTCTACGCGGATGGGTCGGGAGTCGAGTCGGTGCGCTGCGATCATGGGCGTGCGCGCTGGGGCGGAACACAGCTTGCGTCGGGCGATGTGGTGTTTACGCACGGAGCGACACTGGCGCGGTTCACTTCGCCGATGGGGCACGAGGAGCCGGTCGCTGCGCCGAGCGGAACATACGCCGGGGAAATTGCGGAGACTGCCTCGGGCGCGTGGCTGGTGAGCGTGAAGGCGGGAACGGACGCGCGATACACGATCAAGACCTGGAAACCGGGAGCAGCGGCGATGCGGACGGTGTTGGCGAGGAGCGGGGAGGATCTGGTTGAGCCGGTGGTTGTGGCTCCGCGGAGCCGGCCGAACCGGCATCCTTCAGGGCTGCATCCGTGGGACTATGCGAACCTGCTTGCGCTGGATGCGCGGGTTTCGCGCGATGGCGCGTTGAAAGGCACGCCGGTGACGGTGCGCATGGAGTCGCAGGACGGTGCAGGCCACGCGATCTCGATGGGCACGGCGCCGGTTGAGCAGGACGGGTCGTTCTTCGTGCAGGTTCCGGGAGACCGGCCGATTCGATTCGAGTTGCTCGACTTCAAAGGCACGGTTCTTCGGCAAGAGCACGGATGGTTCTGGGCGCGGGGCGGCGAGCAGCGCATTTGCGTGGGCTGCCATGCGGGGCCGGAACGTGCGTCGGAGAATCGCGTGCCGGCCGTGCTGACGCGGACAACAACGCCGGTGGATTTAACTGGCGCAAAGAAGGCCGCGGCCGGACAGACGGCCGGGCAGGGAGGCCGCTGAGATGAGGATGCGTACGCTTCTTGTTCTGGGAGCCTCGCTGGTCGGCGCGGGAGCGATGTCGGCGGCACAGGGTACGGCGACTCCGTCCGCCGCGGCGCAACCGGCGACCGCGGCGCAGCAAACGCCGGCGCAGGCGCCGGCTGGCGGGGCGCAGGCGCCGCACCAGTCCGTGATCCGATTTGAGGACGCGACGGAGAAGTCGGGCATTCACTTCACGCACAGCTTTGGGTCGGCCAAGCTGGGATCGCTGCTCGAGGGCACGGGCGGCGGCTGCGTGTGGTTCGACTACAACAATTCCGGGCGTCCGTCGCTCTACGTGGTGAGCGGGCGGCCGCTGGACGACGCGATGCACCCGTATCCGCTGAAGGACAAGCCCAACCCGCCTCCGCACAATCACCTGTATCGCAACGACGGCAACGGGCACTTCACCGACGTGACCGAGCAGTCGGGCATGGACCCGGACATGTATTCGATCGCGGTGACGGCGGCGGACTACGACAACGACGGATACGAGGACTTGCTCGTGACCGGCTATGGCAAGATCGTTCTCTATCACAACGACGGCAACGGACACTTCACCGACGTGACCGAGAAGGCCGGGATCAAGGTGAACGGATGGGGGATCAGTTCGACTTGGCTGGATTACGACAGAGACGGGTGCCCCGATCTGTTTGTGGGCCGCTACGTCAAGTTCGATCCCAAGTATCACAACTATTACGCCGCGGACAACTACCCCGGGCCGCTCGACTACGAAGGCGAGACCAACGTGCTGTTCCACAACAACTGCGACGGAACATTCACCAACGTATCGGAGAAATCGGGCATTGGCGTCTACGTGGGTCGCACGATGGGAGTGACGGCGGCGGACTTCGACAACGACGGATGGGACGATATCTACGTTTCCAACGACCGAACGGAGAACTTTCTCTTCCACAACAAGCACGACGGGACATTCGAGGAGATCGCGGGCGACGCGGGCGCAGCCTTCGGACAAAACGGGGAGGCGACTTCGTCGATGGGTCCGGTGGCGGCGGACTTCAGCGGGCGCGGGGTGCTGGACCTGTGGGTGAGCGACGGGAACTTCAACCGTTTTCTGAGAAACAACGTCGGAGGATCAGGGAACGAGGCACCGGCGGCGGGGTAGGCGAATGCGGCCAAGGCAGGGTTTGAAGACGAGGGTGCGTCGAACGGCATCTCGCAGACCGACGCACAGTATGTGAGCTGGGGCTCGGGGGTGTACGACTTCGACAACGACGGGCTGCTCGACATCCTCGTCTTCCACGGCGGGCTGATCCACCTAATTCCGCAGGAGCACACGCTGTTTCGCGGGCTGGGGAACGGCCGGTTTCAGGATGTTTCGCGGGAGGCGGGACCGGTGATGGAAGAACGCACAGTGGCGCGCGGGGCGTGCTTTGCCGACTACATGAACGACGGCAAGGCAGATGCGTATCTCGTAAACCTCGGCGCGGACGGCAAGCTCTTTCACAATGTCACCACCGATGCCGGCCATTGGATCGAGGTGAAGCTTGTGGGCGCCATGCGGCCAGGCGATCAGAACTCCGCGCCCGGCCCCACCGCAAAGAGCAATCGCGATGGGATTGGCGCGCGCGTGGAAGTGCTGGCGGGGGGCAAGAGATGGACGGCCGAGCGAGTGGCAAGCACAGGGTATCTGTCGCAGGATGACGGACGCCTGCACTTCGGGTTGGGCGCGGTGACGGCGATCGACAAACTGATCGTTCATTGGCCCAGCGGGCGCGAGCAGACGATCGAGAAGGCCGGCGTGGATCGGGTGCTGACGGTCGAAGAGCCGAAATAGAGAAGCTGAGGGACGGGATGCGAGAGGCGGGGGCGAACGATCGAGGACGCGGTTGGAGCAGGGCGGCGCGCGGATTCGCGGCGGCGCTCATCGTTTGCGCCGCGGCCGGGCTCGGCCTGGCGCTGCGGCCGGGATTCGAGCAGCCCGCCTATGCCGGAGCGAAACCGGGCGCCGGGCCGTCGCTAGGCGACGAGATGGATTACGCGTCGCCGCTCGAAGTGCTGCTATCGCCCGACGGTACGAGGCTCTACGTGCTCTGCCAGCAGAGCGGTGAAGTGCGCGTGCTCGACGTGGCCACCCATGCCACGAAAGCAACCATCGAAGTCGGCCGCGTTCCGCGCGGGATGGCGCTTTCGCACGCAGGCGACCGGTTGTTCGTCACCAACTCCTGGGACGACACACTCTCGGTGATCGATACACGCTCGCTGAGCGTTGTCGCGACATGGAACGTGGGTGCAGAGCCTTCCGGCGTAGTTGAGGACCCAGCGGGGAAACACGTCTTTGTCGCGGACCGAATCTCGAACGACATCGCCGTGCTCGATGCGCAGACCGGATTGGAGGAAAAGCGCCTGCTGGCCGGACGCGGCGCGAGTTATCTGACGCTATCGCCCGACGGGAAGCGGGTTTACGCGACGCATATCTATCCCAACCCCACCGCGTTGCGCACGGGCCTGGAAAACCGCACGCCGCCCGAGTCGGAGGTTACGGTGATCGACGCGGAGCGCGCGGTTGTCGCGGATCGCATTCCTCTGCATTCGATCGCGGGCGTCTTCCACCTGGCTTTCTCCAGCGACGGACGGCTTGGCGCGGTGGCGGAGTATCATCCCAAGAACCTGGTGCCGTTGGCGCATCTGGAACACGGCGGCGCGTTTGCCTACACGCTCATGCTCTTTGGTGCCGACGTGGGGCAGCCGGTGGAGGTTCCCCTCGACGAACTGGAACGCTACGCTTCACAGCCGTTCGGCGTTGCGATTGCGCCGGACAAGTCGCGGCTCTATGTGACGCTCGGCGGCTCGGAGAGCGTGTTGGTCGTGGATGTGCCGCGGCTGCTGCGGTTCATTCACACACACCCGCTGCCGGCGTCGGGGTCGTTCGCGGAGGATCTCTCGGCGAGCGGCAACTACGTAGCGGCGCGCGTCGCGGTGGGGCACAATCCGCGCGGACTGGCGCTGAGCCGCGATGGGCGAAGGCTGTATGTAGCCAACCGGCTCGAGGACACGATCAGCGCGATCGACACCAAGACACTCGAAGTGGCCACGACGATTCCGCTGGCAGGCCCAAAGACGGTGGGCGCGCGACGCCGGGGCGAACAGACGTTTTACACTTCGCGCTATTCGTTCCAGGGGCAGATCGGCTGTTCGAGTTGCCACATCGACTCGACGTTCGATGGACTCCAGTGGGATCTCGAGCCGGACGGCTTCGGCCGCGACATCGTGGACAACCGGCTCCTCGAAGATCTGCGAGGCACGGAGCCGTTCAAGTGGAACGGCGGGAATCCGAACATCCCCACGGAGTGCGGGCCGAGAACGGAGAAGTACTTCTGGCGGTCGGAGAATTACGGCGACCTCACGCTGGCCGACCTGGCTTACTACGTGTTGAGCCTTCCCCTGAGGCCGAATCGCTGGCGGCAACCGAACGGTGAACTGACGGCGGCGCAGGAACGCGGCAAGGCGATCTTCGAGCGCACGGCGGACAAGTTCGGCAACTCGATTCCGCTGGAGAACCGCTGCAACTATTGCCACAGCGGGCCCAAGGGAACCAGCCAGAAGTCATTCGACGTCGGGACGAAGAAGGCCACGGACAACTCCGGCAAGCTGGACACGCCGCAGCTGACCAATATCGCGCTCACGGCGCCGTATCTGCACGACGGCTCGGCACGCACGCTCGAGGAGATCTGGACCATCTATAACCCCGACGACAAGCATGGCCGTACGAACGACCTGACCAAAGACGAACTCAACGACCTGATCGAATTCCTGAGGACGCGATGAAGAAGTCAGTTGAATCCAGGTGGGTTGCAGTGGCGGTGCTGGCAACGGCGCTGGCCGCAGCCGCGGCGCCAAGCGGAGTGGCGCAGGCGGCCGCCGCGCATGTGCAGGCTGCGCCGAAAGCTGCCAGCACCGTGCCAAAGATGCCGCGTTTCCGGTTCGAGAACTTCACGACCACCAATGGCCTACCCAACAACCACGTCTATTCCGTGCTGGTGGACGGCGACCGTATCTGGGCCGGAACAGACAATGGCCTGGGGGTTTACGAGAACGGCAAGTGGAAGACGTACAACACCAAAGACGGCCTGGCGCACCGGGCCGTGCTCTCACTGGCCCTGGACAAGAAGACGGGCGACGTGTGGGCGGGCACGATGGGCGGACTGAGCCACATCTCCGGAGGCCGCGTCGTCAGCTATACGCAGTTGAACTCGGGACTGAGCAACGACGTTGTGTACGGCGTCTCGGTGGAGGGCGACAACGTGTGGGTAGCGACTGCAGCCGGCGCCGGAAGGCTCAACCAGCGGACCGGAGAATGGTCGCTTTACAACGAGCGCAATACGCCGATGCGTGAGATCTGGGTCTACGGCGTCTCGGCGAAGGCAGACAAAGTCTACTACGCCGTCTGGGGCAGCGGCGTGCTCGAGTACACCCAGAAGACAGAGCGCTGGGACATGTACGGCGATCCTGACGAGGAGACCGAATTGGTGCTCTTCAAGGATCAGGGGCTGATCCACGACATCGTTTCGTCGGTCAGCTATGTGGACGGCATCGTGTGGGTGTCGACGTACTTCGGCGACAGCCGCTACGACGGCCGCTACTGGCACAACTTTCTGACGAAGGACAGCGGGCTGCCCTCGAACTTCACCAACTTCGTAAAGGGCGAGGATGCAAGTCATGCCTGGTTCTGCACCGACAAGGGACTGGCCTACTACGACGGCATGAACTGGGCGGTGTATACGCGCTCGCTCACCACGCACAAGCCGGTGATGACGGTGCGCGATGCAAAGGGAAACGTCACGGATGTTCCGGTGACCACGGGGCCGGCACACAACTACATTCTCGGAATCGACTTTCAAGGTGGCGACATCTGGGTGGCGACAGCCGAGGGATTGAGCCACGGAATTCTTCAACGATAAAGGGGAAAAGGAGCCATCATCATGAGTGCATTTGCAGAGATTCTGGAGACCATTGGGCAGAAACCGGTAAAGAAACGCGCGATAACGAACCGGGAGGTGCTGAACGAAGCCTTCGCGTACGCGAAGCCAAGTTCGTTTTCGCGCGGCATGAGGATCGACCTGAACGGATTGACGATTCTGTTGATCTCGGGCACGGCGTCGATCGACGAGAACGGCGTCAGCGTGCACATCGGCGACCTGCGCGCGCAGGTGCGGCGGACGTTCGCGAACATCACCGGGCTGCTGACCAGCGAGGGCTGCACGTGGCACGACGTGGTGCGCACCAGCTGTTACCTGCGCGACATCGAGCGCGACTACGAAGCCTTCAACGAAGAGCGCACGGCGTTCTACCAAGAACAAGGACTCGATCCGCTGCCCGCGTCGACCGGCATCCAGGCGATTCTCTGCCGGCCGGAGTTGCTTATCGAGATCGAGGCAATCGTCCTGTTCGCGACGGAGAGGACGACCGGCGAAAAGGAGTAGCCGCAATGCGTAAAGGAACACTGTCGATCGCGGTCTGCCTGCTGGCGGCTGGCACCGCGCTGCCCCTCGGGGCGCAAAACGCCGCGGTGTGCGAGTGCGGCAAGAATCCGCCGGGGCCGCCGCGGGACCGGTCCGTGGCGCCTTACGCGGGTGAGCCGAGGGACCTCAGGCCGTACGCAAGATTCGAGGAGCCCTATTACGACAACTATATCCAGCCCAATATTTACGTTGGCGCCGGCCGAGACCTCCCTGAACCCAAGGACATCACCGAAGTGAGGATCGGGTTCTTCGGCCCTCTCGATCCCAGCCCGGACAAAGCGGATGGTCTGAACATGCTCCACGGAGCGCAGTTGGCCGTGGAGGAGGCCAACGCGCGCGGCGGCTATGGCGGCAAACCGTTCAAGCTGATGCTACATAACGACTACAACAACTGGCAGTCCAAGGCGGTCTATGGCTCGACCCGCCCCACCGACGAATCGATCTGGGGATCGGCCGGCGACGAAGCAGTGAAGATGATCTACGACGATCAGGACTGGGCTATCTTCGGTTCAATCAGTTCGGAGAGTACGCACATCATCCTGCGCATTGCGCTGAAGGCCGAGATTCCCATCGTGAATTCGGCGTCGACCGATCCGACGATTCCGGAGACGTATATTCCCTGGTACTTTACAGATTTGCAGGACGACCGCGTACAGACGTACACGCTGGCGCGCCACATCTATACCGATCTCGGCCTCAAACGGGTTGCGCTGCTCCGCCTGAACAACCGGTACGGCCGGATGGCCTCGCCGAAGTTCCGAAATGCGGCGATCCGGCTGGGACATCCCGTCGTGATCGAGCAGAAGTCCATGGCCGGCGACACGGATTTTTCTCGGGCTCTGCGGATCATCAACGAATCGCGCGTCGACGGGATCGTGTTGTGGGCGGACGAAACGGAGACGGCGAACATCCTGAAGCAGATGCGCGACCTGGGGATGAAGCAGCGTGTTTTCGGGTCGTACCGCACGCTGGGGCCTGAGATGCTGGCCCAGGCGGGGTCTGCAGCCGATGGTTTTGAGGCGGTCTATCCCTATGATCCGACGCGCAACGATCCGCGCTGGGTGGACTTCAATCGCCGCTTCGAGGCGCGCTTCAACGAGAAGCCCGAGCAGTTCGCGTCGCTGGCCTTTGACGCAATGAACGCGCTACTCGACTCGATCTGCAGGGCCGGATTGAACCGGGCGCGCATTCACGATGCGCTGGCCGATATCGAAGAGTACGACGGCGTGACCGGGCACATGATCTTCGATCCGAACCAGAAGAATGTTGCCCCGATGTACCTGGGGACGGTTCAGAACGGCACGATCACGTATCGGCAGATGACGATGGAGAAGGCGCCGAAGGCGCAGAATCCCAGCGGCGCGGGAGCGACAGCGGCGGCGAGCCAGGCGCCTTATGCACGCGTGGGCGAAGATGGAGTGAACTTCGCCGGTCCGCGCACCGCCGATTTGCCGCCGGGGCCGGTGCATGTCGTTCTCTTTGGACCCAGGGCGGCGGAGGTCGCGCAGATGCCGGAGGTTCTGGCGGCGCTGCGCGCCGGAATGCAGGGCGGGCGGGAATGGACGCTGCTGCCGGTGGAAAGCAGCCAGAACTGGGGCGCAGCTTCAACTCAGTTGGTTCATGCGCTGAAGGATGAATCTCCCCTGGCGATCATCGCGCTGGATCGGGATGCGAGCCACCTGTCGGAACAACTGGCCTTGAAGAGCTATATCCCCGTAGTGGCTCTGAGCGGCGATCGGTCGCTGACGTCGGCCAATGTCCCCTGGATCTTCCGATTGCCGGCCGGAGTCACGCCAGCTTCGGCGATCCGGCTCTTGCAGGAAGCTGCGTTGCGCGGCGGCGCGAACCCGGGCCAGGTGAGGGATGTGCTGGCGTCGGGGGATGTGGTTTCGGGAATGGCGTTTCTGCAAACAGGAGAGCCGCGCGGCCAGTGAAGTCCGGATATACATTTATGTCCAGTTGTGAGCCTGATTGATGGCAGATTCGGACCCTGATCTTGTTATTTGTCCAGTTAACTAATTTGCCATCAGGTAGATAGCGGACATTTTCCGCGATCGGGATCGACCACGAGAGCCGGAGTTGAATCGAAGTGATCGAAATGACGGTCTGCAGTCGGTAGCGACGAACGGAAGAGCGGCGGGCATTTGCATCGGAGCTCGTCCTGCCGAGGCCGTCATTCCCGCGTTCAACATTCCCTACGTGCCGATGATGGAGCCGGTGGTTGCCGCCCTGCGCCACACCGACAGCTTTGGCATGATCGCGGTTGCCCGGCTTGAGTGGATCAAGTTTGAAGCGCACAGCATGAGGGCGATTCGCGACGAGTACGAGCGGGTGAAGGATGAGCGCTACACACGCCTGCACCTGGACCATGTACCGGTTGTCGACGAGGACGGACAAGAGGTGGATTTCGAGGCGGAGATTCGCGAAGCGATCCGTCTCGGATACCAGTCGGTCATGGTCGACGGCTCGCGGCTTTCCCTGGACGAGAACATCTGGGCGACGCGCAGGATTATCGCGATCGCTCACGCGGCCGGCGTGCCCGTCGAGGGCGAATTGGGCGCCGTCTTCGGTCACGAAGCTGGTCCCCCGCCGCGTTACGAAGAGCTCTTCTCGAGCAGGCAGAGATTCACTTCTCCCGAGGAGGCCAGGCGCTTTGTGGCGGAGACGGGCGTTGATTGGCTGTCGATTGCGATTGGCAGCATTCACGGTCCATTGATGCGCCGGTCGGAAAAGGCGCCTGCGCGGCTCGACCTGGAGCATCTGCAGCGAATCTACGAGGCGGTTCACACTCCGCTCGTGCTCCACGGTGGAAGCGGGATTGAGAAGAAGTACATCCTGGGAGCGACGCGCCTGGGGATCGCGAAGATCAACATCGGGACCGCGATCCGCCGTGCATATCAGGATGCTCTGTCTGTCTCCGAGGCGGCCGCGCAGCAGGCGGTATTCGATACGACCGTCTCGATCCTGACCGACGGGTTGGAGCTCAAGGGGAGCCGCCGCCTTGTGAATCCGGAGGCCTGACCAGCACGGCTTTCCACACCCGGCCGAGTTCCGGGGAGTACAACGGGAGTGAAGAGAATTCTGCGAGGCGCGATTCAGTTCCAGCCATGACAGCGATCGGTCAAGACACGGACAAATTCCCGCGCGAGATGCGCGCCCTGGTTCTGGATGGAATCGGGTTCGGTCATCTTGCGATTCGTAAAGTTCCGGTTCCGGCGCCCGGCGCGCATCAACTGCTGGCGCGCGTTGAAGCGGCCGGGATCTGCACGTCGCTGATCAAACTAATCGAGCAAGGACCCGATCACAAGCTGATGTACGGGTGGAACCCGGCCGAGTTTCCCATCATTCTCGGCGACGAGGGCGTCGTGACGGTGGTTCAGGTTGGGGAGGCTCTTCGCGACCGCTACCGGATCGGCGAGCGTTTCGTGGTGCAGCCCGCGGTCGATCATCCGCCCGTCAATCATCGGGAACGCTACCGCGATGGCGGCCAGGGCGTGAACAAAGTGGCGGTCGGCTACACACTGGCCGGACATCTGGCGGAATACATTCTGGTGCCGGAGGAGGTCCTGAACGCGGGATGCCTGCTGCCGACGCCGAACGATCGAATTCCGCTGGCGCACGCCGCCATGAGCGAACCGCTATCGTGCGTGGTCTCGGCGCAGGAGCACCACCTTCACATCGAGCAGGACACGCCTCAGTCGACCCGCCGGGCGGTGAAAGGCTTGAAGCGCGGTGGCGTGACGGTCGTCATCGGTGCGGGAGCCATGGGCAGAATGCATGTCGATCTGGCGTTCGCCCACGGCCCGCGCGCGATCGTCGTGGCCGACTTCGTGGAGGAGCGGCAGGAGCGCGTCCGCAAGCTGTTCGGCGAGCGATCCCGGAAGGCGGAGGTGGCACTGCATACAGTCGACGCCGCTTCCACGCCGGTTGAGTACGTGGTAAACCAACTGACGAATTACGCGGGAGCCGACGACGTCATCGTGGCGGTCGGCTCCAGGAAGGCGATCGAGGATGCCCAGAAGTACGTGGGCCGGGGCGCGGTGCTGAACCTGTTCGGCGGGCTGAAGAAGGGCGACGAGATCGTCGGGCTCGACGCCGGCGCCGTTCACTACAAGGAGATCAATGTCACTGGATCGAGCGGCGGTTCCCCATGGGACATCGCGCGAACGCTGGAGTTGATTGCGGCCGAAGATCTCGACGTGGGCGCGCACATCACGCGTGTCGGAGACCTCGAGCACGCCATCGAGTTCCTCGGCATGGTCAAGGCGCAGCAGATTGACGGCAAGGCCGTGGTCTATCCTCACCGGCGAACGGAGAAGATCCTGAGCGTGGATTCATGGTCGGCGGGCGACGAGCGCGCCTACCTTCAAACGAGCGAGATCTGAGTGTCTCTTTCCGGTAATCGCACTTTTGTCGGAATCGGCTTCGGCGCCATCCAGGCCGGCCTGTTTCTCTACGAGGCTTTCCACTCGGGTAACTTCCGCCGTCTCGTGGCCGATGAAGTTATGCCCGGCGCGGTCAAAGCGCTCCGCGATTCGGCGGGATGGTACGCGGTCAACGTCGCGCACCGGGATCGGGTCGAGGCAGACAGGATCGGACCGGCCGAGATCGCGAACCCGGCCGATGAACGGGACCGGGAGCTGCTCATTTCGGCCATTGCCGAAGCTGAAGAGATCGCGGACCTGGAACGATTCGCGGGCGCGAGGACGTTCCTGGAGCGGGCATTCGTGCAGGAATCCGGTGAAGCGCTCAACCGGTGGCATAAGGGAGTGGATGTTCTGTTCACGCCAGAAGGATATCGCGCCTACGCCGTCGATCCGCTCGATCAGATGTTCAATCCGTATCTGGGAGACACGGTGGATCGCGTGGGGCGAGATCCGGCCCGGAAACTAGAATGGAACGACCGCCTGGTTGGCACGATTCGGGTGGCTCTGCGGCAGGGTGTGAATCCGCGGCGCTACGCATTCGGGACCGCTGCAGCGATCACGACCGTGGCGCCGACCGTTGGTGCGCCGCAAAGATCTCGGCAAGACGTGCTCGATCCCCTCTGGGCTCCGGCCTCCCCCGACCCTGCCGAAAGGGAACAGGTGCTCCAAGCAGTCGAGGAAGCGCAGGCAAGACTCGATATCTGGCGCAACGCGGGCTGTCCCGACCTAGAGAGCCTTTTCGAGGCAGATCCTGTTCGCTAGGGCGACAGGCATATTCATATTTATAGTCAATGATTTACGCATCTGCGGTGACGGATGGACGGCGCCGCGAACAATCGGGCCACGGAAGTCCGGCGCGATCACCGGTTCGGCGTTCCTATGCGCAGGAGGGCTTGCCTGCTGGCCGAAGCACAACTGCGCACAGCAGCAAAGAAAGACGCACAATCCAGCGAGCCGTGGATTCACTTTGCATACCTCTGGCGCACTGTCGAATCGCAGACTGCACAGCACTGCTGTTCGGTCCCTATGCTGCTTACCTGTTTGGCCCGGCGGTGACGTCGATCGAATAGAGAGTGAAACGGATCAGCGTGCCGCTTGAAGGCTCCGCATCGGTTTCTTCGGGAGTCAGAGGATAGATCGAATTCGATTGTTCCCGGATCTCAGCAAAGGAGCTTATCACCTTCTGATAGGCCGGAGTGTCTTCATGCAATCGAACGAGATCGCCATAGATATCCGCATATAGTAGATAGGCGGGATGCGGGGAGCGGCGCAGCTGATTCAGAAGATTGGCCAGAACACGCCGAAGGATCGGCGAAAGGAAGGGAAAGTAAACGAACAGTACGAGTGGTGTGCCGGGGTAAGCGAACTTTGTCGCGTCCTGATTGACAACGGAAATCCGGTCTTTCCACTGCGGATGAAGAGCCAGGTTTGCCCGCGCAATCTGGCATAACTCAGCGGCAATTTCAACACCAATCAGGTCACGAAAAGGGAACTCCGCGGCGACCAGCAACGCTCGACCCTTTCCGCTGCCGATATCGACGAAGGTGAAGTCCTCGCGCTGCAGAGGCAATGCGGCAAGGGCCGAGCGGAGCGCCGACGGTGCGATACCGAGGTAAGCCGTAGTATAGAGAGCCGATAGCGTTGCTGCCGGGATGGACGCTCCTGAGAGGAATCCACCTGTATCCGTACCGCGGAGCAAATCGAATGGATGAGTTTTCGGCAGACTAGCGACCTGAGGCGCCGGCGCAACCGGAGCTTTCAGGAAAGCTCGTTCGAAGGTGCCGCTGAGTCCGTTGTTCTTCAGAGAGCGGAAGAGACGCTGCCAGGAGTGCGCTAACGCACCACGGAAGCCATTGAATTCGATAGATCGAACAAAACGGCGATACAGGAGAAGCGGCGGAGTCGGAAGATACTTCATTGTGTAACGATAATGCACCCGAACACGCTGTGAGGTTCCTTCGGACGGGGATTTTAGCGCGCGGTTTCGAAAAACCTGCTTGCAGAGCACGAACTCGCGCTTTCTTCCTCCGCGCCTCTCAGTAAACAGGCTCCAACGCCACCCAACTCCTGAATGGCTGGGGAAACTCGCGTTTCACGTGATGCCCAGCTCTTTCGGAATCCCTGGAATCCGGAATACGCAGAACCCACGCCGCGAACCATGGGCAAAAGAATAAGGCCAATTCCTTATACTGGTGGCGTTTGATTTGGAAGAGCCTTATCTGGAAACACGTACGGAGCGCCGGCAAGAGCCAAAAGCTAGATTGCTAGCTCTGACTACCCTTCCCATCAAATTTCTTACTGCCGCCGTGTGCCGTGATCTGCTCGATGTCAACCTTCCTCAGTTCCGGCGCAGCCCATTCTTTCCTGGTTTCCTGCCGATTGAGTTCCACTTGAGTTTCAGTCATGCGAAACACCTACACTCTCCCCTCATGGGAATCATCCCTTACTTCGAATTTTAATCTGGACTTTGCCGGAAAGCAACTGGATAATCCCACGGAACCCGACGCCCTTGCGCCCCGAGCCACCAGCCGGCCTATTTCAAGCGAGAACTACGATTTACGTTCAATGCTCAGTGTACGAGAATCGGACATCCTCTGTGCCGCTGCGGCCCCTTCGCCGAGCCCATCTCCACATCCAGAGGATGGGTCGCAGGGGGGTATAAGCCCAAAAAAGACAGTCCGGAAGCCGAAGCGTCCTGAAGTCCTCGCGGCCATAGAAGAGCTCGGAGAGAGTCGTCCATAGGCTTTTGTGCGGCCATAACAGCCTCTCGTGCCGGCTAAGCCGAACGCGGTTGCGGAGCTTGGCCGGGCCGACACGACTTTGCGGCTCATTGGCGTCTCCGAGCGCCCGGAGGGGAAACTCGATCAATTGGGCTGGAAGGTGCTCCGTGGACAGCTTGGGAATGGAGAGCCCATACACCTGTTCCAAAAGCTGCAACGCAGCCAGGAGGACCCGCGCTTGGCCCGATTCTCGAGCCCGATTGAAGCTCGCCTCCCAGTCCAGAAGTCCCAATGAATGCGCTCGCGCCAGATCCCCCAGCCATTTGGCGCGGAACCAGGCATGGAGTCCCCCATGGCTGCAGAGAAACAGCGCCATGTCTGCAGGGTGCATGGAATGGATTGAGTACCCCTGCCAGAGTGCGGGGATACTCCGGTCCCATCGGGCTTCTGTCGAGCTTGAAGTTTCCCACTGGAAACGCCAATGCAGCTCCAGCGGCGCGCCCGTGCGCGCATGGACAAAGTTGATGTGCTGTTCGTTCTTCAGGAGACTCTGCCACTGGCGGGGGCTCATGGGAAAGAACGTCGATTCCAGTCGCCACTCCTCGCCAGCGATGAGCGTCCGGGCTCGATCGAGATCTTCGATTGGCACCTCGACATCCAGATCCCGGGAGTAGCGAAGCCCCACATCGCCGTAGAGTTCGAAAGAAAGCACCTGACCCTTGTGCGGCATCGCGGGGATTCCCGCGCCATTGAACCGTCTCAGCACATCCGCCAGCAGCAGGCAATACAGGAGTGCTTCCTTCCGGCAGGCATCGCTACGCCTCCGCAACTCCTGTGCGGGGGGTTCTGGAACCGCGATTCCCTGAATTCGGCGGAGTGCGGCCCAGCTCAGGCCGGGCGTGCCGTGACGATCGACCAAATGGAGATACTCGGTCCAGTCCGGTTGAGCCTCAATTGCTTCCCGGATGGCATTCTCCTGATTCTCCCGCCATGGGTCCGGCGCCAGCCAGGAGGTTGCGATCGCCAGGCGGAACGCGGGGCTTGCGCGGTGGATCCAATCGCGCTCAATCATGGCCGATCTCCCGCATTTGAGCCGCCCAGGAGCTGGCGTAAAGTCCGCCCCGCTCGACCAGTTCGGCATGTGTCCCGGATTCCGCGATGCGGCCCTTCACGAGTACGTGAATGATGTCTGCATGCATGGCCGTGGTGAAGCGGTGAGCAATCATCAGCGCGGTCCGGCCTTTGGCCAGAGAGCGGAAACGGCTGAGCCAGTCCAGTTCCGCCCAGGAATCCATAGCACTGGTGGGCTCGTCGAGGACGATCAGCGAGGCATCACGGAAAAACGCCCGGGCCAGTGCGAGCCGCTGCCATTCCCCTCCACTCAATTCCACGTTGCCAAACCACTTGCCCAGGATCGTTTCAAAGCCATCAGGCAGCCGTTTAATGGGCTCCCATGCGCCGGCGTCGCGGGCAGCCTGCCAGAGCCGCTCCCGGTCGTCGAGCCGGCCGACGTCGCCAAAGCCGATATTCTCGCGCACTGTAGCGTGGTAATGAACCGGCTCCTGGAAAAGCACGGCAATACGCCGGCGCAGGGTCTCCTTGTCCAGTTCGCGCAAATCCACGCCGTCCAGCAGAATCCGTCCCCCGTCGGGGTCGTAGAAACGGCACAGCAATTTGATCAAAGTGCTCTTGCCCGCTCCGTTGTGTCCCACCAGGGCCACAATCTTGCCCTGCGGAATCTCAAGATCGAATTCGTCGAGCGCGCGATGGTATCCGCCGGGGTAGGTGAAACTAACCCCCTCGAAACGAATCGAGTGGTGCACCGGCGGTCCCTGCGCCTTCGATCGACCGGAGAGGACAGATGGTTCAATCTTCAGGAAGTCGTCCAGATTCTGAACAAAGAGCAGGCTTCGATAGATTTTGCCCGCGCTTTCCAGCAGAGAACGAAGCAGCGCCTGGCAGGACTGGAAGGCCTGGAAGCAGAGCAGCAGGTCACCTAGCTTTACCTCTCCCGTAAGGGTTCTCTGGAGCATCCAGCCAAGGCCAAACACGCTGCCGGCCCAAGCCAGCAAGCCGGCTCCCAGTTCGGTTCCTGCACCCTGCCGCACCAGCCGCAGCTTCCCCTCACGCAGAAACTCCCGCAGCCTCTCGAAGGCCTTGCGGTGATATGAACCCAAATCGAAGAGGCGCAACTCAGCGGCAGCATGCTGATCGGTAATCAACCAGTCGAGGTACGCCGCCCGCCGCTCCTCAAAGGTGTGTTCTACATTCCAGTGGTGTTCCTTCAGGATATGGCGCGCCACCAGCAGCAGACCGGGCGCCGCGGTAAAGACCAGCAACAGGGGCAGCCACACGGCATAGGTCCAAAGAATGCCGGCCAGCACCAGAAACGCCAATCCATTCTGCGCCACCGTTCCCAGATTCTCCATCAGCGCCAGTGGCTGCGAGATGGCATCGATCTGGGCCCGATAGAGCAGATCGTAGGATTCCGGGCGGTCGTAGAAGGCCAGGTCCAGGCGCAAGGCCTGCGTGTGGATCAGCCGGTGAACCTCATCCTGCACGCGCTCTGCCTGCACCGCCCTGACCCAGGAAAGGGCGCTGGACAATAGCTGCCCGGCGGCCCAGAGGCAGGCGATGCCCAAAGCGGGAGCCGTAACGCCAACCCACCCTCGCGAAGCAACGAGCCCATTCACCAGCGCCCTGAGCAGCAACGCCAACCCGGCAGGAATCAGCCCCTGGGCAATGAGCAGAATGCCCCAGGCTACGGTCCACCACCGCGCCGCATCCCATACCAAGGCCAATGCCCGGCGGCCTGCAGGCAACTGGCGAACGAATTGCGCGATGTGGTTGACGAGCATAGTCTGGCCATCGTAT
>JBEKUS010000017.1:0-45343 GCA_049514795.1 Occallatibacter sp.
ACCACTCCACGAGCTTGCCGCCCATCTGCTTCGCCTTGGTATTGTCCAATCCGTTCTGATCACGGAATTCGTACCACTCCTGCAATGCTGCTTCGACGGTCATGCCTTTGGGCACTACCTTGCCCTCGGCGAAGTCCTTCAGGCGCTTCTCCAAGTCCTTCACTCTCGACTGCGCTTCAGACCAGCTACGGGTGTCCAAAGACCATTTGTTCTGGTAGGTCAGCTTCTTACCCTCGAATACGCCGGGCGCCCCCTTCCAGACGAATTGAACGTGCAACGGGCAACCGCACCGAGGGTCGTAGCGGCTGGTGCTGTCGCAAACGTCCCTGTTGTGACGCCTCCAAACGGTGAATGTCATGAGGTCTGTCTTTCCCCTGCCGAATATTGGGTTCTGGTGAATCCCTCACGGCGGGTTTAGGACAATCTTAGGGACAGTTCGGAGGGGAAGTCCAGAATATGTAGTGTTTATGGGGGGAAAAGATTGGCTCCTCAGGTAGGACTCGAACCTACAACCCTTCGGTTAACAGCCGAATGCTCTGCCATTGAGCTACTGAGGAGTGGATGGCGTTGGATTGTCCAGTTCTTACGTTAGCAGAGCCAGCAAAGCCCGTCAAAAGCCGCTTTGTACCCCTTTCGCGCCATCGGCTACCCCATACGGCGGAGCCACCAATCACCGCCGGAACGGTACCATGAAAGGGGAGGATCAAGAGGTCCCATGTCCCGGATTTCCCGCCTCGACCGCAGCCAAGTCACCCCCGGCATCGCCGCGCTTTTTGACAAGGTCTTTGCCCAGCGCGGCAACGTCCCCAACATGTTCCGCGTCATGGCCCACCGCCCCGAGATCTTCTCCACCATGCAGGCGCATTTCGCTGCCGTGCTGAACACCGGAACCGTCCCGGCCAGGCTCAAGGAGTTGCTCATCGTCCGCACCAGCCAGGTGAACGATACCCCCTATTGCCTCGCCAGCCACACCATTCTCGCCCAGAATCTCGGCTGGACCGGCGACCAGCTCGACAACCTCGCCGACTGGCCCCGCCGCGGCGACTTCACCCCCGCCGAAAAGGCCGCCTTGCGGCTCGCCGAAACCGTCACCCGCGATGCCAACGCCGTCACCGACGAGCAGTTTACCGAGCTGTGCGACTTCTACTCCGAGGGCGAGATCGTCGAGCTGCTCTGCGCCATCGGCCTGTTCAATTACTTCAACCGCTTCAACAACGCGCTCCGCATGGAGCCAACCAGGCCCGGCGAGGGCGGTCCGCCGCAAGCGGCGCCCGCAACCAAGGCCGAAAACGCACGAACATAGAGCTAGATCGATGACCCGTTCGAAGATGGAGCAGGCGTGGCTGGATACACCGGATAATGCCCGCCTGACAAGCTGGCCCCCCGCCTACATTGCCCGCTTTCTGCGCCAGATCGGAACCGATTATGACTTCCTTTTTACCGAACGCTCCGCGCGCTTTGTCTCCAATCAATGGAAGCATCGCCACGGCATGGATTGGGCCGTCGTCACGGTTCAAGCCGGGCAGCTTTTCATCCGTTTCCTCAGGGAACACGGCAACTATGAGGTCCTTGTCGGCTCCCCCGGAAGCGTCGGCCAATGGTTCCGCCTCGATCATTTGTGCATTCTGATCCGGCTGTATCTCAAGGCGGGGAAAGAGTGGTCAGGCAAAACACGAATCGCTAAACCAAGGATTCCTGCGTACCTTCAGGAACACTATGCCGTTGCTGAAGATGCATTGTCTCCGGAGAAGGCCGCCGGCACGGCGCAGGATCTCGGGCGATTGATCGCGCTGCTCTCCACCGGTGAATTGGACATCGCCCGCGAAAGGCGAAAATGGTGCTTCCTGGCAGAAAACGGGGAGCGCTCCGATGCGATCGGCAAAGGCCCCTGTGGCAAGCCGATCAAGATCTTCGCGGTCCTAGTCTCCGTACTGCCTCTTTTGTCGTTACTGCTCTTCGCTGAGGTATTCTTCAAATTGAGAGCAATGGACAGAACACATACACCGGAGCCTCGCTGACAAAGGGCTGACGCCTGTAAACGCCCGGCATCTCCCGGAGTGATCCAATTCATGAAGCTTCAACTGCCCCCCGGCGTTTTCCGCGCGTATCTCTTCGACTGCGACGGCACCGTCGTCGACTCCATGCCGCTTCACTACATCGCTTGGATAAAGGCGCTTGGCGAGTGGGGCTGCACCTTCGACGAAGTGACCTTCTACGCGTGGGGCGGCAAGACCATACCCCAGATCGTCTCCACGCTGAACCAATTGCAGGGCCTCGACATGCCGGTCGAAGCCGTCGCCCAGCGCAAGGAGAGCCTCTACTTTTCGCTTCTCCCCGAACTCAAGCCCGTTCCGGAGGTACTCGAGCACATCGAGGCCCAGCACGGCCGGATCCCATTCGCCGTGGTCTCGGGTTCCACTCGCGAGTCGATCGTCAAGTCCCTCACCACCGTCGGCCTGCTCGATCGCTTCGACCTCCTGGTCGGCTCCGAAGACTACGCGCGCTCCAAGCCCGCTCCCGACGCCTTCCTCACCGCCGCCGCCCGCCTCGGCGCCGCGCCCAGGGACTGCCTCGTCTTCGAAGACACCGACATGGGCATCCAGGCCGCCACCGCCGCGGGCATGGCCTCCGTCCGCGTGCCCCATCCCCGCGAGCGTCGTGGAACCGGCTCCGGCGCGTCTGCGTAGAAGAACTCAGGGATCCTATTGTCTCGGGTCTCTGCGGTTTGCATAATAATTGCGTTGTCGTCCTGAGCAACCGAGCGCGCCGGCACGGCGACGCGAGGAAGTCGAAGGATCCGCGGTTGCTTTTCGACGGACTTCGAATTCAACATACCGGGAGGTCCGTTTGTTTTCCGCTGGCGCCCAAATGAACCCGCGCGTCGCCCGCCGCGCCGACGCCGCAATCCTTCTCGCCATCGCCGCCGCCGTCGCGCTCCTCCACGTCTTCACCAACGGTCGCTACGGCTTCCATCGCGACGAACTCCAGTTTCTGAGCGACGCCCGTCATCTCGACTGGGGATTCGTCGCCTACCCGCCCTTCACGCCCTTCGTCGAGCGCATCGGCCTCGCCCTCTTCGGCCTCAACATGGTCGGCCTCCGCCTCTTCTCGGTCCTCGCGCAGGCCGCTGTCATCGTCGTCACCGGCCTCATGACCCGCGAACTCGGCGGCTCACGCCTCGCCCAGGTCACAGCCGCCCTTGCCGTCGCCTTCTCCGGGCTCGCGCTGTTCAGTGGCACCGAGTTCCAGTACACGTCCTTCGATTTCCTCTGGTGGGTTCTGATCGCCTACTTCGTCGTTCGCCTGCTCAAATCCGATGACCCGCGCTGGTGCCTCGCCATCGGCGCCGTCATCGGCCTCGGCCTCCTCACCAAGTACGCCATCGCCTTCTACGTCGCAGGCATCCTCGCCGGCCTCGTCCTCACCCCCGCGCGCCGCTTCCTCTTGAGCCGCTGGTTCTGGGCCGGCATCGCCATCGCACTCCTCGTCTTCCTGCCCAATCTCATCTGGCTCGTGCGCCACGACTTCATTTCCTACCATTTCCTCCAGCACATCCACGCGCGCGATGTCGGCGAAGGCCGTGCCGAGGGCTTCTTCTCGGGCCAGTTCTTCGCCTGCGCCAACACGGCCGCCGCACCCGTTTGGCTCGCCGGGATCTTCGGCTTCCTCCGCGACCGCCGCTACCGCATGTTGGCCTGGATGTACATCGTTCCCCTCGCCCTCTTTTGGATCGGCAAGGGCCGCAACTACTACGTCGCCGGAGCCTACCCCATGCTCTTCGCCATGGGTACGGTTCTTTGTGAGCGCTGGCTCGCTTCCCTACCCCGCTGGGGCCGCCGCACCGTCGAAGCCGTCTACTTCGCCAACTTCGCCGTCGTCTCGGCCTACTTCTGCGCCATCGTCGTTCCGCTCGCGTCAAGCGGTCCGCTCCGCGACTTCGCCCTCCGCAACAACGGCGACCTGCGCGAAGAGATCGGCTGGGACGAGCTCGTCCGCACCGTCGCCCAGATCCGCGACTCGCTCCCGTCCGATCAGCAGGCCCATCTCGGCATCACTACCGGAAACTACGGCGAGTACGGAGCCATCGACATCCTCGGTCCCGCCTACGGCCTGCCCTCACCCATCGGCACCACCAACTCCGAATGGCTGCGCGGCTACCCCGCCTCCCCGCCCACCACCATCATTGCCCTCGGCATCCGGCCCGATGAGGCCAACCAGATCTTCACCAACTGCCGCCTCGCCGGCCGCAACGGCAACTCAGAAGGCATCCGCAACGAAGAGAGCCAGGACCACCCGTACATCTTCGTCTGCGGCCCTCCGCGCAAACCCTGGCCCGAGGTCTGGAAAGAACATCGCGACTTCGGCTGACCGGCGGAGTGGAGGCATAAAGACATTGATCGCGAGCGGGAACTCCATCCGATTCGGAATCCCGCTTCCTTACATCTCATCGAGGAGCGCATCGAGCAATCGCCGAAAGACCGCTGCCGTTGGTTTCCAATCACCCTGCATCGCCTTGGCCCCGGCCTCCGCATAACCCGAATTGGGGCGAGGCCGCAGCCGGATGAACGGTGGCAGTCGATAGCGCATGGCAATGCAGTTTGCCCAAAGGCGAGCCGTGCGACCGTTGCCGTTTGCAAATGGGTGGATGCGAATCCACTCGGCATGAACCCAGGCGCAGAAATCCAGAACGGCAGCAAGTCGATCGGCATCCGGCTCCTCTCCGGCAGGCAGCATTGCGTCCATTTCCCGGATGAGCGCATGGAGCTTTCTTTCAAAACTCACCAGCTCTGCGGCAACCTTCCTGGCCTTCACGCCGGAATGCGCCCCAACCTTGACCTCGATCTTTTCCAGGCCGGGCTGACCGCGAAACGCCCCGACGAATCGCGCGTTCGGTGCGGCAAGACTCTTCATCATGAGACGTTGCCAGCGTTTTGCCGAGTCGACTGTTGGGACCTCGCGCCGCTGCGCGCCCGATTCAAGCTCGTCGAGAACCTGATCGAGGTTCAGGCGTAGCCGGGGACTGTCCTCGTCCCAACTAGGCACCTAAGATCTCTCTGATTTTGCTCTGAGCCGGCCCAATGGGTTCGACCCGCGCGCCACCGATCTGTCCTTCGATCGGCTCGCCTTCCAGTGGATCCTCGAGGCTAGCTTCCGCTTCGACAAACGCTTCGCGCGCTTCTCGAAACCGTGGATCTCGCTCCCGGTACGCTCGCAACCGCTCGATACAAACTTCGAGACCGCGTTCTCTGGGACTCCGGCGCCGCAGAATGCTCTGAATCGCATCGTTGATCAGACGATTGACGGGGCGCCGCTCGATCCTGCTCAGGTTCTTAAGAGCAGTGTGCTCCTCGGCATCAACCCGGAGAGTGATTGCGACTCGGGCCATAGCCGAACACTACACCCCGCGATGACTGATGTCAATATGCGCTTTTGACATCACGCCGGTTCGGTGACCGCCCCTTGAATCTCAATGGCGCCGCCCTACTCACCGATGGCTTCTCGTTCGCTTAGCAGCGGGGCGTAGAAGGCTGCGATTGCGAAGGAACCTTCGCCTCAATACAAAACCACCGCCACGCGATACGCCGTAAACGCCCCTTCCGCGATCCGCGCCGGACAACTTCCCACTGCGGCCTGGCGATACCGCCCCGAGGCCAGCCGATCCTGGAGCTGCTGCGGCAACTGGCTCAAGTCCGAATCCTGCCACCGCATCACGAACCGCGGCATCGGCCCGCCCGCCGTCCGCGGCATTCCCTCATCGGTGGCGCACGCCGCCCGCGCCAGACTCGAATCGCGCAGGATCGCCACCCCGCTCGCACTCACCAGCGCGGCCACGCGCGCCTCCACTTGGCTCCCGCTCAGTTGCGCCACGGCCCGGCTGTAGTCGGCCACGGCATACAGCGTGCCCCGCGCCGCCACCACCGCCACGCCCACGCGATCCACCTCCGGGCTCAGCAGGTTCGCGCGATGCCCCGGCGACTGCATCCACTCTTCGTGAATCGTCTCCGCCGTCGGCCCCACCGCCACGTTCTCCTCGATCACGCTGAAGTGCGCCCCGGCCTGCGCCGTGCGCTCGCTCAGGTCCGGCTCGCCGCCGTACCGGTGCGCAATCGGCCCCTCCGCCGCCATCCGCAGGCAATGCTGCAACGCCGCGGCCGCCAGCGCCGGGTCCCACTCGAGCCGCCCCACTCCCGCCTGCGCGCGCGCCTGGTTCGCCAGCACGAAGATCTGCTGCGCCTCAGCCGACAGATTCCCCATCTGCCGATTCTGCGCCGCCGAAACCCACTGCCCCGCCGCCAGCGCGGCGATCGTTATCGCCGTAGTCAGCATCCTTTTCGCAAAACTCCTCATGTTCGCTTCAACCCCATTTCCGCGTCCGAGTCGCTGAATTCTAGCTGCGATCCGTGCTTTCGAGGGCCGGCTTGCCTTGATCGACCTCGTCACGTGGCCCGATCCAAACGAACAGGATGATCGCCGGCAATGTCACGATCGTGGTGAGCAGGAAGAATCGTACCCAGCCGATCTTCTCCGACAACCATCCGCCTGAGGAGGCCACCACGGTGCGGCCGAGCAATGTAATCGAGGAAAGCAGTGCGTACTGAGTCGCCGTCGCCGTGAAAGCGGGCGAGCATAGACTGGAAAGATACGTGATCAACGCGGTCCCGGCCATTCCACCCGTGATGTTCTCGGCGGTGACGCATAAGGCAAGATAGCCGATCCGATGTCCGCCTATCGCCTGCACGACAAAGAACAGGTTCCCGATCGACTGCAAGATGCCGCAGACGATCAGCGAGCAGCGGATTCCGTACCGGGTGGTCACGACTCCGCCCAGCAGAACCCCGGCCACAATCGAGAAAAATCCGAAGACTTTCGATGCGGCGGCGATCTCAGGGAGAGAGAATCCCAGCGAGATATAAAGCGGCGTCGACATCACTCCCGCCATCGCCTCGCCCAGCTTGTATCCGAAGATGGCGATCAGGATGACCGGCCAAAGCGGCCGGCGCATGAAATCGCGAAAGGGACCGATTACAGCGGTCGAAAACGCGTGGCGAATCGCCTGCCGGCCCGATTCCGCCGCATTCGAAGTTTCCGTCGGCACCTTCGGTTCGGGCCCCAGCAAAAACACCAGCAGTCCCGCGCCGACGAGCGCAGCCATTGTGGCATAGGCCGCAAACCACCCGGCATAGGCTGCGATCAAAAGGCAGCCCGCGCCGGAAACCAGCATGCCGATCCGGTAGCCTGCCTGAATCATGGCCGCTCCGGGAGCCTGCCGATCGCCGATCAGGCTCTCCACGCGCCAGGCATCGATCACGATGTCCTGGCTCGCCGACAGAAATGCGACAAGCACCGCCAGGGCGGCCATCAGCGGCAAGTTGTGCTTTGGATTGCACAATCCCAGTCCGAGAATTGCGCCGATCAGTAGGATCTGGATGGTGATTCCCCAACCGCGCCGCCGCCCCAAAGGCAGCGGTGGAGGCACGCGATCCATTAGCGGCGACCACAGAAACTTGAATGCGTAGGGAGTGCCAACCAGAGCGAAGGTGCCGATCGCTGCGCGCCGCACATCGGCTGTCGCAAGCCACGCCGAAAGTGTTGAGTAAGTCAGCAGGAGCGGCAAGCCGCTCGAAAATCCGAGTGCGAGCGTTTCGAGAACACGCGGTTCGGTGTAGACTGCGACCGCCTGCCGCCAGTTGGTTCGAGCGTGTCCTTCGTTGATTCGCGAGTTTTCCTTCATCTCGATTTTCAGGCGTCCCTTTAAGCCTAAATCCCCCAGTTCCGCGAACGCCGCGTATTCTGGAGTCATGAGCTTCGCCGTCGCCTGCGCCGTCCTCGGCTTCAACTTCCTCGGCGACGCCCTCCGCGACCACCTCGACCCCGCGCCCGCCTCGAACTGGGCCTCTAGGGAACCTCTGATTAAGTTCCGGTTTTGAAAGGGCACGACTTTAGTCGTGCCGAGAAAGGCCTATAAAATTACAGGCTTTAGCCCCTGAGGGATGGGTCTCTAATGCTCTTGATCGTCTTGTTCAGAGCTTCCTTAGGTGTCTTTCCGCAATTTGAACGATCCTTGCTTCATCTAGGTGGACGCGCCGAGCGGGGGGCTCGAGACGCGGTCGAGGCCGGCTTTTCGGCCAAATCGCGCGAGCGCGACGGTTCTATTTCTTCTGCGGGACTCCCGCCGCGGTCAGTACACTCGTCGCATCGGCTGAATACTGTCCTTTCGGATCCAGCTCCAGATACTTTTGATATGCCTCGGCGCATCCTGGCGGCAGCACGATCTGTCTGGTCTTCGGGTCGATCGCCGCCTTCGAAACCAGCGCCTGCCCCCTGAAGTAATAGAGCATGGCGCGCGTGGGGTCGAGTGCGATCGCCTGGTCGGCAGCCGCAAGTTGCGCATCCGGGTTGCCCGCCTTGAAGAACAGGATCATCTCGTTCCTCCGATACTGCGCGGCGTCTGCGGGATTCTCCTTCACGGCTGTGTCAATGGCCGCCTGTCCCTCGGGAAACTTCTTTTCGCGAATAAACACTTCGCCGAGACTCGCGTACACGGTGCCCAGCACGGCCGGGCCCCGTTTCTCTGCGTTGCTCACCGCCGTGCTGCCAACCACGTTCCGCGACGCCCGTGTGGCCCCCGGCGCCACCACGCCCGGCGCGTCCGCTGATTGATAAAAGTCCTGATTATGCTCCAGCGCGACAGTCACAGGATCGATTCCCAGCGCGATCTTGAAACTCTTCTCGGCCTTCTCGTTCTCTTCCAATCCCATCTGCGCCAACCCCAATTCCACCCACGCCAGAACCAGGTTGGGGTTAGCCGCCGTCACGTTTAGCATCAGCGCCTCGGAGTCTCCGTAGCGCCCCTCCTTGGTCGCCTGCCGCGCGGCAACCAGGGCGGCATTTATGTCCGTCGCCTGTTTCTTGGTAATCGCCGAGGCAGCATTCGTGTTCGGGGTCCCGGCCGGTGTGGGCGCGGGAAGCGGCAACGGCGCGCCGTTCTGCTGGGCGCACGCCATCGAGATCGACATAACAAGCAACGAAAAAGCCGTGAAGTATTTCATCTGGGATCCCTTCTTGAACTCGAAAACGGCTCCATTATATGCCTCTCGCCTGTTCTTCGTTTTAGGAGTCGTTTTCTTGGTAGTGTCTCAGTTTGCCAGGCCCGCGATTTCTTCATAGCTCCAAACGTGATCGGCAATGCCAGCGGCCATCGCCGGAGTGATTCGGAGCGTTTTGTGGATGCGGGCGAAGTTGTAGTGAATGAAGTGAAGCGCGACCGCAGCCGCATGGTTTTCGATCTTCTTTGAGAAGGCATTCGTCAACCGGGTAAACCGCCTCATCGACATTCGCATGGTCAAGTTCTGACGCTCAACAAAAGACGTACTGACGTGTGCCGGATCGGGATCGCCGCTGACAGCCTTCATATCGCAGCCAATGCACTTTGCTGGACTATAGCGGGTTTCCGATTCGGTGGACGCACCATAAATCTTCTGTAGGGTCGCGTAGTCAATATCAGCGCCGAATGCATTCTCGACCGCTTCCAGATAGGCTTTGTGGGCGTCTGTGGTCAACTGGACGCGGCCCCGGATGCGGCTGGCAACGTCTTGCATGAACTCGTTCGCCCACCATCCGTCACGACCGCCCACGAGATAGCCGACACACAGCTTCGTGTCCGCGTCTATCGCCGTCCACGTCCAAACATCACCCCATCCCTGCGCCTTTTGCTCGGGCGAGGCATTCTTGTGCTTCGCGCCTACAAAGCACCAAATTTCATCGCATTGGACCCGCTTGCAGCGCACATCCCGCACAACCTGATGGTGGTAGGCATGGGCAGCGTCGGCCACGTCCAACAGTAGCTTTGTGACGGTGTTGATCGAAACATCCGCCATCCGGCTTGTGGCCCTGAGGCTTGCGCCTTCCACAAGCATCTGGACGATTTGCGCTCGTTTCGCGATTGGAAGCCTATTCATGTCATTGAAAGTACACCCCCACACATCTTTTTGTCAAGCATAAAGTTCACTATGATGCATCTTTATCGCCGTGGCGACCGCGAACTTATACATGTTTATATCATGCTTTTGTGTTTATTGTTGACTTTTCGCGGTCGCAGCGGTATTCTTTGCCTCAAGATGGCGGCAGTCAGCCATGTTGGGAGCACCGAATGCCAAATAGCAATGAAATTCGTCGTCTGACGGCAAAGTGGAACAGTAAGGGCGGATGGCCTAAGAAGCTGGAATGGATAAAAATATCAGGACTTCGCGGCTGGAAGGGCCATGCATTCAGGTTCGATTATCCGATTATGGCTATAGTTGGGGAGAACGGAGCTGGCAAAAGCACGGTCCTCCAATGTGCTGCAGCGATCTATCGCTCCACTGCGCCCAAAACATTCCTCAAGGGGCGGGGATTTGCCTCCGATTATTTCCCAAATACAGCTTGGGACTCGATTAAAAGTGCAGGGATCGAATACTGCGTCTGGGAGAACGATAGCCGTTACGTCGATACTATCCATCGACCAGGACAGCGTTGGAGAGGAAATCTGGAACGCAGAGACCGTCCAGTTGTCTATATCGACCTCAGTCGCATCCTTCCCGTTTCAGCTAGAGTGGGATACTCAAAAATCGCCAAAACCCCTCACAAGGAATTGCGTTCGCAGCCGTTCGATAAACAAAGACTTTCCAGATTCAACAGCATCATGGGTCGCAGCTATGCGAGTACCAAGTTTGCATATGCTGATATCGATGAAACCCGGCCCATCCCTGTAATGGAGCAGGAAGGTGCAAGTTATTCAGGCTTTCACGGAGGGGCCGGCGAGACGACCGTCGCCGAATTGATACAAACTGACTTGCCAAAGTATTCGTTAGTGCTAATTGATGAAATCGAGACTTCTTTACATCCGCGTCTTCAGAGGCGACTGATTCGCGATCTGGCGGACAAGTGTAGGGAACAAGAATTGCAGATTTTGCTCACGACTCATTCACCTTTCATTCTTGAGGAATTGCCGTATGAGGCGCGGGCTCAGATCATGCAAACACTTAATGGGAGAACTATTGTCTACGGAGTTAGCCCAGAATTTGCTATGACAAAGATGGATGAGGTTCCTCAATACGACTGCGATGTGTTCGTTGAGGACAAGAGAGCCCAGATTTTCCTTACAGAAATACTCGCGAAGTATGCGCCCACGCTCGCATTATGTTGCCGTACAGTACCTTATGGCGCAGCTTCGGTAGGACAGGCATTAGGCATCATGGCATCGCAGCAGCGTTTTTACAGACCATCTTGCGTGTTTCTAGATGGCGATCAAGCAAACGCAACCGGCTGCACCAACCTTCCGGGAGGAGACGCGCCGGAACAAGTCGTATTCACGAATCTTAGGGACAGGAATTGGTGTTCAGCCGCGGCGCGAGTGGGACGCCCATACGCCGATTTCTCTGACGCATGTAGTCGCGCAATGACTATAACCGATCATCACGAGTGGGTGGGAGCAGCAGCAACCACTTTAGTTTTGGGGGGTGATGGGCTTTGGCAGGCTCTATGCGCCGAGTGGGCCGCGAATTGCATTTCAGAGGTCGAGATAAGGAATCTAATTAGACCAATCGAAGACGCAAAGATTGGTGCACCATTTGTTGCACAGCCGACGAATCCTGTTCCTATAGAGATTTCAATGGGCCCTTTTGATGCCAACGGAAATCCGCTGCTTTTTTAGCAATGGCTCTCCGGGCCGCTGCACTTAACTTCTTCGCTCTTGCCCTTCCTCCTTTGACGCCAGCTATTTGCTGATGAGAGGGAAGTCGCTTAGATCCACTCACCGAATCCTCAGTCTCTCCGGTCGCGATATCGACTATCAGTTTGGCGAGTTGATTCAGGTCGCGCGGGCGCTTTGCCATGAACCAAGTATGCGGCTCGGTTCCGGCGCGGCGCAAGGGCTGTGGATTTCAAACTGAGACACTACCGTTTTCTTGCCAGGGCAATCGCATGAACGGAATTTGTTGACGAATGAGGTTCGCTTTTCGTCGCGCCGGAGGCGCAACGGTTGTTAGCCCCGCGCTTTAGCGTGGGGAAGCTGGCCCCATGAGGAATCTTAGCCCCGTAGGGGCGGTGGAAATCCGCCCGAAAACCTCCCGAATCCCGTTCATGCGATTGCCCTGGTTTTCTTGCTCCCTCGCTCCCTCGCTCCCTCGCTCCCTTGCTCCCTCGCTTCCTCGCTCCCTCGCTCCCTTGCTCCCTTGCTCCCTTGCTCCCTCGCTCCCTTGCTCCCTTGCTCCCTTGCTCCCTCGCTTCCTCGCTCCCTTGCTCCCTTGCTCCCTCGCTCCCTTGCTCCCTCGCTCCCTTGCTCCCTCGCACGATCCGATTGTGTCAATCTGAACTCATGCGCCTCGGCGTCGTCAGTGACACCCACGGCCTCCTCCGCCCCGAAGCCGTCTCCGCCCTCCGCGGCGTCGACCGCATCCTCCACCTCGGCGACGTGGGCAAAGCCTCCATCCTCGACTCGCTCGCCAGGATCGCCCCCGTCACCGCCGTCCGTGGCAACATCGACTTGAGCGGACCCTGCTCCCGCCTCCCCGAAACCGAAGTCGTCCTCGTCGAGAACGCGCCGCACGCCACCCTCTACCTCTACCTGCTTCACGACCTCAAGACGCTCCACCTCGACCCCGCAGCCGCCAAATTCGCCGCCGTCCTCCACGGCCACACCCATGTCCCGAACTTCTACACAAAGAAAAGCGTCCTCTACTTCAACCCCGGCTCCTGCGGCCCCCGCCGCTTCGAGCTGCCCGTAACTGTGGGAATACTCACGATCAAGTCGGATGGAGAGTTAAAGCCGGACATTGTGACATTGCCGGCTTAGCTGGACCACAGATTCATCCAACGATCGCTCTGTCATCCTGAGCGCAGTTTGCCGCGCCGGGTGCCCTCTGGGCGCGGCAAACGGAGTCGAAGGATCTGCGGTTGTCTTTCAAACAATTTCGGATTCACCACACTAGCGCCAGCCCGCCAAAGTCTTGAGGTCGCACATCTTGGCCTTGCTGTATCCCAATGCGATCATCTCGGCTGCCCGGTTGAACTCCATCGTCCCGCACGAGTTCCTGGCGATTTCTATGACCGCGTCCGGCGGATAGGCCGACAGTTGCTGGCGGGCGATGGCGCTCTGCATGGCGTCGAACGCCTGAGTGGCGATTTCGTAGGCTCCCCAATCCCGGCTGCCGTCGCTGGTCGTGGATGGCTGCAGGCGGCCGATGAAGCGATTGATCTTCTCCCGGATTGGCGACGCTGGGGACTCCGGCGCGGCGACCACGTCAACCGGCTCTATCGGACTCTCCGCGGGCCCGTTCAGATCCACGGCGACCGTCAGGTCGGTTTCATCGCCATACGTCGGCGCGATGGGCACGGGATTCAGAACCCCTCCATCGACAAGATCGACGCCCCTCAACTTGAACGGAGTGAAGAAAAGAGGGATAGCGAAAGAGGCGCGCATGGCATCGAAGAGATTGCCCGACCGTATCCAGACCTCCTTCTGGCTTTTCAAGTCGGCGGCGATGGCCGTAAATGAAATCGGGAGCTCTTCGATCGATTTCTCCCCCACCAGGCCGATCAGGGTGTTGACGATTTTCTCACCTCTCACCAGTCCCCTCTTCTCCCACGAAAGATCGAGCAGCGTGACGATGTCCATCTTCGTCAGCGTACGCACCCATCGCTCATACTCATCCAGTTTCCCGGCAGCGTATATACCCCCGATGACTGCGCCGATCGAGCAGCCGACGATCGACTGGATCTTGAAATCGTTCTCTTCGAGCCAATGAATGACGCCGATGTGCGCCAAACCTCGAGCGCCGCCGCTTCCCAGAACCAGGGATACGGTCTTCCCTTTCGCCGTCGACATCTTCTCACCGCATGCCTTTCACTTAGACACAAGCATATGCTTCACGGGCGGCATACATGCCGAAACGCATGAATACGAATGGCAATTGCAAATTCCCGAGTTTATTGCTTTTATCGCGATTGTCATTAAATTCGCTAAATTGAATAACCTATTTAGAATCAAATGGATATGGCTAGTGGCGCGCCCACCCGCCCTCGCGCGCTTTGCCGCCGTCCTCCACGGCCACACCCACGTCCCGAACTTCTACACAAAGAAAAGCGTCCTCTACTTCAACCCCGGCTCCTGCGGCCCCTGCCGCCTCGACCTCCCGGTGACGGTGGGGCTGCTGACGGTGGGGAAAGATGGTGGACTAAAGGCTGAAATAGTTCCGCTTAGCCCCAGCTAGGTAGAGGTAATTTCCGGATAGCCGTCACGCGCCCGACACCGACGGAATGCTTCGGACCATCTGCGGAGAGTGGAATTCGCGTACGGGTCGAGATTGCGGAATCGCCTTGATAGCCCGGAGGAGCCGTGCGTGGAATCAGAGGTCCCCCGGGTTTCTTGCGTGTGCTCGTTCAAGCAGAGAGCGGTTGGTGAATGCCTCAACACCTCCGAGGCCCACACAGATAACGCAGAGAGATAAGGCGAAAGGCGAGCCGTCTCTCCCATTCGCGGTGAGCCATGACGCTGGCATGTATCGGGTCAAGTAGAGTGCGATTGTTTCGAGGAGAACGATCGCGGCAACAAAGCCGCCATGCCGCCAGAGCAGTCGAGGCATTGTTTGTTGGACGATCGGACACTCGAAAAAGTAGGGCTGCATGCCGCGCTGGGCGCTGAATGTTCCAAGGGTGACGAAGGCTGTGTAGGGGACAAGTGAACCGATTTGGATGCCAAAAGGCAGGTTGGCCGATGCGAAAAGGAGGCCGCAGCTTGCAAACATGGCGATGATGATGGGAACCCACAGTTCGGGGCGATCGATCGTTGCGGGTTCGTGGTCGTAGCACTCACATGACGCAGAGTCTCGATCGAGCCTAGTCATCGGAAGCCTATCACCCTAGGAAGTTAGTGGCCGGTTTATCGCCTACTCGGAAGTTCCTTGGCCGCGGCCTACCCCCTCATTCGTGGATTGATCCACGCATACATCACATCCGTCATCAGGTTCACCAGCACATACGTCTGCCCGATCGCCAGCAAACATCCCTGCACCAGCGCGTAGTCGCGGTTCGAAATCGCGCTCACCGTCAGCCGCCCGAGCCCCGGCCAACTGAAGATCAATTCCGCCACGATCGCCCCGCCAGCAGCGCGCCGAACTGCAACCCGACGACCGTCACAATCGGCACCATCGCGTTCGGCAGCGCGTGCGGCCACACCACCGCCGTCTCGCTCAGCCCCTTTGCCCGCGCCGTGCAGATGTAGTCCTGCCCAGTTCTTCGAGCATCGCCGTCCGCACCATGCGCGTCAGGATCGCCGCCAGCGACGCGCCCATCGTCACCGCCGGCAGCACCAGGTATCGCCAGTCGATCGCGGCCGTCCCTCCCGCGTTCGCCCCCGACACCGGCAGCCATCCCAGCCCGATCGAAAACGCCAGGATCAGCACCGGCCCCAGCGCGATCCCCGGCACGCTCAATCCGAACAGCGACACCACGCTCAGCGCCTGGTCCACCCACTTCCCTCTCCGCACCGCCGCCAGAACTCCCGCCGGCAGCGCCAGCGCCAGCGCCAAAGCCAGCGCCGCCAGCGTCAGCGCCAGCGTGTACGGATACCGCTGCCCGATCAGGTGCGCTACCGTGTCGTGCAGCCGAATCGACTCGCCCAGGTCCCCGTGCAGTACCCCCGCCCAGTACCGCACATACTGCGTGCCCAGCGTCTGGTCGAAGCCGTACTGATGCCGCAGCGCCGTCAAGTCCGCCCGCGTCGCCCATTCTCCAAGCATCATCTGAATCGGGTCGCCCGGCACCAAATGAATCAGCAAAAACACCAGCGACACCACCAGCCAGACAACCGGCAGAGTCAGCGCAAGGCGGGTGAGTGTCTGCTTCATGGGCTCGCATCCACGATAAATCAGCGAGCCTCTCCCCTCTCGCGCTCGCTCGCCTCCGTCGCCTCACGTATCTGTCTGCGGCCTGCGAACTGATCCCTGACCCCTGATCCCTGATCCCTGTCTTACACGTACACTTCCGGAATGAAGTTCTGCTCCGTGATCGGCGGCCGCACGTATTTCGATTTCACGATCGGCGGCAGCTTCAGCGGCTCCGGCGTCAGGTCGCGGTAGGGAATCAGCGAGAGCAGGTGGCGGATCACGTTCAGCCGTGCCCGCTTCTTGTTCTCCGCGTTCACCACGTACCACGGCGCCTGCTTGGTGTCGGTCACCGCGAACATCTCGTCCTTGGCCCGCGAGTAGTCCGCCCAGTGCTTCCGCGACTCCAGATCCATCGGGCTCAGCTTCCAGCGCTTGGTCGGCGTAACCATGCGGTCCTGGAATCGCTTCTCCTGCTCCTCGTCGCTCACGCTGAACCAGTACTTGATCAGGATGATCCCCGCCCGTATCAGCATCCTCTCGAACTCCGGGCAGCTCTGCATGAACTCCAGATATTCGCGCTCCGTGCAGAAGCCCATCACCCGCTCCACTCCCGCGCGGTTGTACCAGCTCCGGTCGAACAGAACCATCTCCCCCGCCGCCGGCAGGTTCGGCACATACCGCTGGAAGTACCACTGCGTCTTCTCGCGTTCCGTCGGCGTGCCCAGCGCCACGATGCGGCACACGCGCGGATTCAGCGACTCGGCGATGCGCTTGATCGCCCCGCCCTTGCCCGCCGCGTCGCGCCCCTCGAACAGCACCACCACGCGCAGCCCCTCGCGCTTGATCCACTCCTGCAGCTTCACCAGCTCGATCTGCAGCCGCCGCAGCTCGCGCTCGTAGTCGCAGTCCTTGCCCAGGCGCAACGCAACCTCGATTCCATTTCCTGGGAAGTGGCCGTTCCCGTTGTGCTTCCCGTTCCCATTGCCGTTGTTTTGATGCTTCTTCGCCTTGTCCGCCATATTCTCCCCGGGACACGCACTCCCCTGCCCTTTTGCGGTTTTTCCGCATCGAAGGCCAATCGGAACATCCCGGCCCGTCCCTCCTATCGGCAGAACGCATCTCCGAGTTAACGCCCCGGCGATGAAGCAGGCGCCTTTTCGTGCAACACTTTGTGTAGTCCGGGGTTCCAACCTGGTAGTGTCCCGCCGCAGAACGGGCAGGACAGTCAATTCACCCCACGAGGTTCCTGATATGAGTTTGAGGAGAATCGCAGCCCTGGCCGTTCTGGCCATTCCATTCGTCCTGGCCGGATGTACCCATCCTCAGCAGGGGTACTATGCACCCCCTCCACCGCCCTCGGAGTTCAGCCGCGCCGCGCAACAGGGATACAACGACGGCATCCGCGCGGCCCAGAACGACATCCACAGAGGTCTGGCGCCCGATGTGCGTCGCCATCCGCGGTTCGATAACCCGCCCGTCCCTCCGCCCGCGTTTGAGGAGTACCGGCATGGTTTCCGCGCCGGATACGACCAGGTCTTCCGTGGCGGCCCGGGGCCTCGGTGATCCGACCGTTGATGCGCACGGCCGTGATCTTGTGTCGGCGGGCGATCCTTCGCCCGCCGATTCACAGCGGTTTCGGAAATATCGAGTCC
The DNA here is from genome assembly GCA_049514795.1 of Occallatibacter sp. Classification (GTDB taxonomy): domain Bacteria; phylum Acidobacteriota; class Terriglobia; order Terriglobales; family Acidobacteriaceae; genus Telmatobacter. The sequence goes on from JBEKUS010000017.1 coordinate 17,516, forward strand.
GCATTCTGGGACAGTCAAGTCGTCGCGACCTAAAGGAGCGGCGACCCTGAAAGTCCCTTTGATCGAACACACTATTTCCGAAACCGCTCTATTGCCCAGATTGATTCCGTAATGAACGAGGTTCGGTAACCTGTCCTGCCGCCGTAGCCGCAACTGCAACCCGCCGATAATCGATTCTGTGGAAGGCAGCAATCAGCTCGCTCTCTTGCAGGACTATGAGTCCTATCTCCGCGTGGAAAAGGGGCTTCGTCCCCTCACTTGCGAGGCCTATCTCAGCGACCTGCGCATCTTCGCCGAGCTTCTCGAAGGCCGCGACGCCCTGCTGCTCACCGCGATCGAGGCCGACGTCTCTGCCTTTCTCGATCATCTGCGCACCCACGCTATCGACTCCCGCACCGCTGCGCGCAAGCTGAGCTGTCTGCGCGGCTTCTACAAGTGGCTGCTTCTCGACCGGCGCATTCACCACGACCCCACCATCAACATCGAATCGCCGAAGGCGTGGAAGGTCCTGCCCAAATCCCTCGCCGAGCCGGAGGTGGCCGAGATGCTCGAGCGTGCCGCTGTGGCAGCCTCGCATCCGCAGGCCAAGGCGACGGCGCTCCGCGACCGCGCCATCCTCGAGTTGCTCTACGCCGGCGGGCTCCGCGTCTCTGAAGTCACCTCGCTGGCGGTTAGCGATCTCGCGCTCGACGCGGGACGCATTCATGTGCGCGGCAAAGGCGATAAGGAGCGCATCGTTCCCCTCGGCCACGCCGCGCTCCGCGCCATCGAAGAGTATTTGCGCGAAGGCCGCCCCCATCTTGATCGCATCCCTTCGGCGCACAAGGGCCGCGCTCAACGCCAGATCCGATCCTGGCTCTTCCTCTCCATCCGCGGTGTCCCTCTCACGCGCCAGTGGATCTGGAACCTCGTCAAACAATCGAACTCCAGCACGAGTCCCCACGGCTTGCGCCACAGTTGCGCCACGCACATGGTGGAGCACGGCGCCGACCTGCGCAGCGTGCAGATGATGTTGGGCCACGCCGATATCTCCACCACGCAGGTCTATACGCATCTCGCCTTGGGCCGCCTCAAGGCCGTCCATCGAAAGCATCATCCCCGCGCCGCCCGGCGGCCGCCCGAGCCCGAAGCGCCAGTCCAAAAGTCACCCGGCCTGCATCTTGTCCGCGGAAAATCCGCCGATGAGGGCGCCGCATGAGCGCCACCGCTGCCCCGGCGGTTGCCTCATCCATCGCCGAGCTTGTGGATGCTTACCTGCAGATGCTCGCCGTCGAGCGCCGCGCTTCGGTCCACACGCTGCGCGCCTACCAGCGCGAGTTGCACGCATTCTCCGCCTGGCTATCCGCTTGCCAACCCACCCTCAGTGCCGATCAGATCGAGCACACCCACATTCGCGCCTACCTCGGAACTCTCTACGACCGCGGCCTCTCCAAGGCTTCCACGGCGCGCGCTCTGGCCGCCATCCGCAGTTGGTTCAAGTGGCTCGCTCGCACTCACCACATCGAGCAGAACGCCGCTGCCCTCGTCGCCACTCCCCGCCTGCCCAAGCACCTGCCTCGCGTCCCCTCCATCGAGCAGATGAATCGCGTTGTCGACTCGGTGCGCGACGACGCCGCAAGCTGGCCCGCCCGCGACAAGGCGATCCTCGAACTGCTCTACGGTTGCGGCGTGCGCAACGCCGAGCTCACCGGCCTCAACCTCAACGACATTCACTGGGCCAACGAAGCCATCCTCGTCCGCGGCAAAGGCCAGAAGCAGCGCTACGTCCCTCTCGGCGACGCCGCCGCCGATGCCCTGCGCGCCTACCTCGCCGAGCGCTCGGCGCACCTGGCCGCGGCCGCCGGCGAATCGTCCCGCACCACTCCCGCCCTCTTCGTCAATCTCCAGTTGCGCGGCCTCGAGCGCGGCGGCGAAGCCCGCCTCACCACCCGCAGCGTCGGCCGCATCGTCAAGCGCATCGCCATCCTCCGCGGCCTTCCCGCCGACGTCCACCCCCACACCCTGCGCCACGCCTTCGGCACCCACCTGCTCGAAGAGGGCGCCGACCTCCGCGCCATCCAGGAGCTTCTCGGCCACGAGCGCCTATCCACCACCCAGCGCTACACCCAGCTCACCACCGCGCAGTTGACCGAGGTCTACGACCGCACCCACCCCCGCGCCAGGTAGCTGAGACCGCCCCGCCAGTGCCTAGTCTCTGCAGTTCGCAGCAAAATGTCGCTGTCATCCTGAGCGAAGTTTGGCCGGCTTTTCGGCCAAACGGAGTCGAAGGATCTGCGGTTGTTTTTCAATGACCTTCGGATTCGCCATACTGCTGTCAAACCGCTGAGGCCCGTGCTAACATTGTTATTACATCGGAGAAGCCGTGCTCACAATCATCCGCCGTATCGGCAACTCGCGCGGAATCCTGATTCCCAAGCCGCTGCTTAAACAGGCAGGGCTGGAAGACCAGGCCGAAATTCTCGTGGAGGGAAACACGCTCGTAGTACGTCGGCCTGACAAGGCCCCACGACAAGGTTGGGCTGAGGATAGCAAGCGGCTCTCGGCATGTGGCGGCGATGCACTCGTATGGCCTGAGTTCGCCAACGAGGCGGACGCGGATTGGACATGGTAAGGCCTAGGACGGTTCGGCGCGGCGAGATCTGGCTCGCGACACTCGATCTGGTCGTTGGCAGCGAGATTCGAAAAACCCGTCGATGCATCGTAATTTCTCCTCCCGAGATGCATGACCATTTACGCACTGCAATCGTGGCGCCCATGACGACGAAGGCCTTTCCAGCCAGTTTTCGTGTCCCTATTACGCACGCCGGCAGGAGCGGCTTGATCCTGCTCGACCAAATTCGAACCGTCGACAAAGTGCGCCTCGTCCGCCGCCTGGGCTCCGTCTCCCCTGCCACGCTGACCGCGACGTTAGCCACGCTTGCTGAAATCTTCGCCGAGTAGACCCGGCGCATCGCCAAACGCCGTCAAGCCCTCAGTCGCATATGCGCAGGCGTCAAAACCACCCTAACCCCTTGTTTCCTCCGTCACTTATTCACTCCTTCACTTCCTTCCCCAAGTTTCCCGAATAACTCCCCCATTTCGCTACGCTGTCTCTAGAGAACAAAAGAGGGCGTTTATCTCCTCTTTGAGGAACTGGTGAGCGGCTCCGGGAGGCCGGTTGGGCATGACCGGCACTCCGGGCCGCCCGCCGTTTTTTTCGGCCCACGTTGCACCAAAAACGGTGCAAAACCAGAAAGAACGCCCGTAAGTCCTTTAGAAGGGGATACTTGGACTCTAAGCCATTTGGAATCAATGGGTTGCGGCGCTTAATCAACAACCCAAGTTGCTGAAAACAAACCACTTGACCTCAAAATCGGGTGGTGTCCTAATTTGCCCGTTTCGGGCAAAATCCCTGTATTACAAAAAAATCTGGACGTTGCTCGGGGTCCGGTGGAAGGATTGCGGGCATGGATAGAGAAAAAAGGACCAATAGAGGAGGCGCAGCCAACTGGGCCAAGCGCAAAGCTGTCGAGGCCAGAGAAAACAGAATTGCTGAACGCGTCGCCCAAAAGGTCATACAAGGGCTCGAACGAGTCTCAAGTCTGCTCCAACAGCTTCCTCCTAATTTACCTCAAGCAAATAAATCAAAATTCCGCGATCTTTGGACGAGCACCCCTATCTGGGCTGCGGTGGCCGCTATGATTGGCGCAGCCGTAAGTCTATCCGCAGGGCGATATTCACTTTTCGCAGTCGCTTTCTTGGCGTGGGTTATTGTAGTCGTCGATCTTCAACGTATTGGACTCTTCGCGAGAGGATGGCGTCGGAACATTTTCAACTTCGCGTTTGCAGTGGTCATAGGTGCTGTTTTCTATTCTGTAGCACGGTACACTCCGATAACTTCGCCGCCAACGATAAGCGCTTTGGTAGATGCTTTTGGCCAAAGATTTCCGTGGTTTACACAACCCCCGAAAGTTCCCATGATCGTCGTACCCGCTCCTACATCGACGAAGATAACTGCGGATTGCGAGATCGCGGACGCGGACTATCGCCAATGTAGCAATTCCGAAGTTTTGGCGTGGGGAAAGCCATTGCTCAACCGGCTGGTCGGCGCTATTAACCAGAACGAGTTGGCCATGAATCGCCGTCACCTACAGTACATGAAGGATCATAACCAAGAAACCTTATCTGATACTCTCGGGGAAAACATCGACATGAATCGCTATCTTGAGAGGGACTATAAGAATTTCGTACTCTATCGAACTGCGGTCATTGGAAAGTTAAAAGGAGGAGACCCTACGGGCTTCAACCCTCTCCAATACCTGTTGAGAATCAAAACGGCAGAGGGGGAGCGACTGCTTTTGTTCGACAAAGATTCACATCTGGTAGACGCAAAGGAAATTTTGGAGAACCTGCAAGAGCTTACGGGACTTTTAGAAGCGCAAACCCATTAGCTCGATGGAGGATGATAAATTGTATTACAAAAACACTTGACAATGTCTGGTTATTGTAATACAGTTAATTCAGCGAGGCTTTATGGCGAACGTACTCAACACGGATAAGCAGATCACGGTAATTGCGGCTCTGGCGGAAGGTTCCAGCATCCGGTCCATTGAGCGCATGACCGGCATTCACCGCGATACCATCATGCGGCTTGGCGTGAAGGTCGGGCAGGGATGCACGGCATTGATGGACGCGAGGATGCGGAACCTGCCTTGCGCCCGGCTCGAGCTAGACGAGATTTGGGGATTCGTAGGGAAGAAAGCTCGCACCGTAAAAGAGGACGATGCAAAGGGCGTCGGCGACGTTTGGACATGGTGCGCTATCGACTCTGACACCAAATTGGTCCCCACCTTCATGGTTTCGGATCGCAGCCAAACTGCCGCAAATGCATTCGTCGCGGATGTTGCCAGCCGCATGGCCTACCGGGTCCAGATCAGCACGGATGGGTTCTACGCCTACACCGACGCCATCAAGAAATCGTTTGGGCGAAACGTGGATTACGGCAAGATCATCAAGGTTTACGGAACCAAGGAGTTCGGGGAGCGGCGTTACAGCACGTCTGGCGTGCTTTCTTCCGAGAAGTTCATCACTACCGGCCATCCGAACGTAGACCTGATTTCAACCAGCTACGCAGAGCGGCTGAATGCGACTACTCGCCTTCACGTGCGCCGTTTGACTAGGCTTACGCTGGCATTCTCCAAGAAACGCGAGAACTTCGATGCCGCCGTTGGACTGCACTTCGCCTATTACAACTTTGTGAAGCGCCACAATACCCTGAAATGCACCCCAGCAATGGCCGCTGGCGTCGCAAAGTCGTTCTGGAGCGTGGGAGAGTTACTGGAGGCAGTGGCGTGACGGTGATTGAAGAATTGCAGGGCGCGATTCAGAAGCTTCACGGTGTCAAGGCGACACACCGAGAGAGCGTCCCTGTAAAAGAAACTTGGAAGGGAAAGACGATCTGGGATGGGGTTGTCGAAGTGTTTGATCTACATGGACATCCGCAAACCGATACGGCGTATGCGTGGTTCCACGATACCGGAGATGCAACGAACCCACTCGCTGTCACCGTCCTGCACATCGACCCTGCTCTGTCGCCAGCTAAGGCGGTCAGAGCCTTCATCGTTCAGGAGTACGACAATGCCGAAGAAGCCTAGAAAACCGGGACGCCCGAGGCTCGCAAAGGGAGAAGCCAAAGGCAGCATCCTCCCTGTCCGATTCAGCCCGGAGGATCGGAAGCGCGTAGAGGCAGCAGCTAAGGCCAGCAAGCAGACCGTCTCCGCGTGGATTCGGAGCACGCTGCTTGCCACGATTGGAGGCTAGATGAACGAAATTAGGACACTACCCAAAATCGGGGACCCCCCGGGGGAGTTACCAAATGTACAAGGCATGTCGGCATATCAAGCCCAACGGCCTCCGCTGCCGCTCGAGAGCCCTTGCCGGAGCCAACGTCTGCTACTTCCACTCCAGGTTTCACAACCCGGCTGTAGGCTCTGAAACCGAACCATTGAAGCTGCCTGTCCTGGAGGACCTCGCCTCCATTCCCATCGCCGTCGCGCGGATCTCCGAGGCGCTCATCGCAAACCGCATCGACGTGAAGCAGTCGGCCCAGCTCTCTTGGGGCCTCAAGCTTCCCTACCAGGCCATCTCGGGTCGTGACGACGAGCTTCCGGGGTCCGTCATGTCGGTCACCCGAACCGAGCAAGGCGACGAGCTCGCGTCTGAACTCATCCTCTGCGCCCCCGGCGATAAATGTCGCCGTTGCAAATACCGCAAGACCTGCTCGAATCTCGGAAAAGGCCCCGGCCTCGAGGATGAGGAGGACGACATCGCCGTTAACGACGATGACGGAGACGACGGGGAAGCCGGCAGCGACGATGAAGCCGAAGCCGGCGCCGGCGGCGGCGATGAGGATGACGCCGTCGAAGAAGAAGATACCGGCGATGCAGTGGATGAAAATGCCGAAGCCGGCGACGACGCCGATGACGCGACCGAAATCAAACGGGACGGCGATAACGCTGGCTTCACCGTCGAAGACATCGAAAACCACAAAGACTACATCGCCGCTCGCGAATACCTCGACTCCGTTTGCCGAATCGCCGGAATCGACCCGCCCTAGCGCCTGCGCGCACTTCTGAGCCGCTACGTCGAGTAGTCCGCATTGATGTGGATGTACTCGTGCGTCAGATCCGTAGTCCAGAACACGCACGCGCCCGCGCCCTGGTGCAGATCGATCGCGATCGAGAACTCGCGCTGGCTGATGTATGCGTGCGCCGCGGCCTCGTCGAACTCCGCTGCACGCCCGCCGTCGCGGCAAATTTGCAAATCGCCGAAGCGAATGTCGATGCGGTCCGGATCGATCTGCGCGCCGGAGTGGCCGATCGCCGCAGCCAGCCGCCCCCAGTTCGGATCGCATCCCGCCCAAGCCGTCTTCACCAGCGGCGAATGCGCGATCGCCTTTGCCACGCGCAATGCGTCGCCGTCGCTCGCCGCGCCGCGGATGCGCAGCTCCACCACGTGCGACACGCCCTCGCCGTCGGCAACCACCTGCCGCGCCAGTGACGTGCACACCTCCGTGAGCGCCGCCGCGAACGCCGCATCGCCCCGCCCGATCGTCGCCCCGCTCCCGCCCGATGCCATCAGCAGCACGGTGTCGTTCGTCGAGGTATCGCCGTCGACCGAGATTCTGTTGAAGCTGACTTCGATCACGGAACGCAGATACGCATCGAGATCGCCGGGCGCCATCGCCGCGTCGGTCAGAATGTAGACCAGCATCGTCGCATGAGGCACGAGTTGCGGATGGATCATGCCCGAACCTTTGCAGAATCCCGCGATCCGGACCTCGCGCGTCGAGCCGTCGCTGCCGGCCGCATCGAGCCGCGCGAACGCCGTCTTCTCCACCGTGTCGGTCGTCAGAATCGCGTTGGCCGCCTCGTGCAAGTTGCTGGGCTCCGCGCCCAGCGCTGCGGCCAGCTCCGGCAGCGCCGCGATCAGCTTCTCCGCGGGCAGCGGCACTCCGATAATTCCGGTCGACGACGGAAAGACCTCTTCCGCCCGGCATCCGAACGTCTTTGCCGCCGCCTCGCACGTCACTCGCGCCGCGTTCAGCCCGGCTTCCCCCGCCGCGCAGTTGGCGTTCCCCGCATTGATCGCGGCCACGCGAACCCGCCCGCCCGTGGCGCGCAGGTGTTCCTTGTCCACGATCAGCGGCGCCGCGATCACGCGGTTCGATGTGAATGCAGCTGCCGCGCTGGCCGGCGCATCCGCCACGATCACGGCAAAATCGGGCTTGCCGCTCGCCTTCAAACCCGCCGTTGTGGCTGCAAACCGGAACCCGCGAGGAATGAGGTTCGTCGAAAAATCGCTCATGTGCTTGACCCATTTAATCTAGCAGGTGGAGGTCGTCCCGCAGCTTCAATGAGCGGCAAAGAGCAAACCCCGGCAGCTTTCCTTGAGATGCGCCACGTCGACGTCGCGCGCGGCGAGCGCGTGGTTCTGCATGGCGTCAACCTCCATATCCGCGCCGGCGAGCACGTCGCCATCCTCGGCCCCAACGGCTGCGGCAAATCCACGCTCATCCTGGCCATGACCTGCCAGCTCTATCCCATCGTTCGCCCGGGAATGCACCTTCGCATCTTCGGCCGCGAGCGGTGGGATCTCACCGAGCTGCGCCGCCACTTCGGCGTGGTCAGCGCCGGGCCCATGGGTAGCGAACTCCCCGGCGAGCGAACTGCCGTCACCTGCGGGCTCGATGCCGTCATCGCAGGCTTCTTCTCCGCGTCTACGCTCTGGCCCAACCTGCACGTGACCGATGAAATGCGTTCGCGGGCGCGGGAAGCTCTCGCGCGGATGGAGGCGGCGCATCTCGCCACGCAGTTGGTCGGAGCCATGTCGGCCGGTGAGAAGCGCCGGATCCTGATTGCTCGCGCGCTGGTTCACCGGCCGCAACAACTGCTCCTCGACGAGCCGTCCAACGCGCTCGACCTCGCGGCTCAGCGCGAGCTCCGCGAAACGCTCCGCGGGCTCGCCCGCGAAGGCACAGGCCTGGTCATGGTCACGCACCACCTGGGCGATATTCTCCCCGAAATCGAGCGCATCATCCTCATGCGCGACGGCCGTATCGTCGCCGACGGCCCCCGCGATGAACTGCTCACCGAGGCCCGTCTGAGCGAGCTTTTCCGCGCTCCGGTGCGCATCGGGCACGACGCGGAGTGGCTGCACAGTTGGTGAAATCGCAATGGCTGCACTTTCAACCGTGAACTGTGCTACCATGCGGCCAACTGGTTAATCCCCTTTTGGCCAGTCTACGGAGGTTGCCCCGATGTCACGAATTTCCAGACGAGACTTTCTGAAAACCGGCGCGGCCGTAAGCGCGCTCGCTGGCGTCGGATGCCTGCCCCTGCTCGCCGAGCGCGCGACCGCGTCGGATCTGGTGAAGCTGGGAAAGTCCCGCGTGAAAGTGACGCGGCTCGCATTCGGCACGGGAACCAATAATGGACTTGTCCAGCAGCGCCTCGGGCAAGAGCAATTCACACGCCTTGTGCGCTACGCCTACGAGCGAGGCATCCGCTTCTTCGAAACCTCCGAGTCGTACGTCACGCCGGGGATGCTTGGCGAGGCGCTCAAAGGAATCCCGCGCGACAGCTACCAGTTGATGAACAAGGTGACGACCGTCGACGGCATCGATCCGCTTAAGAAACTCGATGAGCTGCGCCGCACCTCCCAAACCGACTACTTCGACATCATGCTCCTCCACTGGCAGCGCGGGAACACCTGGCCCGTCGACACCGGACGCTGGCAGGACGCGATTCTCGAAGCACAGTACCGGGAGACGATCTTGACGCACGGCGCCTCCGTGCACGGCTTGCCCGCGCTCCGTCAGGTCCCGGGAACCAAATGGCTCGAGATCGCCATGATCCGCGTGAACCACAAGGGCGCCAAGATGGATAACGAGACGGATGACTGGAACGCCCCGGGCAATGTCAGTGAAGTGGTCACGCATGTCCGCGAGGCGCGTTCCGCCGGAATGGGCGTCATCAGCATGAAGCTGATTGGCGAGGGCGCATTCACCAATCGCGCCGATCGCCAGGCCGCGATGCGATTCGCCTTCAAGAACGCGAGCGTGGACTGCGTCACCGTCGGATACAAGAACGCGGCGGAGATCGACGAGGCTATCGACAACGTCAACTTGGCGCTTGCGTAGCTCCCCAGCCAGGTCTGCCCGCGCCACAATCGCTGCAACGTCCACCGGCGGACCTCAAGGTCATTTTGTGCGCGAAGCTGGTCGTGAAGGACCTTCTGCGCGGCGGACTGGCGAAGCTACGGAAGGTTGAGCCCGGCCCGACGTCCGCCCCATGTCGGCTGACACAGTCAAACGACCCGGCTCCGCCGCTCACGCCGCTCATCGATGGTGGGCCCGGAGGGATTTGAACCCCCAACCAAGGGATTATGAGTCCCTCAAGGGATTATGAGTCCCTGTTGAACCTAGAATCAACAACTTACGGCGATTGCGATGAAGAATGATGGCTTGCTACTAGTGATGATTCTAAAGAGGTTCTCCGGTGGTAGCATCGCAATCAGTCGCAACCGGTAGGGTCGGGCGGTAGGCACAAAACTGGGCACAGTTTCCAACTGCTGTCCAACAAGCAGCTGCCTGTCTGTCCTGCATCAACAGTCAAACGAGCAATCAGCGTGCGCCTGTTCATGTTCTGTTCCTTTGCAGATTATTCGTGACCGGTTGAAGAGCAGCGCTATCGACTCAACTGGTCGCTAGTTCGTACCACAATTTCGGGCACTCCCCGGTATCCCTGAATCATGCCCGTCGCACAGACCCGTGATCCCTCGGTCGGCAAGGCTCCGACCTTCTGCCGGTCGTCTCCCCAAACAAGGATCGTAAAGACCTGATTCGGATATGCGGCATCCAGATTGATGAACGTCGGCTCTCCCCGGCTACTTGTCACAGTCCTCTCACTTGCCACCAGCCCGCAAACGGTTGCTCGTTCACCAATGTGGTTCTTGGCGTCTGCTGCTGGAACTGTTTGACCCATCAGCGGGATCAGAGCGACTGAAAGAAGGAGACCCGCCACGGAATACATCCGGAGTAATTTCATTCGTGCCCCTCCTCGGCGCGTCAAGTGTACATCCACTCCGTCGCAACGCTCGTAGGACTTCTCTTCAGGCTGTGGATCACTTTCGCCTATACTCCGTCCATGCCTCCGCAAGACCAAACCCACCGTGTGTACATGTCCTTCCAGTACCGCGACGGCTAGCATTGCCAGTTTTTGGAGCAGGACTTGAAGACCGCCCTGCCCCGCAAGCTGCATTTCGCATCCGCTGAGAAGGTGATCGAACTGGTCGAACGCGCCGGGGGGTTCACTGACCAAGACACCCGGCTGATGGTGAATCAGGCGATTGAGATGGGGAGGGGCGGCCTATTCCTGAGGCTCACAGAGGAGCAGTACGCCAAGCTGAGGGGATGATTCTCCAGAGTTCCGCACCAATTTTCCACCGATTAGCAACTGGATTTCCACCGCCCAACTTTCGGTGCAAAATCTCTGTTCGGCCTATAATGCGCGTAGATCGCCTTCCAAAACAGTGCGTGTCGATTCCTCTATCACGACTTTCCTCGTCCGCCATTCAGGAGTGAGACCGATGCCTAACAGGGGTCTCAAGACGCTTATGGTCATCGTGATCTTCGCGTTGACCAGTTTCGTTTGCCACGCTCAGGACGTGAGCACGATCTTGATGAATGGCACCTACGAGATCATGGGTCCCACCCCCAGACCCGGAGTCGTAACATACGGCCCAGTGTTCTTTATGGGGAAGCCCTTGAAAGCTGATCCTACAAAGGGTCAATTCATCCTCATCACCGCTGCCCATGTACTCAATGAGATTGCCGGGGATTTTGCCACGATCATCTACCGAAAGAATGGACCAGACGGAACGTATACAAAGCAGCCCACGGCAGTCAATATCCGAGTCAATGGCGTAAATCTCTACAAAACTCATCCTGATGCCGACGTTGCAGTCATGTACCTTCCTGTTCCAATCGCGCTGGAGCCTGTAATCTTGCCTACGAACATGCTCGTTGATGATAAGGAATTGGAGTCTATTGACATACACCCCGGCGATGAACTTATGTGCCTTGGCTTTCCGCTTTCTGCCGACGAGAATACTTTTCCGATAATCAGAAGTGGCTTATTGGCCTCATACCCCATCACGCCGACAAAGATTGTAAAGACGTTTTATTACAATTTCCACATCTATCCCGGTAACAGTGGTGGACCCGTTTTCTTCAGCTACACGAACAGAACCGTCCACGGGGCAACGATGCTGGGCTCAACATATCAGGGCGTCATTGGCTTAGTAAGCCAACAAGCCAATTCGACCCTGCCGGAAACTCAGGGAACTCCTCTCGATATTTCCATCATTGTGCCGGGCTCATTCATTAGAGAAGCTATTGCGCTACTCCCGGAAACTCCATGAACGACCCAAACAACCCGAGTTAGGCGTAGAATCGAGGCAATTCCCGAAGGTTGCTTATGGACCAGAAACTATCAGAGACGGAACCATTGAAACCGCCGCCTGATTCGCTCGACCGCGAGTTGCTAAAGTTCTTGCGAGAAGAAAGTGACGCAAACCGTCGTGCCCTTCGGGAAGATTCGGATGCTAATCGTGACAAGCCGCTTGGCACGCTGAGAATCATCGCATATCCCATAACCGTCGCACTTCTGATCGCGGGGTTTCTCGGGTGGAGAAGCATTGCCGATGTCAAGCAGTCCATTCAAGATGAAGCGCAGCAGGAGACTAAATCTGAAATTACGCGGATGCAGGAGGAAATAAGAAAGAAGCTGACCGATCAGTTTGAGACGCCGCAATTGCAGAAGATGGTTAAGGACGCCGCAGAGAACCAGACACAATCCGTGCTCCGCCCCTTAATCGTTCAGGAGGTCAGCACCGATGTTGCCAAGAGTGTCAAGGGTGAGCAACATACAATAAATTCGACGCTCGTTAGCGAAACACATAAGGCCGTCGATCAATTATCGCCGACAATAGACGGAATCGTGAGTCCGCGTGTAAATGCAACCGTGGACAAGGCGGTCGATGACAAGATCGCGACGCAAATAGGACCCATCCTCGCATCTCTTCAATCCAATCAAGAAATCTCAACGCTTATACTGCGTGCTCAAGCAGGTGATGGAGGCGCGTTCGATCAATTGGTGCAAATTGCGTCTAACCCAAACGCGGAACGTGGATTGCGCCCGTCTGCGCTTCAAGTAGTCAGGTATATCGTCGCACAGCATAATACTGGACTCTATTCGACTCGTTCGTTTATCCAACCGAGAACCGATGAAGAGATGGTGCAACTGCTACGTGATAGCGATCCGGGCACGAGGCAAGCAGCCCTCGACTCCCTGCCCTTGCCGGCAGGTCGGGGACATATCGATGAGATCGTTCAGATCATGACTACCGATCCAGGCCTGAACGTACGTGTGGCCGGGTTTAGAAGATTCAATGAGGCGCGGGGAGCTAGCAGCCCACAAGATCAGATTCAAAACCTGGATGATTACACTGCGTTGCAGTGATGGTCCACGCACAAGGACGAAATGCTCAAGAAGAAGTAAGAATTAGCAATTGTTGGCCGGGCAAAAGTGAGGACCCGCCGACCTGTTGTATGATTCCCGCGAAAGGAAAATGCGAATGCCAATCGCTTCAATCATTGCTGAAATCGATGCCGAAATCGAAACGCTCCAGAAAGCCCGTGGGCTACTGTCGAGTAGTGAAGGGGCTGTCAAGGAAGCACCCGCACCAGCCAAGAAACCTGCCAAGCGGCGGAAACTGAGCGCGGCGGCAAGGAAAAGAATTGGGGACGCCCAACGGAAGAGATGGGCGGCGGTCAACGCAGAGAAGGCTGCAAAACTGGCACCAGCCAAGAAGGTGGCGAAGAAGAAGGCTCCGGCCAAGAAAGCAGCCGCAAAGCCGAAGAAGGCTCCTGCTGCGAAGGCAAAGAAGGCCGCTCCTGCCGCGACTGAAGCTGCCCCGTTCTGAGCATTAGCGGTGACACGAAAAGCCCCGGCCATCATCGACCGGGGCGTTCGCGTCTTAGTTGTCTCGGAGAGTGACAGCCCCTGATAGTGGTGGGTCCGGGCGGGTGGCAGGTGTTGGGGTCACAAGCACCTGCCTAAACGCAGAATCTGGGGAATACAGCCTGACCCGGACCCATTTCAGAACTCTAGGCGAGTCCAATCAAAGGAACAAGATGCCTTTTGCCCCTGTTCGTTCGTAACGTGCCTTAGCCGGGTTATCCGAACAATTCGTAGTGCGTGACCGTTGGTTCAAACTCCATCAGGTATTGCTTGTCCTCTGGATAGTACTTGGCGACTGTGGTGTCGGCACCGGCGAATTCCGCAATAGCGTCTTGCGACTCCCAAAAGGAGACCGTAAGGAAATGCGCCACATCGCCCTCGATCTTGCGAAGAACCCACGCGCCCCGGTTGCCCTTCGTGACCCGGTAGCCGGGAATGCCGGACTGGAACAGATATTCGAGATAAGCCTTCGCATCACTCGCCTTTGTCCTGCCGTGCCAGATTCGTGCGATCATCGAGTCCCCTCCGTTTCCTTGGCGGCACTATTGTATGCCGCTTTCGCCTTTTGGCGGCGTCGGGAAGACTTTCACTGGGTCGCTTTTCGCCTCGTCGCGGTCAGCCCTTGAATGGGGGATGTAACAAACGAGAACGGAACTTTCGAGCGTTACGCGCTCTCCGGTCGAATTCATTGAAATTCTGGCGATTCATGGTGACACTGAGGTACGCCCAAACAAGACAGCCGACGATCACTACGAGAAACCATCCCATACCCATAGGAGAAGCCTCTCCATGCCCAACAGCATACGCCGATTTCGGGCTGGTGGAGCAAGGTGGTTGTGCTCAGACCCCATGCCGACTTCCTGGCGCGGCACAGCCTCGCATCGCTTGTGCTGGCCGGGGATTTTCACAGAGGTATTGCGCCCAAGACTCCGGGATCGCTTTGAGGCTCCGAACGGAGCGAGGTCGAGCGGCAGGTTTCGGGGCGGGAGTTTATACCTCTAGTGAGGGATAGACAGCCCGACAAACCAGTCTCAGACTGATGGCTATCACGTGTCACTACTCGGGGATCAGAACGGCGACACGCAAGGCATCTTCTGGGGCGCACTTTGGTTTCTCCTCGAAGGAGTAATTGTTGACGACGTGTGAATCCGGGGGTACAGTGATCTCGTAAAAGGAAGGAGGATGATATCGAAAAGATGCAGAGAGTCTCTTCCAGCATTACAACCCGTGAGGTGACTGTGGCCTAGGGCATTGCGCCCAGACCCCGAGGTGGTCTCTGCGCAGAGAATTCAACCGCATGGGACGCTACCGCATCCCTTCACGTATTGATGCATCCTTCGATCCGATGTGCGGGATGGCATTTTCCCGATGGAGCGACTAGTCTGTCGCCCAAGGAGGCCGGTCTAACCGGCGACGCCGTCAGCAATCGCGGCTTGGGAGCATGAGTGAAAATGCTCGGGTACTCGCGGCAGCGCGATGCACCTCTTCCAATATCCACAGTTCACCGCGACGGCCTGGACACATTGTCTAGGCTGTCGTTGTTTTTGGGAGTAAAAGAGAACCGGCCCCAAGGTGAAAACCTCGGAGCCGATCACTCTTGCAGACTGTGGAAGGTACAATCCGGCGATATGCCGATCATAGGTGGTGCAAGGTAAAGCCCTTCCAGCCGTCAAGCGGTTTGGAAGTCATCAGAAGCATACCGCACTTCTGACAATTGTGGGTGCGACCCGCCCTTGACCTTCCAACCCTCGCCGGAAGCGCACGGAGCAGCTAGCTCTCACTGCAATCCAACCGGGTCGACGACTAACAACTACCGTGGTTCACAATTCCCGGGGCCGAACAAATAGCGACGAAACCCGCGTGTTCAAGAACTTCGCTGGTTTCGACCTTTTCCTCGATCTGATTCCACCTGACAGGATCCGGTTGATCACAAGCCGGTGCCAGCGCTTGCTTGTCCGAGTGGGAATACCACTTGCATTTATGCTATCGGAGATCTTGTCGAATCCGAGCCAACTGCTCTCGGCCGCTTCTTCCGCTCTACCGTAGCCCTTTCAGGATCATCGTTGCCAAACGGCTTCTGGCCTTCACGTCGGTCCTCTGCTGCTTGCCTCCGTATCCGCGCGTCACAGACCATTAGCGCGATCTCGTTCTTTGACGAATCAGCGATGACAGTTTGGCTGAGCACGTCCGAACAGCAATTGGCCTTCTGAGCCGGTTGCCCCTTTATCGATGCCGGTGATCGAAGCGTACAATGATGCCGTTTCCGAGTTCAAAAGGAAATTCCGAATCACTCGGACGCTGGCCTGCGGGTTCCGCAGTGATTCCTGCTTGAATCGAGGCAACTCAGTGAATGAACGCCGAACGCTGACACCCGCCGAACCAACGCCTCCCGGGCAGCCCTCACTTCTCCGCGGGATCTTCATCGGCGACGATGGCCTGCGTGTCCGATGGAGCCTTCCGATTTTCCTTGTCCTGTTCCTCGCCCTTGCATTCGCTTTCGACATCATCAACCACAGCCTCCATCTGTATGAGGAAAGCGGACCCGGCAATACCGCGGGCGTGCCCGCCGCCAAGGCGTACATAGAATGCTCCGCGGCTTTTCTGGCGGCTCTGTTTGCCACCTGGGTCATGTCGAAGATCGAACGGCGCCCCATTTCAGTCTACGGACTGGGTGGCAGGCGGAAGCTTCGGCTTTTCCTCACTGGCCTGGGCTGTGGGGTTGTTTGTTACCTTCTCTTGGGCCTGACGCTTTGGAGCAGCGGCCTGATGGTCTTCGACGGCCGATTGCTTTTTGGCGGCGACGTTCTGCATTACGGGACAATCTGGCTATTCGGCTTCCTCACCGGCGGCCTGTCCTATGAGTATTTCTTCCGCGGCTACCTTCAGTACACCCTCACTCGCGGCCTCTCCGGCTTCTGCCAGCGGGCATTGAAGACAAGCCACAGCGCAACACTAGGCTTCTGGATAGCCGCCGCGATCACCTCGCTCCTCTTCGCGCTTCTAAGCATCTTGCCGGGCGAACCCCCTATCGCATTCATCTCCCTCGGGCTGTTTGGTATGGTCGCCTGCTTCAGCCTGTGGCGCACCGGCTCTCTCTGGTGGATCGTCGGCTTTCACATGGCCTGGGACTGGACCCAGTCATTTCTATTCGGCGCCGCTGACAGCGGGGAGAGGGTACAGCACCGTCTGCTTGCCACGCACCCTGCGGGCGAACAAATCCTCAGTGGGGGAACGACCGGCCCCGAATGCAGTATCTTCATCGTCCCGACTCTGACTGTCGTCGTCCTCATCATCTTGTTTGCTCTGCCCCGCGGCCGCTATGGCGAAATGCTGGATCGCCCTACCTCGCGCGCATAGTAATCCCTGATTCCGAGCCTGCGAATCTCTTAAAGGCTTGCCCTTGCCCGCACCGCTGAGCCCTGGACCCCTCGCACCCCAAGCGACTTCCCCAGAATTGCTGCGGATTGCTATCGACTGCTTAACTTCACTACCGTCATCAGCTTACAGGCGTCCCGCAGTTCCACTGAATTGCTGCTAACATATGCCATTTTCTATCCAGGGTCCCCACAAAAGTCCCCACAGTTGCCGCCGCCCAGCACGGCAATTCGTGAGCGCGATTGGCTCCGCTGCGGCTATAGGACGCGCCGCCTCCTTGGATTCCGATGAGCGGCGCGATCGGCGTTACTAATCTGGACGATGCGGCAACCCCTGCATCGGTGGGGCGACTCGGCTCTAGCCCGCCTCTCTCAGCTCAAATGGTCGCAGCACCACCGTCCAATGCGAGTAAAGGGCCGAACCCAGGGCGTCTTGCGAGTGATGGCAATACCCAAGCATGATCTGCTCAATGAAGAGCTTCTTCACGCCGTCTCGTGCCCCGCTCCTCTCTAGCTTTGTTCGCGGCCATGAAAAGGCCGGCGTCACAACCGCGGATTGAGGACCACGTAGTGGTCGGCGAAGCTGATGAAGACGCGATCAAAGAGCCCGGTGGGAAGCAAGCCATCTTCTCCCGCCGGAGCACTGTTGAGTCTGGCACTTAAGGGAGCCATGAACGCGACCTGAGACAACAGGTGCTTACCGATTCGGACATCCTGAGGCGGCAAGGCTACAAAGGATTGTGCTCCTTCTCCCACGACGTGGCCGCGCGCGGCACGAGCCCTCAGCTCTTGAGGCTTGGCCGCTTCACGATTGTCGTAAAGGATGGCCACGCCGGCTCCGGAATCGAGTCTCAGGACCCTGTTGCGCAAACCACTGCCGTACAGGGAAACCGAGATGCGGATGAGCTGCGGGAGGGGTATCGGTCCCTGATGGTCCGATTGATCCATGACGGGAACACGCTCACCCTGCACCTGCTGCTGTAGCTGCCTTGATTCGTCGAAGCAGAGCATCTTGCGCTCATGGTCAATGAGCAGGTCGAAGTGCGCAAGGAAGTTCTCACCCAGAATTCCGCGCACCGTGGGATCCCGGGACTGGATCTGCTCGAGACTCTCTACTACTGCAACGGGGTTGTGAATTGCGTAGGGTCCGGCTTCGAGCAGCTCCGGCATGACCCATGGCTGGTCGGTCCACTTGGCCACGGAAAGAACGCCGATCGTACCCTGGGGCTGCAGGTGCAGCTCAACAGCAAGTGATGGGTCAACGATGGTAAGCTGCGTGCCGGTATCCACCATGAATTCGTAAGGGCCGGAGTGGTTTATCGTGACCGGAATCGCCATCTGCCCAAGCGCGAGAGGGTGGTACCGAACAGGCGCAATACTTCCCGGGCAACGTGTTTCACCGAAGACCGCGCGGGGCATCAGAAGCGTGAAAGTTGTCGAGCTCCGAACTAAGGTGGCGACCATGAATCCGAAAACAATCCTGGTGATGCGAGACATAGGGACCTCCCGCGCGGTTCTCGGGAGCACTTCCCCAAGAACCGGGAATTTTTGCCTTTGCTTTGAATTGCCTTGTGGCCCCAATCTGTGGGCCCGTTGAATGGGGTCATCGTGCATCGATCCGGGGAAGGATTCAATGCAGGGAGCGTCAAACGTGCGTCAAAGGGGAGTCACACCGGAAGTACAACAAAAATCGAACCTTAAACATTTCTTCGTCTCGCGGATTCAGTCGTGGTACACTTCGGCGTCCCTGAAAGCAGGCACGCGAAGCGTCAATGTGCCGGGTTCTGTGTGGAAGCTTCTCGTGCTGTGAGCGTCCCGGCATGGAACCTGATGTTCGATCCTCCCGCCTCATCGGTTTCAAAGGCTTCGAGTTGAACTGCCAGACTCACGAGCTTTACAGGCGTGGGCTGAAAGTGAAGCTTCATGGTCAGCCCATCGATGTGCTCGCGATTCTGGTCGCGCACCCGGGAGAGATGATCTCGCGCGAGACACTCAAGAAGTCCCTCTGGCCCCAGGACACGTTCGTGGACTTCGAGCACAGCCTGAACAGCGCCATCAACCGGCTGCGCGAGGCGCTGGGCGACAGTTCCGATGCGCCGCGGTTCATTGAGACGATCCCGCGATTGGGATACCGCTTCATTGCTCCCGTCGAGTCCCAACCCTCCGAACCCGTTGCTTCCCCTCCCAAACCAGCCGGGGCTCTTGTGCTCCAGCCTGTCGAGGCGACCCCTGAGGGCACGTTGGCGGTTAGGCGATTGGCGGATTTTGCTCGCACGGCGGCTGCCGGCCTATGGAAGCACCGGAGATTGTCCGCCGCCTGTGCCGCCGTCACGATCCTCGCGGTCATGTTCGGGCTCTGGCAGATTCATCGCCCCTTGTCCCCGCCGCATATGGTCAGTCAGACCCAGATCACCTTTGGCGGCATGGAAAAAGAAGTCGTGGGAACCGACGGCGCCCTGCTCTTCCTGAATCTCTGGGACGAGCGCGCGATTGCCTATATGCCAATCTCCGGCGGCGCTATTGCACAGGTCCATGTGGATTTGCCTGGCGCCGGCACGGCAGAAACCGAACCGCCCGGACACGCCCCGTGGCTGCTCGACGTGTCGCCCGATGGATCCCACCTCCTAGTCCTGGATCACGCGGAAGCTCGTGTGCCGGAGGTGTGGGTTTTGGCGGCGTCGGGAGACGCAGCTCACTACCTTGGCAAGGCGAGGGACGCGGCCTGGTGTCCCGATGGAAAAAACGTGATCTATGCGACGCCCCGTGGGGAGATCTATATCATGCCTGCCGACGGCGGTGAGGCCGAGTTGCTCGCCGAGGTGAAATCCGCCGAGATGATCTACTCCCCGATTCAAGGGCTGCGGTTTTCGCCTGATGGCAAGACAATCCGCTTCTCTCGCGGGCGTGAGCTTTGGGAGATGGATGCAGCCGGATCGAACTTGCACCGGATACTCGAACGCTGGCACCCGTCGGCCTGGAAGTGCTGCGGACGCTGGACCGCGGACGGCGAGTTCTATGTATTCCTGTCGGGGCCTTCTGCTCTGAACGGACCCCGATTGCTGCCGGGAGGACAACTTTGGGCAATCGACGAGCGAAAGGGCCGCTGGCGTCATCCGTCGCCTGAGCCGAGCCAGTTGACATCGGAATCCACTTTCTGGGGTGCTCCCATACCTGCACGGGAGGGCCACACAGTCTTTGCCCGCGGAGTGACGCCGCAAAGCGAACTCGTTCATTACGACAGCCAATCGCAGCAGTTCCAGCCGTTCCTTGGGGGAATCTCGGCCGAGTTTGTCGATTTCTCACCGGACGGCAGCTCCGTTGCCTACGTCTCCTACCCCGACGGCGCCTTGTGGAAGGCGCGCGGTGACGGAACGGCCCGTGCGCAACTCACGGCTCCGCCGATCTATCCGAAACTGATCCGGTGGTCGCCCGACGGAACGCAAATCTTGTTTACAGACTTCTCGCCAGCCGGCCTGGAGACCGTGTACGTCATCTCTTCTCAGGGCGGAACACCGATGAGAGTCCTTCCCGAGGACAGCGGGCCGCAACAAGATGCAAACTGGTCGCCGGACGGAAGCAAGGTTGTCTTCAGTTCAAGGAGCGACTTTTCCGTGGGGCGGGCGCTCGAGCAGGGTTTGCGAATTCTCGATCTCGCGAGTCACAAAGTGACATCGATTCCCGACTCCGACAGCATGGTTGCGCCGCGCTGGTCGCCGGACGGCCGGTACATCGCGGCTCTGACGATGACTGGGTCGGACCTAGTGCTGTTTGACCTTGCCGCCCAGCAATGGACGACTCTGGCCGAAGGGCAGTACCCGCAGTCTCCCGCATGGTCCAGGGATAGCCGCTTCATCTACTTTGTGCTCTATCAGGATCATGGTGTGTTCCGCATCTCTCCAGGTGACAATCACGTGGAACGCGTGGCGAGTTTGAAGGACTTCCGCCATGCAGGCTGGTACAACCTGTGGCTTGGCCTGGATTCCGGCGACGCTCCGCTGTTGCTTCGTGAATTGGGAAGCGAGGAGATTTATCGGCTGTCAATCGAATAGGGCCCAGGGCACCGCAACCGACGCGACGGAACTCATGTAATCCCGCCGCCGCGGCGCTTTCGTGATGAATCCGGGCGCCAGCAGATTACTGCACGTTCAGGTTGTATTGCACATCGACCGTGAACGCACGGCCAACGCCCCGGAACTTAAGCACATGATGGCCTAGCGGCAGCGGCGCGAGCATGAGATACCAGCCGTCGGCCACTGCAGGGAAGAATGAGCCTTCAGGAAACCGAGTGCCGTAGAACGAAGTGAAGTAATTATCCGCCGGGAGAGTGAACGAAAAGGCATCGGATTGAACCCGGTATCTCTCCTGAAGATCGAGAACCGCAGCTCCATCGACCGTGCAGGATACTCTGGCATTCGCGAGGCTCGCGTCCCGGATCTTGCGCATGACGGAAATCTGCTGGAACTCCGGTTTGCCCGGATTCTCCGCCAAACGCTCTTCCAGCGCGGAATCCTCGACATTGAGGATTGGGAAGAACAAGGCCTTGCCTGCCGGCACAGCGCAACTGCGAACGACGTGATCGTAAGAACAGGCCTCGCCGTTCGGACAGAACTTCCCTCCCAGGAACCACACGGGGCCCGACTGGCCAGTGCTGCAGTCGCTGTTGTCGAAGAGGGGGTTTCTGGCTGTCGGGATCGAGCCGACCCACTGCTCCCAGGCGGCCGACCATTGGCTGTACGTTCGGCCGTATGCGATGGAATCGCGGTCGATCACTTTCGGAGAGCCGCCGGACGCCCCGCTGGCGCTGCGAACGGTATGCACGGCCAAGCCGGCCGCAGCCACAAGTGCGCCAAGCGGAATCAACCATTTCCTGGTCATTTGGATCCTCCTTGAAGCCTCGCCTGGACTTCCGACAGAGGAACAAGGGCCATGCAAACGGGTCCGGTCGAAGCCTTTTGATGCATGCGATTAGGAACGCGTGGTTTCTGGCGATCAGTTTAGCTCGTATCCGGAACTGCTGCGTGTAATTATGAGAAGAACTTAACGGCGCGGTGCCTGTTTGGAAGCATGCTGAGGCAGGTAGAGACTTTGCCGCTGCCAGCCGGATAGGCGCGGCATGGATACGAAACCCGTCTGGACGACGGAGGAGAGGTGAGGGAGGGGTGTCTGAGAAATGGATTCCAAATCAGGCAAGTCATGGCTCTTGGGCCTGGGCAGAGGACCTGCGGGGACGACAAGGTCTTCGCCGTTGGAACGGATGCGAAGAAGGTGGCGAGCCGGGCACTCGGGGGTATATTCTCCGGTGACTGGGCAAGCAAAATGGAAATTCCTGTTCAACCACTTAAACGCATCCACGGCAAACATGCGCTAGATTACGAAAGTGTATCCTGATGCTCCTTCCATCCAACAAAAGCGCCATAGAAGTTTCCTGAAAAATTGCCGATTCTGTCGTTAATCACGAGGAATCGCTGTATTGCTTTTGCGCATGATAGGAGCGCTTTGGTTGACTGGAGCAGATTTCCGGATTTGGCAGCCATCGCCATTCTCACGTAGGCGCTTGCATATGAAATGTTCAATATCTCAGCATCCATAGAAGATAGGAAACGGGGGAGCTGTCGGTAGGGAACTAAAGTGAGTAAAGCGTTCCTCAATTATTATCGTTGCCCGGAGTTTTATGTCCACTTCGACGTGAGTGGACATCGCGCTCCAAGCGTCGGCTACTTCCGATGGGGTGCGGACACTATATGTTACGGAAGCCTGACGTCCGGCTCCCTTGCGCACCTGCCTGATGGCCATCTTCATGATGTCTCCGATGGCATCAGAATCCGCGACGCACACGCGTCGCTGCCTTTCGATCCAGAGGAAGTTCTCGAGAATCTCCAGCGCGAGCGCTATTCAAATCACTCCGGAGAGGGCAGCTTGTCGAGTGCGGCGGTGCGGAACCTCTACTACAAGCTCCGTCCGCTTTTGGGTGTGCATGTTCGAAAGCCCCTTCAGCGCCTCAGGCTTCGTAACTGGAAGTCCATTCCATTCCCCGAATGGCCTGTCGATCTCACCGTTGACCGGGTTCATCGACGCCTTCTTGCTCTTACCATGAGGGCAAATGACTTCGATTCTATCCCGTTCATCTGGTTCTGGCCTCAGGACTACCAAAGCTGCGCGATCATTACCCACGATGTAGAAACCGCCGAGGGGCGCGACTTCTGCGGGCAATTGATGGACATCGACGAGTCGTTTGGATTCCGCTGTTCATTCCAGGTCGTTCCTGAGCTTCGCTACGCTGTTCCCAAGAGCTTTCTGGCACTAATAGTCCAGCGCGGCTGCGAAGTGAACATCCATGATTTGAATCATGACGGACGTTTGTTTGAGGAGCACGCGGAGTTTCTTCGAAGAGTGAAGAAGATCAATCAGTACGCACATGACTTTGGCGCTCGTGGTTTTCGGGCAGGCGCTTTGTATCGTAACCCGGATTGGTACGACGCGCTCGAATTCGATTACGACTCGTCGATCCCCAGCGTAGGACACCTTGACCCGCAGAACGGTGGCTGCTGCACGGTGTTGCCATTCTTCATCGGAAACATCATTGAGTTACCGGTCACCTGCATGCAGGACTATACGCTCTTCCACATCTTGAATGAGTATTCCACGTCGATATGGCGACGGCAGATCAACATCATCACAGAGAACCATGGATTGATCACGATCTTGACGCACCCGGACTATCTGAAGGAAGCACGAGCCCAGGCGTGCTACAAGGAGATACTAGGATACTTGGCGGAGATGCGCGACACAAAGAGTGTGTGGACGCCGCTACCCCGCGAGGTGGCCGAGTGGTGGCGTCAGCGCAGTGAGATGAAACTGGTACTGGCGAGAGGGGACTGGCACATAGAAGGTCCCGGCAAGGAGAGGGCGCATATTGCGTACGCGATGCTCGCTGGCGATTCAGTCATGTATCACTGCCCCACGCCGGGAAGCGCGTGGTCTTCTTATCCTCACCGCCATATCGGGGGCATCGATTGCCCAGATCCTTCCATAAGCCCCGGAGCGACATAAGCTTTTCCACGGACCAGGTGCAGAAACTCGATTCGCTGCGCGGAGACAGTCAATTGTCTTTCAAATGATGATTTCACCCCTTGGCGTCAAAGGGCAACCCTTCACGTTATCGTCATTCCTTTGACATTGGCCATCCCCGAGGTACGGGCAAAGTCAAAAGGGCTGCATATCGCGCAATTCGAGCCGCGCGATTGCTGCCTGGAATTCGCCTTTTAGTCCATGGTCCACCCGATGATGTGTGCCAACGAGATTGTCAGCGCAACGCGGCGGGAGCGGAATAGTTGCGCTACGAGAACAGAGAAGCATCAGCCGGCGCGCCGTGAGGCCGCTTTTAGATGCGGACTGATCAAACCGGATAGATCAATTCATCCGCCTGATTCGACAGCAGATGGCTACTTTGGCGAGCCGCAGGTTGACAACAGCAGCGCACAAGCCTAGCATCGCAATTGAGCGAGCTTTCTATTCTTACTCTTTCAGGTTCCCTGAACTAAGTCAGCCCATCTGAAGTCTCCCCCCCTTAGATTCCTCAAAGGAGGAACTGCGTTATGGCCCTATTGACCCGTTGGGAGCCTTTGCGTGAGTTTTCCGCCATGCAAGACCGCATCAACCGCATGAACCGTCTTTTCCGTGAGTCGTATAGCCGCGAAGTCCCGGAAGAGGCATTAACGACAACCAGCTATGCACCGCCGGTGGACATCTACGAAGACGAGCACAACATTACGTTGAAGCTTGAAGTTCCGGGCATCGACGAAAAGGACATTGATGTCCGTATCGAGAACACTACCCTCACCGTCCATGGCGAGCGCAAGATCGAGAAGGAAGAGAAAGAGGAGAACTACCGTCGCGTCGAGCGGCAGTACGGAGAATTCACCCGGTCGTTCACGTTACCCAGTTCCGTGGATCTCGGTCAGGTGAGCGCCCACTACGACAAGGGCGTGCTGAAGATTAACCTTGCCAAGAAGGCCGAAGCCAAGCCGAAGCAGATCAAGGTGATTGTTGGCAGCGACAAGGCCCTCGAGGCCAGGGTTCACAGCAAGGCCGCATAGAAACCAGCGCCCGATCGTCAGCGGCGAATGGTCAGCGAGAGAAATAGGAGGAGGCTTATCACCGCCTCCCATCATCGGCACGTTGGCTGGGGCGGGTGTACGCTCGGAATAGCTAGCAATCTCGCCTTCCGCATTCAAGGCTTTGCCCCAGACGAGCGACGTGCAAGAGCGCAACCGAACGACTGGAGCTGCGATGAGCCTCCTCAAGAAATGCGATGCAAAGAACTGTCTATCTGCGAGTCGTAACAAGAGCCGACATTCGTTCAGGCCGGTAGGACAAGACGATAGAGCCGGTTTTTCAGAGATCAAGCCGGACGGACCACGGGCGAGCAGACTGACTTTTGTCGAAGACTACACACGGGAACATTCTCTCCCTGGCTTGGACATCACTTCGATCGAGATTTCAGGCTGCTTTTGAACCACGACCGCATCTAAGCTACGGTTGGTCCGGCGGAACGCCGGAGAGGCGTAGGTATGGAATGCCCAATCTGCAGAGACCAGGAACGAGCTTATCAGGCAAGGCTCAGCGAGTACACCGAGGCTCGTTCCGCAGCTTGCTATCAGGTCAGCAAGAGAGTTGCGGCCTTCAAGAATGTCGAGATGGAGCGCGCCAAGAACGACCTGGAAGAGCACCGGCTTGTGTGCGTCTCCGCCATCAGGGTGCTTGCATCTTTGTCGGAACGGGACGTGTCAACGACTTTGAGACAACTGGCGGCGTAGTTTCGTGTAGGTCTTCTTCTGTCGTCGGTCCAGGTCAGCACATCATTGCCAACCCACCGCGACAGCCGAGCTGCCCAGGATGGTGACGGCATTGAAGGGGTCGAGAACATTGCGCACCGCCAACCAGCGCTTCTCCTTGGGCGTCATCGGCTTGACCTGTGGTCCGTTGGTGAAGCGTTCATACCAGTTGATCTCCGGCTTTGGCGGGCACGGCACCGGAACGGGTTGAGCGCCTGGCTGGAGGTTGGCGCTCGCCGCCGCATTGCCGGAGCGGGGAATTGTCCCCGTTGCGATTGCGGTGGGTTTGGCGCCGGAACTGGCGCCGGCTCGGGCTTGGCAGGGCCCGGCAGCCGGGGCGCTGGCGTGGGCCTGGAGTTACGTTTGAGGGGATTCCGGCAGACCCAGCGAGGGCTTGGGGCTCTCACTCTGCCCGGCCCACATCGGCCTGACGGGCAGAAAAAGCGCCGCCAGGAACAGCGCCAAGCTGGCAAGCCGTGCCCTCCGCATCCAGTGGAGGTCGCCCCCGGATCTGCTCCCGTTGTGATCTGATGGTCCGCTTTCCAAGAACCGGGTCCTCGCTGGCTTGATGTTTGGAAGCACACTCTTTCTCGGGCCTGTTAACTCTACCCGGACGGTCGCGACGGGAGCCGGTTTTCGTCAGCTTACCGCTGCCAGCAGGATAGGCGTGGCGGCCAGACGCAACCATTCTGGACGACGAAGGGGGGTTGAAGGAGCGGTGTCTGAGAAAGTGGCCCGCAATGCGGCAAATCATGGCTTTTTGGTCCCAGTAGCGGCCCTGCCGGGTACGCTCCGGCTCTCTAGCCTTGGACCGAAGGCGAAAAGATGGCGAGCCAAGCGCTCCGGGGTATATTCTCTCGTCGCCGGTAAGACAAAATGGAGATCCCAGCGATATTAGTATCTGGAGAATTCAAATGCGCAAAACTACGAAGAAACAGCTGCGAGAGGCAATGGCTGCTTTGCTCACAGCGAAGAATCCCTTTATTGCGACTGAGGCAGCGAGAATCCTTTGCGCGGTCGAAGGCATTCGGGTAAGCCAAGGGGCCACTTCGGTGCCCACACCGTCAAAGGTTGCTGCCAAACGGGAACTTGCTCGCCAACACGTTTATGAGAATTTGCAGCGCAAGGCCGAAAAGAAACGCCTAGCCAACAAACGGCAATACATCGGACGAAAGAGCGCAGCATTGAAGCAAGGCCAGCAACAGGACACACGAAACAGCAAATGAGTAAGAAGACAATTGACGAACTTGAGGCCGAGCTTCTTTGCTGCAGCAATGATAGCCAAGGGTCCCAGTTTTCTTCTGCCAGGGTTCTCAGCCCGCATTTCCATTTTGAAGGATAAGCCTGAATCCTCGGACCGTCTGAATCGTCAATGTCTATGATGATCTAAGCGCGGTGACGGTGGCGCGTGGTCTCCCGCCTATCCGGACTTGGGAACGAGCGCGTTCCAGACCGGCCTTGGTTCGCTCAGACACGGTCGGTTTGTCGCCGATCCTTCCCTCAAGTCTTGATCTGAATCACCACGCGCTCGCAGCTCCACCAAGAATGGTGTTGGGGGTTGAAGGTGTATGCGATGGTACGCGGCATGGGGTATGAGATGGGATTGGATGGGGTATGAGATGGATCGCGCATCCTCTAAGGAACCGCTGCGCAGGTGCGTGATTTTGCAGCGACGGCGCAGATGCAGATGGATCTCTCGTTTTTGAAGCAGCGTTCTGTCGCAAAGTGCTGGTTTACGGTTGTGTGTTTGGCCTCTTGAGGCCGTTTTCCGGCCTCTGGAGACACTACGCCTCTTGCGGGGCCAACCGGTTGCGGTGCATGTAGATGTTCACCAGCGCGAAGGCCGCGCACAGCCACTGGTGGTTCTTCCAGATGCCCCGGTAGCGCACCTTGGTAAATCCGAAGACTCGTTTGAGGATGCGGAAAGGATGCTCGGCTTTGGCTCTCACGCGGGCCTTGGTGGTGTTCTTGCGCTTGGCTTCCTCATCCACATAGTTCTTGTATCTGGTGCGACGCGAAGTCATGTCCTGGGCTTTGGGCGCGGCGGCATGGATGGCC
>JBEKUS010000018.1:0-45463 GCA_049514795.1 Occallatibacter sp.
GCCCGGCTTGCCTTGCTCGATGCCGCCGACGTAGGTCTCATCCACCTCGACGATGCCAGAGAGCCTCTCGCGGCCTCGACGCACCATCGCCGCGCGCAATTTGCGCAGCATCGTCCAGGCGGTCTGATAGCTGCCCAGACCCAATAATCGCTGCAAGCCCAGAGCGCTGATGCCATGTTTCTGGTTGGTCATGAACCAGATGGCGGTGAACCAATCGGCCAGCGGAATACGGCTGCGATCGAAGATCGTGCCGGCTGTAACCGACACCTTCCGCGCGCAACTGCAACAAGCCCAATCGCCATCGTCGAGTCGCCAGCCCTTCTCCCCGGCGCATCCTGGGCAGCGAAAGCCTGCCCGCCAGCGCAGACGCTCCAAATAGGCAACGCACGCCTTTTCGTCGGGAAACCACGCGCAAGTAGCTGGATAATCAGGCTCAACGCCGGGCTGGAACTCGGAAACCACAATATCTTGAGTCTACTGTATTAAGGCAGCTACCAAACTTGACCGTTTTTGGCCGCGATTTTGAGGAGTGTCTGTTGATTCCGGAACAGTTAGCGGCAAAAACATGCCCCAGGGGGTATTGAAAAACTCTCCTTTGATTAATTTCCGGGCGAAGGGCGAGGCTGGGGCCGGGTTGCGGCGAAGTTCGGTGACAGCACTCATGAATTGAGTATGCGGCGGACGGCAGAAATGATCTGCAATACCGGATGGATCCATTTGACTTTTCTTTTCAGCGGGTTGCAGCGGGCGGAGAGGGGAGAGAGACTGACGGTGCCGGCGGCGGTGTGTGCTACAGTGAAACCGAAGCGCAACAGGGAATAGCGGCTTTCCGAGGAGCCGGTGGGAAGAATACGGCTGCTCAGTGGAGACCGTCGATTGTCAGACCGCCTATTCAGTATTGTCGTCGCCTGCCATAACCACGAGGACTTCGTGCGGGAATCCGTGGGGTCTGCCTTGTCGCAAAAGCACCCCGGCAAGGAAGTGATCGTTGTGGACGATGGCTCGCGGGACCGCTCAGTGGAGATTCTGAAGACCTACGGCGATTCGATTCTTCTGGCGAGCCTCCCGGTTAACCGTGGAGCGGGAGCAGCGCGGAACCACGGAGCCTCTCTGGCGCGTGGGGAATACATCGTCTACCTGGATGGCGACGACGTTCTGATGCCCTGGGCTCTCGATGTCTATAGCCGGGTGATCGCCGAGCGGCGGCCGAAGATCCTGATGGCGCAATCGGCAAAGTGCTACGGAAAGGGTCCCGCGCCTGAAACCACCGCTCTTCCGCGCGAGATTCAGTTGGCCGACTACCCCTATTTTCTGGATAAGGACCGGCCCTGGGTATTCAACACGAGCTCGCTGATCGTGGAACGCGCGACGCTCCAGTCGGCGGGCGGCTGGTCGGAAGATATCTTCTACCAGGACATCCAGGACCTGTTGAACAAGCTGGGCGTAGCGGGAAGGACGATCCTCCTTCTTTCGCCGGAGACCGTCTGGTACAGGATGCACGCGTCGAACGCGATCCGCAATGTCGGGCTGTTTGCCGAAGGCATTCAGACTCTCAAGACGAAGACGAAGGCCGGGGTCTATCCGGGAGGAAAGGAATGCCAAGGGAAAAGGGCGTCCTGGATTGGCGGGCTCATCTACTACTGGGCGAAGCAATCGATCCGCTCCGGGCTTTATCGATACGGATTCACATTGCTTGCCTCCGGGATGTGGCTGATCGTTTTGGGAACGGTCCGCAGGGGTGCGGCGTGGATCAAGGGACGAGTACCGGTAGAGACTATTCCTATGGAATGAAGGCAGGACGAGCCGGTGAGAGATGAACTGCAGCGAGAGGAAGGCAAAGCGCGTAAGAGCGGGTTTGCGTAGAGACACCAGCGGGGAAACTCGAAGATGAATACGATTGATTGGCTGTCGCCCGAAGAAAACGGCGAATGGGATGAATTCGTTGGCCGGCATCCATTGGGGCTTGTTTATCATCTTTCCGCCTGGACGGACGTGCTCGAGACGGCGTTCAAGCATATCCATGGCGGGGTGGTCGTTTTGAGGGATGGGAACGGACAAATCAAGGCCGGGTTGCCAGTCTACAACATCAAAAGCTGGCTCTTGAAGAACCGAACCGTCAGCCTGCCATTTGCGTCCGTCGGCGACCCGCTTGTCTCGAACATCGAAGAATTCAGCCTGCTGTGGCAGCCCATCGAGGACATGGCGGTGAGAAACCGCAGCAAGCGGATCGAGATTCGCACGCGGCTCGTGGCCGCGGAGAGCATTCCAGAGTTCTTAACCGCCGGCACGAAATACAAACACCACCATCTGCGTCTGGACGAGAGCGCCGATGCGCTGCTACGCAGTTTCCACCAGTCCTGCGTGACGCGGCGCATCAAGAAGGCCAAGCGCGAAGCGGTTGTGGTGGAAGAGCGGCACGACGACGACGACCTGCGCACGTTCTATTCCATCATGGAAGAGACGCGGCGCAGGCAGATGCTTCCGCCGATGCCGTACAAATTCTTCCACACGATGCTTCACCGTATGGGCCCGGATCATGCTTCTCTGTATCTAGCGATCCAGAATGGGCAGGCCATCGGGGGAATGCTGGCCTTGAAGACCAAGAACATATGGACCGGGGAGTATTCAGGGCAGGTGGAGAACGCGCACTCCGGATCCGATCAACTGCTTTATTGGCATGTCATCCAACTCGCCAAGAACAGCGGCGCCAAATCTTTCAGCTTTGGCCGCACAACGCTGGACAACACCGGGCTGCTCGACTACAAGAGGCGCTGGGCGACCATCGAGGAGGATGCAACGGATTACATCTACCCCCTAAGCCGCGCCAAATTGCGGGACGACGATCCGAACCATTCGGTCAATCCGGTTTTCTACTCCACCGCGCGGCTCATCCAGCACGCTCCGCACTGGGTTCAGAGAATGGTCGGCGATTTCTGCTATCGTCATCTTGGCTAGCAGGGAAGGCAACGCACGAGGAGCGGAATGGCGCCGCCGAGATGAAGAAAGCCTTTGGCACGCTTCGCTATCCCGGACTGTCACGCCGGCGCGGTCCCGGGGAGTGTTGCCGAGACTCAATCTGTAATCGACGGGATCGTTCGCCAGCTTAAGCAGAGTCAACCACCGGCAGGAACCAGCAGAGCAGAAAAGAACATCGACGCCTTGGAGGAAGCGATGCGCATCGGAATTGTAGGTTGTGGATTTACCGCCGACTATTATGTGCAATGTATCCGCATGTACCCGGACCTGGAGTTGGTTGCGGCGACCGACAAGGACCAGCAGCGGGCTTCAGAATTCTGCAAGTATAACTCGGTAGAACCTCGTTCGAATCTCGACGCCCTACTGAGCGACCCCAGCATTGAGATGATCCTCAACCTGACCAGTTCAACCAGCCATTACAAAGTGTCCAAGGCATGCCTGGAGGCGGGGAAGCATCTCTTCACCGAAAAGCCGCTGGCGACGTCGTTCGAGGAGGCCAGGGAACTGGTGGAGCTGGCGGAGGCGAAGGGCCTGGGTTTCGCTTCGGCTCCATCGTACCTGCTGAGCGAGACGGCGCAGACACTGTGGCGGGCGCTCAGCAACAACACTATCGGCCCGGTCCACCTCGTGCTTGCGGATCTCGCCGACGGTCCATTCCATCTGGCGGAGCCGCACACCTGGCGCTCGCCGTCGGGCGCCACTTACGACTACCGGGAAGAGTTCAATGTGGGCGTCAGCATCGAACATGCCTCGTATTACCTGGGCAGCTTTGTGGCCTTCTTCGGCCCAGCCAAGAGCATCACGTCGTTTTCCACCTGTTTGTGGCCCGAGAAGCCGATCTCGCCGGATGAGACGCTGCACATCACATCGCCCGACTTCTCGGTTTCCTGCATCACGTTCGAGTCCGGAGTTGTCGCGCGACTGACCTGCAGCCTGGTCTCTCCTTTCAACCACATCATGAAGATCGTGGGGGACACGGGAGTGTTGTCGATCAACGATTGCTGGAACTTCAATTCCCCGGTGTATCACGACCGTTATTCCCAACTCCAGTTCAAAGCCGACAGGTATCCGATCACCAAGGAGTTCCCGACGATCCGGAACTGGACCGACCTTCACAAACGGAAGCATCCGCCGGTGAGAAAAGTGAACCTGTATAAGCAATACACCCGCTACCGCATGGATTACGCGCGAGGGGTTGCGGAACTGGCGCGATCCATCAACGAGAAACGCCGCTGCCGACTGCCGTCCGATTACTGCCAGCATGTGAATGAGCTGCTGCTTGCCATTCACAAGGGAGACGGCACGCCGTACCAGGTGACGACGAGCTTCAAGCCATTGCAGCCCCTGGACGACGCCGAACTGAAGGCATTGATCCCGGCCGAGTGGTAAGGCGCACCGCGCGGCGACACGCCCCGGCACCCCGAGGGAAGCGCAGCGCGGTCACCGCAGCGGAGGCGCGGGCGATCACTTGCCGGGTTGCGTCTGTTGGCTGCTTTGCGGCGGGTCGGTCAGCCGGTAGATGACTTCGCCGGGCTTGGCGTAGTGGAGCTTGTCGTGCGCTTCACGCGCAATGGCATCGGGGTCCGACTTGAGGTGCTCGATCTGCTGGCGCATCCGGGAGTTTTCCTGATCGAGGTTCTTGATCTGCTGCTGCAGGGCGCGGTCCTCGGCGCGCTTTTGGAGCCAGCCGCTTAGGCCGTGCTTTCCGTAGATGACGTGCCAGGTAACGAGGAGGGCGAGGACGACGGCGACGAGTGTTCCGACAGGACGCCAGAGGCGCTGCGCCCTGGCGAGCGCCCGGTCGCGAAGCGAGACGGGCTTGGCGGGCGGCGTTTTGATCACGGCTTGTGTGTTCTTTTCCGGCATCGAGTTCCTGTGGGGGCCGATCCGCGGACACTAGCTCAGCACGAATTTCTCGGCGGCAGAGCGCAGGGCTTGCGTGTCCTGCTCGCTGCGCGCCTCGGTGTAGGCGCGGACCACCGGTTCGGTGCCCGAAAGCCGGTAGCAAACCCACGAGCCGTCGTCGAGAATCAGCTTGAGCCCGTCGGTGCGAACAATTTGCGAAACCCGGCGCCCGCTCAATTCCTTCGGATCGGACTTCAACTTCTCAGTGAACGCGGCTTTTTGCCGTGGGGTCAAGTGGAAGTTCTCGCGAACCGGGTAATAGGAACCAACCTTGCCAAAAAGCGTCTTGAGTTGTGCACCGAGGCTAGCGCCGCGGTTGGCGACCATCTCGGCAACGAGCAGGCCGGCGATGACGCCGTCCTTCTCCGGCACGTGGCCGCGGATGGTGAGGCCGGCCGACTCCTCGCCGCCGATGGCGATCTTGTCCTGGTCGATGAGCGCGCCGATGTACTTGAAGCCGACTGGCGTCTCGTAGAGCGGGACCTTGTGGTGATCGGCGAGGGCGTTGATGAGGTTGGTGGTGGCGACGCTCTTGGCGACGCCGTTGCGCCAGCCGCGCGTCTCGACGAGATAGTCGAAGAGCAGGGCGATGATGTAGTTGGGCTGGATGAAGGTTCCGCCGGCGTCGACGATACCGAAGCGGTCGGCGTCGCCATCGGTGGCGATGACCAGAGAGGCGCCGACTTCCTTCATTTTCTTCTTCGCGTCGCCGAGGAGCTCGTCGGAGGGCTCGGGCGCGTGGCCGCCGAAGAGGACGTCGCGATAGTCGTGGACGGACTCGACGGCGACACCGGCCTCGCGGAGCAGATCGGTAGGATAGCCGCGGCCGGCGCCCCAGAACGGGTCGTAGACGACTTTGATGCCCGATTTGGCGATGGCCTTGAGATCGACGAGTTCGGCCAGGCGCTTGAGGAAGGCGGGCTTGACGTCGACGGATTCGAAGCCGCCGGCCGGGGGATCGGCCTTGGGAATGGCGGCACCGGAGCTGGCGATGCGATCGACCGCGGCCTCGATCTGCTGGGTTGCCTCGGGCAGCGCCGGGGCGCCATCGGGTGTGGAGTACTTGATGCCGTTGTACTCGGGCGGATTGTGGGAGGCGGTGAAGTTGATGGAGCCGGAGGTCTTGAGGGTGCGGACGGCGTAGGCGATGGCCGGAGTGGGCGCGGCCTCGGGAATCACGATGGGCGTGACGCCGGCCCCGGCGAGCACACGCGCGGCTTCGTCGACAAAACTCTCGCCGAGAAAGCGCGGATCGCGGCCCACGAGCACACGGTGGGGAGGGGGCAGGATCTTGACGTAATCGGCAATGCCCGCCACGGCCAGGCGGATGTTGGCCATCGTAAATTCCTCGGCCACAATGGCCCGCCATCCCGAGGTTCCAAACCGGATTGCTGTCGTCATTTTCTTGTTCGTCTCCTGACGGTTGCGGCGAGAGCGGTTCCAGAGTTCATGCGCTTCTCTGGCTTCGTTCAAGGGGTCTCAACCTTCCACCCCAGCGAACAACAATCATTCGCTGGGGACCCCGGAGAGGAAAGAGCACCGTAGCCTCTGTGGCTTCCGGGTACAGCGACTCTGGAACCGCTGTAGCCGCAAAGTTCATACTGCAACACCGCGCGCGGATGAGCAAGCGGTCCTCGGCCTGCCAGATCGGAACCGAATCTGCCGTACCGCAGAATGTACCACTCGGCAGGGGCTCCTGTTGTTATTGGCAGTGAAAATCCCCGAGCGGAATTGAGGGCAGGGCGTCTGTGTGGATAGAAGTTGACCCCGGGAACAATCGAGACGCACGACCCGGTGTTCTTCGGAACAACCTTGAGGGGGAATCTATGGAATGGAACAGGATCGCTAGACGGCGCGGGTTGGCCGCGGCCACTGCGCTGGTGCTGGCCTTCGGGTTCATGCCGCGGCACGCGAGCGCGCAAACCAATCCGGAAACAGCAAAGCCATGCGAAGCGAAACCGGGACCGCCCGCGCAGCCCGGGACGATCAAGACGATCTTTCTCACGAACGCGTCTGATCAAAACGACTTGAACGATATTCAAACCGATTTGCGCAACGCTCTGCCGAACGCAAGGATCTATGGCGTTCAATCGCAGAACGCCATCACACTGCGCGCCACGGCCGAGGACTTGGAGACGGCGCAGAAGATGATCGCCGATCTCGACCGTCCGAAGACGCTTTACCGGCTCACCTTCACCATCACGGACATTGACGGCGGCAAGAAGGTGGGGTTGCAGCAATTCGTGCTGCTCGCCGTTGTGGGGCAGAGAACAATCTTCAAGCAGGGCACGCGTGTGCCTATCGTGGCCGGCGTCAGCGGGGACCCGAAGGAAGGCTCCCAGGTGCAATACCAGGATGCGGGGCTTTCGATCGAAGCGCGGCTGGGAGGGTCGGCGGAAGCTCTGGCTTTGCACGCCAAGATCGAGCAGTCGAGCGTTTCCGACGAGAAATCAACGGCTGCGGCGCAGGATCCGGTGATTCGCCAGACGGTGCTGGACGAATCGTTGGAGCTAGCGCCGGGCAAGCCGCAGGTTCTCGGATTGCTCGACGTTCCGGGCACGACGCGGCGCCAGGAGGTCGCGGTCGTCGTGGAACTCGTTCACTAGAGCGTTGCCGCGCCGGCTTTCCGCTGCCGGGTGGAGCGAAGCTGAGGTGCTCGCTCCGGCCCGGCGGGGCTGCCGAGGAGGAGATTCGCGGGAACGCGGTCTCATGGGCGCGGCTTTCCGAGCCGATAACCGATGCGGAGGTGTGGAACCGGCCGCGGCGGAAGCGCGCGGGCGGTTTGCCGCGTCCGCACACATCCGCACTCCGCATGGAAGGGGAAGAGACCGCCGGTGATACGCACCTGGAAAAGAACGATCGCGCGATATGCGCTGGCGCCCGCGTCGCTGGCAGCAGCGATTATTCCCGCCACGCTGCTTCACGACGGTCTTCCCAGGACCGAGGTGACTCTGATCATCGCGACGGCGATCATCTCGGCCGTCCTGGCGGCGCTGGCCGGGGCCTGGATCGGCTCCGCAAATACGGGGAAGAAAGAGGCCGCGGAGGCGTTGCGGCAAGGCGAGGAGAAGATCCAGGCGATCCTGGCCAATCTCTCGGACGTTTCCTGGACGGTGGACCGCGACCACCGCATCGTGTACATCAGCCCGAAGGTCGAAGAGCTTTTGGGATACAGCTCGGAGGAAATTCGCGGCGGCGGCGAAGCGTTTGTCCGGGCGAACGTGCACCCCGCCGATCAAGTCCGGGTGAAGGGGGCGATGGAGGCGCTGTTCGTTTCCGGCCGCCCGCTCGACGAGGAGTTTCGTTTCCGGACCCGGAGCGGGGCCTGGGTTTGGGTGAATATCAAAGCGCTGCGGACGCGCAAGGATGCCGGAGCGGCGTATGCCGACGGATTGCTTTCCGACGTGACGCGGCGCAAGCAGGCAGAGATCGAGTTGCAGACGAAGACCGCACTGCTGGAGGCGCAGGGCGACTCCACGATCGACGGATTTCTTGTGGTTGACCCAAACATGCGCCGCATCCTGGAGAACCGGCGGGTGATCGAGATGTTCGAGATCCCGGACGGCCTGCTGGCCGATCCGGACCAGATTCCGATGCGGAGACACATGCTTCTCCAGATGGTGAACCCGGATGCCTTTCTGGCATTGCTCGATCGCCTCTACGCGCATCCCGAGGAGACGAGCCGCGACGAGTTGGGACTGAAGGACGGAAGGACCCTGGAGCTGTATTCGTCCCCGGTTAGGGGCCAAGGGGGAGAGTACCTGGGGCGATTGTGGACTTTCCGCGACATCACCGAGCGGAAACGGCAGGAGCAGGAACTGAAGGCGAAGGCCGCGTTTCTCGAGGCGCAGGCAAACGCGACCATCGACGGCGTCCTGGTGGTGGACGCGAACGACCGCCGGATTCTGACCAACCAGCGGCTCATCGAGTTCTTCTCGGTGCCGGCGGAGATTCTGGAGCAGCAGGCGAACGCACCGCTGCTTGAGCATATTCTCCAGCTCGTGAAAGATCCCGAGACCTTCCTCGAGAAGATCCGGTATGTCGACGACCACGCGGCAGAAACCAGCCGCGACGAGATCGAGCTGAAGGACGGGAGAGTCTTCGACCGGTATTCCGCCTCGGTCATCGACAAGGACTGGAACTACTTTGGCCGAGTTTCCAGCTTTCGTGACATCACGGAACAGAAGAGGAACGAACGATCTCTTCGCCAGTTGTCGGCGGCGGTGGAGCAGAGCCCGGTATCGGTGATCATTACCGACCCAAAGGGCAACATAACGTATGTCAATCCGCGATTCACCCAGGTTACCGGTTACACACTCGAAGAAGCGGTGGGCAAGAACCCGCGGATTCTCAACTCGGGATACTCGACGCGCGAAACGTACGAGAGGCTCTGGGAAACCATACTCCAAGGGCAGCAATGGCGCGGGGAATTCCGCAACCGGAAGAAGAATGGAGAGCACTACTGGGAAGCCTCGGTGATCACTCCGATCCTCGACTCCACCGGGGCCATCACCAGCTTTCTCGCCGTGACGGAGGACGTCACCGAGCGCAGGGCGTTGGAGAGCGAGCTTCGCCAGGCGCAGAAGCTGGAAGGGATCGGACAACTGGCGGCGGGGATCGCGCACGAGATCAACACGCCGACGCAGTTTGTGACCGACAACCTGACGTTCCTGATGGAGTCGTGGGAATCGGCGGCGCCGTTGCTGAAGCTGTACCGGAGCACGATCCACAGCGATCTTTGCTGCCTGGAACCTTTACTCGCCGCAGAGATCGCCGAAATGGAAAAACGCTGCGACCTGGATTTCATCGTCGAAGAGGCTCCGCGGGCGATCGGGCAAAGCATCGACGGGGCGCGGCGGGTGGCGAACATCGTGCGCGCGATGAAGGAGTTCTCCCATCCCGACTCCGACGCCAAGACCCACATGGACCTAAACAAGGGAATCCTGTCGACGATCACGGTGGCGC
The DNA here is from genome assembly GCA_049514795.1 of Occallatibacter sp. Taxonomy (GTDB): domain Bacteria; phylum Acidobacteriota; class Terriglobia; order Terriglobales; family Acidobacteriaceae; genus Telmatobacter. The sequence goes on from JBEKUS010000018.1 coordinate 9,847, forward strand.
GCAGCGAATGGAAGTACGTCGCCGAGATCCGGACCGAGTTCGACGAGACGCTGCCGCCGGTGGTCTGCTATCCGGGGGAGATCAACCAGGTGATTCTGAACCTGGTCGTGAACGCCGCACACGCCATCCGGGACAAGGGCGGCGAGGACGAAAAGGGACAAATCACCATCCGCACGCGCCGCAGCGGGGACTACGCCGAGATCGCGATCAGCGACACGGGAACGGGCATACCCGAAGACATCCAACATCGCATCTACGAGCCGTTCTTCACCACCAAGGAGGTAGGCGCCGGGACCGGCCAGGGGCTGGCGTTTTCCCACAGCGTGGTGGTGAAGAAACACCAGGGAAAAATCTGGTTCGAGACCGAGCTGGGCCGCGGAACCACGTTCCACATTCAACTGCCCATCGACGGCGCCAACAGCGCGAAGGAGGAATGATGGCGAAACGACTGCTGTCCGTGGACGGCGAGCCGATAGTTCTGGACGGGCTTCGCCGGGCGCTGTCGGAGATGCGCTTTGTGACCAGCGGCGTTTCAGCATAGAGTATTGGCAGCATCGCCTTCATCGCGGAGGGCACATATGCTCGAAACCCCATCGTCGGCGCGCATCGTGATGACCACGTCGGCGAGCGCCGAGGAGGCCGCGCGCCTGGGCCGCGCGCTGGTCGAGGAGCGCCTGGCCGCCTGCGCCACGCTCCTTCCGGCAGTTCATTCCATTTACCGCTGGCGGGGCCAGATCGAGTCGTCGGCCGAAGCGCTGCTTCTGCTCAAGACGGACGGCGACCGGCTGCCCTCACTCGAATCCCGCCTCAAGGAGCTGCACACCTACGACACCCCCGAGTTTCTGGTGCTCGCGGTGGAGAGCGGGAGCCATGCCTATCTGGAGTGGCTGCGCGAAAGTCTGCAAGCCGCGAAGGAGCCGGAGCCGTAACGCTGCGCGGGGATTGCGGCGCGTGAACGAAGCCGCCGGCTGCGGCGGGCGCTCTGGTATCCTTGGGTGAGTCCGTCCCATGCGCTGGCTGGTTATCGTTCTTCTCGTTTCGCTCGGGGCACTGCTGTTTGCGGCGGCGGGCGTGGCGCGCCACATTTGGCTGCACCGCGCCCGGCTCAGGAAACTTCAGACAGCGGCGCCAGGGTTGGCCGAGGAGTCCGACCAGGAAGCGAAGCCGTAGGAACGCGTGCCGGCGGGCCGGTAAGGTGACCGGGAGGGGGGCCGAAAACGCGGTCGCCGCCCGAGGCGCCGGATGCTGTGTCAATTGGATTATTTGTTGCCGAAAGGACCTCCCCTGCCGTGCGCAGCGAAACCAAGGATTCAAAGCTCTCCGCAGTCCCGGTAGATATTTCGATCGCCCATAGCCCCGATTCCGACGATGCTTTCATGTTCTATGGCCTGGCGACGCAGAAGGTTCGCGTGCCCGGCTACCGCTTCAATCACACCTTGTGCGATATTGAGACCCTGAACCGGCGCGCGCGCGAAGAAGCGTTTTACGACGTCACGGCGATCAGCTTTCATGCCTACCCATACCTGCAGCAGAACTACACCCTGATGGGTTGCGGCGGAAGCGTGGGCGAGGGTTACGGGCCGATGGTGGTTTCGAGCCGCAAACTCGATCTGCAGGATTTGAGCAGCCTGCGCATCGCCGTGCCGGGCACGCTGACCACAGCCTACCTGGCGCTGAAGATCTTCAATCCGGCGTTGAAGACGGTCGTCGTTCCGTTCGACCAGATCATTCCCCAGATTCTCGCCGGCACCTACGACGCCGGTCTGATCATCCACGAGGGGCAACTGACGTATTCCAGCCACGGCCTGTTCAGGGTGATCGATTTGGGAGTGTGGTGGCGCGAGACGACGGGACTTGTGCTGCCGCTGGGCGGCAACGCCATCCGGCGCTCGCTGGGCGCCAGCGCACACAAGATCGTCTCCAAGGCTCTGCGCGACTCGATCCGCCACGCGCGCGAACATCGGGAACAGGCGCTGGAGTACGCCATGCAGTTTGCGCGGGACCTGGACACGACGTCGGCGAGCAAATTCGTGAGCATGTATGTGAACGAGCGCACGCTGGACTACGGCGCGGACGGACGCGAGGCGATCCGGAAGTTGCTCGATCTGGGCTACGAGCGCGGCTTGATCCCCATCGCGCCGAATGTGGACTTCGTGGATTAGCAGACCGGCCGGGCGGGGATGCGGCGGCTGTTTTGAAGCGGAGACTCCCAGTGTCGTGAGGCGGACACAGCGCGTGGACGGGCGAAACCACACAAAGGTCATCCGCAGTGCCCGAGAATCGCGGGCCGAATTCTAAATCCTCTCTGATGTCCGCCGATGCATCCAACAGGAGAAATGTTCGGATGCCTTCGGACACTGGAACTCGCGGCTGGGCATGGACGCCTGCGACGATCTGCTGTGCCAGGTGGCGAGCCGGACGGGCACGCTGTTGCGCAGCTACGATCTGCTGGCGTGGTAGGGCGATTCTCTCCCGACCCACTCTGAATTCGCCCGTTGCGGATCGCGACTGACGAAGGAGGGTGGGAGGGCCGTTTCGCCCTATGGCGCTTTTACGGCTTCCGGCGCCAGGAACTCCTGAAAGACATCGTTCGAGAGCAGGCGTCCGCGCGCGGTGAGGCGGGCGCGATCGCCGTCGAATGTGAGAAGTCCGTCGCCGGCGAGGCGGGCGACTGTCTCTATCGCCGGTTGAACGATCGGGCGGCCGAACTCGCGCTCGAGCGCCGCGATGTTGACGCCTGCATTCGTGCGCAGGCCGAGGAACCATGCCTCTTCGTGTTGACGCTTGGGCGGGAGCCAAGACGTCTCCGCGATGGCCGGACCGGCGAGGTAGGTGGTGAGGTCGCCGGTTGTTGTTGTGCGGAGGACGCTCAGAGAGCTTGCCGCACATAGCATCGAGGAGGCGTCGAGGCCGACGCCGAGATACGGACGGCGCTGCCAGTAGCGCAGATTGTGCTGGGCCTCGAATCCGGGCCGGGCGAAGTTCGAGATCTCGTACTGAACCAGTCCGGCAGCCTCCAGGCGCTCGATGGCGCGCTCGTACATCCGCGCGATGGCATCGTCGCCGGGCACGAGCGCCGCACCGTAGCGTGAGCCGTGCGCCAGCAGTTCGCGGCCGAGCCGCGAGTCCTCGTCGACCTCGAGCATGTAGACGCTCGAATGCGGAGCGCCGGAGGCGATGAGAGCCGCCAGCGATTCCTCCCAGGAGGCGAAAGTCTGACCAGGCAGGCCGGCGATCAGATCGACGTTCAGATTCGTCACGCCAGCCGCACGGAGGCGCTCGATGTCTGCCTCGACGATCGAACGGTTGTGCAATCGGCCGCTCGGTTGAGCCTCGCTGTCGACGAATGACTGCACGCCGAGGCTGACGCGATTCACGCCGGCGGCGACGATCGCTTCGAGCGTAGCGTCCGGGAACTGGCCGGGCGCGCACTCCATGGTGATCTCGGCGCCGGGGTCGATATCGAACTCGGCGCGCAGGGCCGCGAACAGCCGCGCGAGCAGTTCCGGCGAGAGGAGCGTCGGCGATCCGCCGCCCAGATAAACAGTGTCCGCGCGGCGCGGCAGCCCCGCTCCGAGCGCCGCGGCCCAGGCACGCGCGCCGGTGAGGTCCTCGATTACGCGTTCCACGTAGCGCGCATGGTCCGCCGCCGGAAACACGCCCGAAGCGAAGTTGCAGTAGGTGCACTTCGAGCGGCAGAAGGGGACGGAGATGTAGATTCCCAGCGCGCTGTCCGCGGCGGTGATCATGGAACGATTGTTTCACGCGCTGTGTTCCGAACGCCTGGGACAACCCCGGCGTGGCTCATGCAATGATGGATGCAAGGAGAACCGGATTTGAAAGCCTGGCCAGTCCTGGCGATTCTCGTCATTCAGAGCATCCTCTTTCTTGGCCATTGGTTGGTCTATTCCACGTTGATCGCGTTCTGGCCGGGCCTCACGCCCACTGCGATCACGGATCTGCGCACGGCGATGCTGGTGCTGGCCTTCAGCTTCGTGGCCGCGTCGCTCGTTTCGTTCCGTTTTTCGAATGGCGTGGTCCGGCTGCTCTATTGGCTGGCCGCGGTCTGGCTCGGTTTTCTCAACTACTTCTTCTGGGCGTCGTGCCTGGCGTGGCTGGCGTGGTTCGCGGTTCGAGTGTCGCACCTGGCGGCGAATCCAGACAAGATCCGTGCTGCTCTAGCAGCGGCGATCTACGCCATCGCGGCGCTGACCGGGATCTACGGACTCTTCAACGCACGCATTCTCCGCATCCGCCGCTTCGCCGTGCAAATCCCCGATCTGCCGGCATCGTGGCGCGGACGCCGCGCGGTGCTTTTGAGCGATCTGCACCTGGGCCCCATCAACGGCGTCCATTTCTGCCGGCGGCTCGTCGCTCGTGCCGCGCGCTTCCAGCCGGACATCGTGTTTCTGCCCGGCGATCTTTTCGACGGCACACATGCCGTTCTCGACCGGCTGGTCGAGCCCTTTCGTGAGCTCGCCGCGCCTTTCGGCATCTACTTCGCGACGGGCAATCACGAGGAGTTCACCGCGGCGACGCAGTATATCGAAGCCATCGCACGAGCAGGTATCCGGGTTCTGGCGAACGAGCGGGTGGAAGTGGACGGAATGGAGATTGCGGGCGTGCTTTACCGCGACTCGACGCACATCATCCGCATGAAGGCCGTGCTCGAAAGCCTGCGCCCAGACCGCGCGCGGTCCGCGATTCTGCTCAATCACGCGCCGACGCGGCTGCCGATCGTGGAGCAGGCCGGGTTCAGCCTGCAGCTCTCGGGCCACACGCACGGGGGGCAGATTTTTCCGTACACGTGGTTCACGCGGCGCGTCTTCGGGCGATTCACCAGCGGGCTGCACCGCTTCGGATCGCTGCAGGTGTGCACCTCGACAGGCGCTGGAACGTGGGGTCCGCCGATGCGTGTGGGCACGCGGCCGGAGATCGTGTTGCTGACGTTCGAGTCGGCGGAGATTGCGCTATAATGTAGCTACGTTGCTACAAGGAGGCGCGCCGTGGCGGTTACCACACTATCCAGCCGGGAATTCAACCAGCACACGAGCCGCGCCAAGCGGGCGGCGCGAAGGGGGCCGGTGTTTATTACCGACCGCGGCCGGCCGGCGCACGTGTTGCTGACGATCGAAAAGTACGAAGAGTTGGCGGGGAAGAAGAAATCGATCATCGACATGCTGGCGATGCCGGAGGCCGCGGAGATCGACTTTGAGCCGCCGAGGCTCGGAGGCGATGAGTTTCCCGTGCCGGCCGACCTGTCGTGATATACCTGCTCGATACCAACGTCGTGTCGGAACTCCGTTCCAGGAGGAATCGCGAACCGGACGCTCGCGTCGCCGCTTGGGCGCAGAGTATCGCTCCGTCGAGTCTTTACCTTTCCGTGATCAGCATTCTGGAGATCGAGATGGGCGTTCTCCAGAAACAACGGTCCGATCCGAAGCAGGCGGCCGTGCTTCGCGCCTGGCTGGAAAGCCACGTGCTGCCGTCGTTCGCGGGCCGCATTCTGGCGGTCGACACCGCGATCGCGAAACGATGCGCTTCACTGCACGTCCCGGATCCGTGTTCCTACCGCGATTCTCTGATTGCGGCAACGGCACTGGTCCACGGCATGACCGTCGTGACGCGCAACGTTTTCCACTTCCAGCGTACCGGCGTTGCCGTCTTCGATCCCTGGCAAGCCTGAGCGGCCCGTACCTCTGCTTCGAAACGACAGAACTGCGCTAGTCTGAGAGCGCCGCAGGGCAGACCTGCGGGAAGGAGGCGATCGCAATGAGCGTCGAATCCCCCTCACAGAAATGCCGTGAGCACGCCGTGATACGCACGCGGCTCCACGGAATCGATCTGCTGACCAATCCGCGGCTCAACAAGGGCACGGCCTTCGCGGAACGGGAACGGGACGTCTTTGGGCTGCACGGCCTGCTGCCACCGCACATCGGAACCCTCGAGGACCAGCGCGCGCGCCGCCAGCGCCACCTCAGCAGCCTGAGCTCCGCCTTTGAAAAATACGCCTACCTGCGCGACCTGCAGGACAACGACGAGACGCTCTTCTACTCGCTCATCACGCACAATATCGAGGAGCTGCTTCCCATCGTCTACACGCCGGCGGTGGGCGAGGGCTGCCAGCGCTTCTCGGAGATCTGGCGCAAGCCGCGCGGGCTGTTTCTCAGCTACCCAAACAAGGATCGCATCGGCCGCATTCTGACCGACCGGCACTTTGAAGACGTGCGCTGCATCGTGGTGAGCGACGGCGAGCGCATTTTGGGCCTGGGCGACCAGGGGGCAGGCGGCATGGGCATTCCGATCGGCAAGATGGCGCTGTACACGGCGCTGGGCGGAATTCCTCCGGAACATTGCCTGCCTGTGTTGCTCGATGTGGGCACCGACAACGACGCATTGCTCAACGATCCGATCTACATCGGCTGGCAGCATCATCGCGTCCGCGGGCAGGAGTACGACGACTTTATCGAGGCTTTTGTGGCGGCCGTGGAGAACCACTGGCCGCACATTCTGCTGCAGTGGGAGGACTTTGCCGGCGACAACGCGGCGCGGCTGCTCGAGCGCTACCGCGACCGGCTGTGCACCTTCAACGACGATATTCAGGGAACCGCGGCGGTGACGACGGCCACGCTGCTGGCTGCCGTTTACGCGACAGGCATTCCACTCCGGGAACAGACGATCGCGATGTTCGGCTCGGGATCGGCGGGGATCGGCATCGCCGATCTGCTCATCGCGGCCATGAAAGAAGAAGGCCTGAGCGAGGAGCAGGCGCGCAAGCGCATCTACTCGTTCAACCGCCACGGCCTGCTGATCGAGGGCTGCGAAGGCGCGCGGCCCAGCCAGGTGCGCATGATGCGCAAGCGCAAGGACGTGGCCGGGTGGAAGCTCGCGGCTTCAGGGCCGGACCCGTGCTCCATCTCGCTGCTCGACGCGGTGCGCAACGCTAAAGTGACGGTGCTGGTGGGCGTCAGCGCGCAGGCCGGGGCGTTCACCGAGGAGATTGTGCGCGAAATGGCTCGGCACACGCCGCGGCCGGTAATCTTTCCGCTCTCGAATCCGACCTCGAAATCGGAGGCCACGCCGGCCGACCTGCTGCGCTGGACCGAGGGCCGCGCGCTGGTGGGGACGGGCAGCCCCTTCGATCCGGTGGAGATCGACGGCCGCCTCGTCCGCATCGCGCAGGTGAACAACTCCTACATTTTTCCGGGCCTCGCGCTCGGAATTCTCGTTTCCCATGCCCAGCGCGTCAGCGACGCGATGATCATGGCGTCGGCCAAGGCTCTGGCCTCCGTTTCGCCGGCGCGAACCGACCGCAACGCTCCGCTGCTGCCGCCCATCGCCGACGCGCGCAAGGTGAGCCTGGTGGTGGCCGAGGCGGTGGGCAAGCAAGCCATTGCCGAGGGCCTCTCGCCGATCTTCGACGAAACCGTGCTGAGAAACCAGTTGCTGAACTACATTTGGGAGCCGGTCTACCTGCCCTATGAGCGCCACGGCCTGGCGTGGATGGAGAGCGAGGCAATGCCTTCGCGCGTTTGAGCGATGATCGGCGATAGAGGTCACTCTGCCGCTGACGGCACTTCCTCGAGCAATCGCTTCCAGGTTTTCTGGTTCTTGCGGAAGCTTTTCTTGAGGTCTTCGAGGATGCGCTCGAAGTCGGAGTTGGTGCGCAGGTTGTTCCAGGCGGGATTCTTCTGGAACCAGGGATAGTTCTCGTTGCCGAGATAGATGGCGCGACGCAGCCAGTGCAGCGCCTCGCTGGAGTCGCCTTCGACGGCGAAGTAAGTTGCCAGGCGGTAGGCCATCTCGCTGTCGGCTTCGGCGGCGGCCAGGGTGTCGTCTTCGAGCAGCGCCGCGGCCTGCTCGCGCGCGCCGCGCTGCACGTAGCAGATGGCGAGCGTAGGCACGGCGATGCGCATGGAGCGGTCGTCTTCGATGACGCCCTCCAGAATCTCGATGGCGGCATCGAGGTTGCAGAGGCGCATCTGCTGGTAGCCGGCCGAGGTGCGCAGCAACGGTTGGCGCGGCTCGAGCGCCAGGCCTTTCTCGAGCTCGTCGCCGGCCAGCTCGATCTGGTTCCGGTAGTGGTAGACGCGGGCGCGATGGTTGTAGAGGATGGCGGCATTGGCGGGGTTGAGCTGGAGGGCGCGGCTGAACTCGGCGAGCGCCTCGTCGTACATGCCGTCGCCGCGCAGCGCCAGGCCGGCCACCATGTGCACGTTCCAGTCGTTGGCGGCGTTGGAGAGCAGGCTGGCGATTCCGTGGCGCGCCGACTCCTTCTCGCCGCGCGACAGCAGCATGTAGATGCGGTAGAGGTTGGCCTCAGTGGACGCGGGATCGAGCTTGAGCGCCTCGTCGAAGGCGCGGCGCGCGCGCATCACGTGAATCTGGCCGCCGAATCCGTGCCGCGCGTACTGCAGCTCGGCGATGCCCAGGCCGGTCCAGCCGGGGGCGAAGGCGGCATCGGCCGCGGCCACGCCGGTGAAGAGCGCATGAGCGCGGTCTAGATCGCTGCGCGAGCCGGTGCGCACCATGAACGAACTGAGCAGGGCCCGCGCCTGCAGATAGCGTTCGCTCAGCGGTTCGGGCAGCGACGCTTCGCGCGACGAACCGCGCTGCGCGTCGGAGCCTTGGCCGGCCCACGCGGCGTCGATCCATTCCGCGCCGCGCGCGCCTTGCAGCGTGGCAAAGACCTCGTTGGAGATTTCGGTCTGCACGGCGATCAGATCGAGCGAGGGCACGCGGATGGAGCCACCGGAGCGCACGCTTTGCGACGTGACGTCGAGCAGTTGCCAGTTGAGGTCGAAGCCGCTTTCGGAGCGGACGAAGCTGCCGGCGAGGACGAACTTGACGAGCAGCTTTTGGCCGACGGCAAGCGGGTCCATTTGCGCGAAGGGCTGCGCGCCGGCCAGCGGCATCAGCGCGCTTGAGGGGCGGACGACGAGCGAGGGAATGCGCGCCAGCCGCGCGCCGATGGCGTCGGCGAGAGCGTAACCGTAGAGCGGCGCGGCCTCAGTGGCGCCGAGGTTGACGAAGGGCAGCACGACAAGCGAGTTCTGGGTCCTCTGCTCGCCGGCCGACTCGCGAAAGCGCTCGGCGAGCAGAGAGAGAAGGCCCGTGGCGCGCTTTTCCGCTGCTGCTCCAGTTGCGGGCAGGCTGGCCGCGGCGTCGCCGGGAATGATCCCCGTTTCAATACGCAACGCCTTCATGATGGTTTTGAGGCTCTCGCGGACTTCCGCGGCGGAGGCCGTGCGCGCGCCGGGGTTCTTTTCGAGGCAGGCCGCGATCACGCTCTTCAGTTCGGGCGAAATCTCCGGCACGAACGCGCTCAGGTCTTCCGGCTCCTGGAACTGGATGGCGCGAATCGCCTGGAAGTCCTCGGCGTCGGGCCGCGCGAAAGGATGGCGGCCGCTGGCGAGCTCATAGAGGATGACGCCGAGCGCCCACACGTCGGACTGCACGCTGGACTGGCCGGTGACGAACTGCTCGGGGGCCATGTAGCGGATGGTGCCGCCGCGGGCCGTGTGCGTGGCCCCTGCGGTGCGGCTGGCGGCCGGCTTGGCGGGGTCGAAGTTCGCGTCCTCCGGCGCCAGCCGCCTCGCCAGGCCGAAGTCAAGAATCTTGGCCAGGCCGCCGTCGGTCAGCATCACGTTCTGCGGCTTCAGGTCGCGGTGGAAGATGCCGAGCGCGTGCGCGGCCTGCAATCCGTCGGCGATCTGGATACCGACCGAGAGCACCAGTTGCAGGTTCGCTGGCCCGCGCGCGATCAACTGGTCGAGCGGCTGGCCGGGAACGAATTGCATGGCGATGTAGGCCTCGTCGCCGCTCTCGCCGATCTCGTAGATGGCGCAGACGTTAGGATGCTCGATGGCCGAAGCCATGCGCGCCTCGCGCAGAACGGTGGAGCGCATCTGCTCGGCGGTGAGCTGGCCGGTGTGCAGCATCTTGAGCACCACGGGCCGCTGCAGAAGGGTGTCGTTGGCCGCGTAGACCACGCCGCTGCCTCCGGCGCCGAGCCGCCGCAGAATCTCGTAATGTGCAATCGTCTTGCGCTTCATCGCCTGCTTCAAGTCTAGCGGGCAATGTGTAAAGACCGTCTTAAAGACGCGTACGACCGTCCGTCGGAGAAAACGGCCGCGCGAATCTGGTAACGTCGATTGCAGAATGGAACGCGTTTTGCGAGCTGCGGCAAGGAGCGGCCGGCGTTTCCCGAGCACTGCGCGTTGCGCGACGCTGCCGATGATGGGGCTGGCTCTGGCGATTGCGGCCGCCGTATGCCTGGCGCCGCTTGTCGCGCAGCAGGCGGGGCAACCGATCGCGCAGCAACCGGGCGAGAATGCGCAGTTCCGCACCGGAACCTCGAGCGGCCCGATGACTGACGCGCGCCTGCGCAACCTGCTCGCCGATCACCAGTTCCGCGGCGTTCAGGCGCAGCTCGGCCAGCTTTCGGCGGAGCAGGCGCAGTTCTACCGCGGCGTCCTGGCCAATCGCGACAACGATCTCGCGCAATCGATCCAACTGCTCGAGCCGCTGGTCGACCGGGTGAGCGCCGCGGGCGACGTTGCGCAGGAGAAGCTGCTGCGCGAGACGCTTGCCGAGGACTATCTGCGCCGGGGCGACTGGGCGAAGGCCGGGCAGGCCTATCAGGCGCTCGACAGCCGGTTGCACGCGAGCCTGAGCCCCGATGAGCAGGACGAGATCGAGATGCCGCTCAAGCTGCTGCCGCTGGCGAAGAACAATCCCCCGACGACCGCCGATCCGTGCGAGCCGTTCCGGCTGCAGGTGAGCATCAATCCGCTGGGGCTGATCGACGTTCCGGTGTTCATCGGCGCGCGCTCGCGGACGTGGATGCTCGACCCGACCGCGCCGTTCAACCTGATCGCGCGCTCTACGGCGAAGAACATTGGTTTGACCGTCTCCGACGCGTCCGCGTCGATCCGCACGCTCACCGGCCATCCCATTCAGGTTCACGTTACCGTCATCCCGCGCCTCACCATCGGCGGGCGGCTGACGCTGCACAACGTGACGGCCTTCGTCTTCGAAGACGCGGACTACTTCTTCAAGAGCTCCGGCTACCAGGTCGAAGGCGTTCTCGGCTACCCGGCAATGGCCGCGATGAGCAGCCTGACCTTCGGAGACAACACGATCGAGGTGCGGCCGGCGAAGGAGATCGCAGGCAGCGGCGCGAACGATCTGCTGACGGCCGGTGCACGATTCTATCTCGACGGCGACCGAATCATTGTGGCTTTGGGCCGCGCGCCCGAGACGGCTGGCGATTCAGAGGCGCAGGATGCCTCCGGCGGAGCTGCCGACGGCGCTCCGGGCACAGAAGACGACCGGATGTTCGCGATCGACCCGGGGGGCCAGCAGACCTACTTCACCTCGCGCTGGTTCGGCGAGCACGCCGCGGAGTTCAACAGCCAGAAGGTGCAGAGCGTTTCGTTCCCCGGGATGGGCTCTGGGGCACAGTCCGCATACGTGGCGGAGACGGTTCCGCTGGCCGTCGGCGACACCACCATTCGCCTGCACTACATTCCCGTTCTAACGGCGCCTCTCGGCTCGGCCGCGCACGACGATGTGTATGGCGTGCTTGGGATCGACGCGCTCGAGCAGCTCAAAAGCTACACCTTCGACTACCGGACGATGCGGTTCAGCGCGAAAAGCGAGTGACAAAAGCAGGGAACAGGGAACAGGGAACAGAGACTCGATCCGTGCCTTTTTGCAGTAGTGGAGCGATCGCTCAGAAGCTAGTTTGCGCCGGGGGTTCGGGCCACGATGATGCAATGAGCGCCCCCGGCGCTCTTGCACTTCTCTTTCGCCGCATCGTCGGCCAGGGACTGATCGAAACCCGCCCCCGAGATCCATAGCGCGCCTTTTTCATCGGCAACCAGCGTCTTGAACGGAGGGACGAGCAGGAATCGCCGCCACGTCTCCGCGTCGGTCGCCTTCAATGCGGCCGGCATGGGGATATTGGGAGGCAGAGGCTCCGGCAGCACGCGATCGCCGAGCGGGAGCAGATTGTGCGCCTTGAGAAACCCCTCGACAACATCCGACCAGGCGGCGACGTGCATGTAGAGATGGTGCCCGTCGTTTCCGTCGGGCGGCACCATCAGGAACTGGATCGAGGCTCCGGACTTGGTGTACGCCGCCTCGAACTGCCGAGCCATGGCGGGCGGGAACCAATGGTCGTTCTCCGAGTAGATCCAGAGCATGGGGAGGTCACCGTGCTTGTGTGCTTGCTTGCCGAAGTTCTTGAAGGCGTCGATCACCCCAGGCAGGTCGCAGTTGTTCTCGTGGCCGTCGCCGCCGCGGCCGCCGGCAAAGCTGATGGCGGCCTTCAACCCCGGCGGCGGGCCGGCGGAGAGCGCGACCTGCGCGAAGCCGCCTGTTGAAACTCCGGCGCTGAGGATGGTCGTGGCGTCCACCTCAGGCAGGGTCCTGGCATAATCCATCACCGCGCGCAGGTCCTGCGTGCTTGCTTCGCCTGCATCCTGAAAGCTGCCGGAGTTCGAATGGCAGCCGCCGCTCTGGGTGTCCTGTTTGCCGCCGGATCGCCCATACCCTGCGCGCACCACGACCATGGCTACATAGCCGCGCCGCGCGAACCACTGTGCCTGCGGCATCTGCGCCCAGGGAGTTATCCGCGATCGCGTCTCCTGGTCGGCCGCGGTTCCATGCGTGAGGACGACGAGAGGATGCTTGCCCGGCAACGTATAGTACACCTCGAGCACGTCGAGGCCGCGCGGAAACACCCCAGGCGCGGGTACGAACATCTCCTTCTGCACAAGGTGGAATTCGATCTTCTGCTGTTCTGGTGCGTTTGCCGCGGCCGGTGCGGGTTCCTGCGCGATCGCCAATCCGCAGAGCGCCGCAAGGAATGCGCCCGCGCTCAGCAGAACTCGAAACGTCCTTTCGGTCATTGATCCGTTCTCCCCAATCCGATGCTGAACCGCCGCGCCCCAGGTTTCGGCGCCGAGCCATCAGCGGCTGCGCGTCTTTTTCGGCAGCGCTTTCCGCCTCACCGGTTCGTTACCCCCGCCTGCTGCCCTGTCGAGCCGTGCCTGACCGCGCCGGCCCAGCGTCATCACGACGATGCCGAACGCAAGCAGCACCAGCCCCCACCACAGATTCGCGTCGACACCCAGGCTCGCGGCATAGATCTCTGCATGGCCGCGCGTGGCCAGTCCGAAGGCCATCAGGACGGTCCCGATCAGCGTGAAGAGCATACCCATAGAGACGCGCGCATCGTAGAACATCGTTGTCCCTCACCGTTCAAAGAAAGATCAGGCTCACCGCAATCGCCGCCAACAGGATCGCGCCGGCAACCGCCTCGGGCCGCTTGCCCCATTTCTTGTTCGCCGGCTTCCGCTCCGCGAGCGCGAGCACGAGCCCCTTGAGATCGTCGTCGGGGCGAGGCTTCGACAACGTGCTGACCGCCGCGGCCACGATGAGGCTGACCGCGAAGCCGGCGAGCACTGTCCAGAAGCTTAGTGCCAAGCCATTCTGGTCGTGGAAACGAGCGAGTGCGGCAATGAATCCGTTGCGCGCGTCGGCGAAGAGCAGGAGCGCAGAAGGCACGAAAGCCGCCGCGAAGCCCGCGGCAATTCCGGCGAACGCGCCGTGGCCGGTGGTGCGCTTCCAGAAGACGCCGAGCAGAATCGCCGCCAGCAGCGGCGCGTTGACGAGCGCGAAGGCGGCAGCGATGCTCTCGAGCTTCCAGCCCCAGGCAGACGCGGCGCAGGCTGCGCCATAAGCGATCATCAAGGCGCAAGCCGCGGCGATCCGGCCGGCCATGAGCAGGCGCTTGTCGCTCGCGCCTTTCCCAAGAAGCGCCTGGTAGAGATCGCAGCTGACCACCGAGCTGAATGCCGTGACGCTCGCGGAAATGCCGCTCATCAGGCAAGCCAGCAGTGCGGTGATTCCGAGGCCGAGCAGGCCCATGGGCAGGTAATGCACGAGCGCGTTCGGGGCGGCTTGCGGGTAGTCGAGGAGGTTGCGCCCGTCGGCGCGGCGCTGCGGCTTGCCGGTCGACGGGTCTATCACCGCCGGAACCAGCCCCTGGCCCGCTTCCGCTGCGAGAGGCACGACCGTGATCTCGTGAAGAATCGCGCCGTTCTCGTTGCGGATGGAGATGGTGGTGCGCGGAGTGGGCAGTCCCAGCGCGACGATGCCCGGCAGGATGAGCACCAGGGGGAGCAGTATCCAGAGCGCTGCGGCCACCAGGACAGCGCGACGCGACGACTCTGTGCTGCGAGCCGCCATCGCCGTCTGCAGAACGCGGAAGTCGGCGCACCAGAACACGACGCCGAAGACGAGACCCAGGCCGGCCGCGAGCAGAAAGGCGGCGATCGCCGAAGCGCTGCCTCCGTTCCAGTCCTGCATATATGTCGATCCAGCCGACGCGGCGGCGGCCTTCAACCCGCTCCATCCAAGCTGCTTCAGGCCGAGAAGAACGGCCGGGAGAAAACCGGCGGCGACGAGGAAGAGTTGCATTGCCTGAGAGTAGATGGAGCTGCCCAGCCCGCCCAACAGGGCGGTTGCGAGCACGAGCGCCGCGGACAGAGCGATGGTTACGGAGAAGGCGGCTGCGGGGCCAAGGCCGGCGGAGTGGATGGGCTGGTCGAATACGTGCAGCGCGGCAAACACACGTCCCATCGCGAACAGGGAGAACGCCGCTCCGGTGACGGCGGACAGGAGGAACAGGCAGGCCGCGAGAACGCGCGTCTTGGCGTCGAAGCGTAGGGCGAGGAACTCCGGCAGGGTGCGGGCCTTCGAGCCGTGGTAGAGCGGCATCAGGTAGAGGGCGAGGAAGAGCATGGGGAGAACGCCGCCCAGAATCGCGAAGGGGACACTCTGGAAGCCGTAACGCGCGCCCGCCGCACTGAGTACGGCCGGCGCCTGCAGGCCCAGGCCGGCGGCGGCGAAGGCCAACCCGCACAACCAGCCCGGCAACTTGCGCCCCGCCTGCAGGTACTCCGCGCTGCCCGCGATGGCCGGCTTGAGCGAAAAACCGGCCATCAGCATGAAGAAGACGTAGATCAGCAGGATCAGCCAGTCGGCGGCGGCAAGGTTGGGCACAAGGCGCTCCTCAACTCCTGATGGTACAAAACCCGAACGGGGAGGCGTCTCGTGCTGGTGACGGCACTCGATGGACGCCATGCCGCTGTTAGGCCGATATGCGGCGAGCCGCAGCCGCGAAAAAACGGCGGCAAGGGGAAATCCCCCTGCCGCCCCAAATGCTTCTGTCAGTTTGCTAGGCCCAGAACTGATTCCGCGCTCATAGGCTCGAGTTCGCGGTTTGGTGCGTTCGCAGCGTTAACGTCGCCGCGCTCAAAGTGGTTACTGCTCCTGGCCCGATCCCGCTCCCGGCGCTGGCGCGGGCGCAGGAGCTGCTTGCGGAGCCGCGTCGGGTTGCGGAGCCGCATCGGGTGACGGCGGCCTTTGCCCCGGGAAACGTCCGCCGGGACCGCGGAACTGTCCGCCCTGGCCCGGGCCACCCGGACGCGGGCCACCCGGACCCCAAGGTCCCGGACCGTGCTCGCGCATTCCTTCGCGTTCCATGCGTTTTTCCCGCAACGCCTCCAACTGTTTCCACTGGTCGGGCTTCAACTGCAACCGGATATCCAAGAGGAATCGCGCATTCGCCCGTTCCAGATCTCCCCGCGCCGCGACAATCTTCTCGATTTGCGCCTCGATCGCCCCGCGATCCGGCGTGTCGGCCTTGATCAGCGGAAGCATTGCCGTTTCGGCCTTTTCCAAGGTCGCGTGCAGGTCGATCAGCTTCATCCGGTGATCCTGCAGGATTCCGTCCATGACCTTGCGTTGATCGTCGGTCAGGTTCAACTGCTGTGCGAGCTTCGGGTTGTTCCAAAAGTGCCCGCCGGCCAAGCCGAACGCTCCCTCTATGGGAGGCCGTTGCGGCCCGAACCCCGGCGACATCATGCCTTCGCCCGGCCCTTGCGCAACGGCCCATCCTCCCGCCAACAGAACTCCCGCTAACGCCAAAATCAATCGCGCCATCTTCATTGCTGTTCTCCGCCCTTGTCCTGCAAGGGACCCTTTCCCGCCTTCTTCTGTGTTTCCTGTTTGGCCCCGTTCGAGTCGATGAGTTGAGCCAGAGGCTCCATCGCCGCCGGGACTTCTCTTGAGACATCGCTGTCAACCGATGCCAGCAAATCCTCATCCTCCGCAGTCACAGTGGACGCGTTGGATTGCTGCGTTGCCGCGGGCACCGGCGCAACCGCCGCCGCAGGCAGTTGTGCTACCACCTGCTGCTGTGCCACTTTCTGCGCCGCCTTGCCAGCGGCGATGCGCGCCGGCTCCTGCCGATGATGCCGCTCGGCCATCCAGCCTGCCAGGCTGCCGGCCGCAATCACCAACCCCAACGCCCAACCGGTCGCCAGCCGCCAGGTATGCCGCAGCGTGTAGACGGCCGCCCGGGGGCGGCTGTACGCCGCCTCGCTCCAGGCATCGACGCTGGCCTTGAAGTTCTTCAGCGCCTCCGCCACCACTGGATCCTCGACCTCTCCCGCCAATCGATTCCTCATCGTGTTCCCTTCAACTCCGCGCGCACTCTGCCGAGCGCCCGCGAAAGGTGCGCCTTCACCGTGCCTTCGCTCAAGCCGGTGTCTTGCGCAATCTCGTTCAAGTCCCGCTCCTCGATGTAGCGAAGCAAGAACACCGTTCGCTGCCGCCTGCTCAATTTCTCGACCGCCTTCCAAACCTGCGCCACCTGCTCGCGCGCCAGCAACTGCTGCTCGGCGTCGCGCTCGCCGTTCGGCAGCCAATCGCTGGCCTCGTCCATGTCGACCGCGTTGGTCTGCGTGTGCCGCCAGAACTGCAGCCGCCGGTTGCGCCAGTGGTCTTTCTGCAGGTTGATGGCAATCCGCATCAGCCAGGTCATCGCGCTCGACTCGCCGCGAAAGTGCTTCCAGTTCCGGTGTGCCTTCAGGAAGCACTCCTGAGTGAGCGTCTCCGCAAGATCCGTGTTCCGCAACGATGCCAGCAGGAACCGGAAGATCTGCGGGCGATGGCGTTCGACGACGCGTTCAAACTCGCGCGCCGCAAGCTCCTCCGCGGAGTCCACGGTCATGGGCTTCACTGCTGATCCTGCGGCCATCGTTTTGGTAGACGCTTTCATGCGGCGGAAGTTTACAAACCCCCAGCCTCCATTTTCGCGCCTGTGACGGCTGACACAGGAGGTCCGACCAGATGCAAAGGGCGCGACGATATAATCGGTTGCGGCAATCGCGAGCTCGCACCGCCGATGGGCCTCAGCGCAACAAAGCCAAGGCCATGACGGCGAGAGCGGGAATCGACATGGAGGGCTATAGACATGATTTCCCGGAGAACGTTCGTGAACGGGCTGGCCGCAGGTGTGGCGGGGTCGGCATTGGCGTCCACGGCAAAGAGCTATGCGCGGATTCTGGGCGCGAACGACCGGCTGAACTTCGCCATCGCCGGACTGAACGGCCGCGGGCACGCGCATCTTTCGTCGCTGGCGGCCAACAGCAAGACGGCGCGCGTGGCCTATCTCTGCGACGTCGATTCCGGGGTGCTGGCAAAATTCGCCGGCCTGGCAGAGCAGGCGCTGGGTTACGCGCCGAAGGCCGTGACCGATTTCCGGCAGGCTCTGGCGTCAAGCGAGGTCGACGCCATCACCATCGCCACGCCCGACCACTGGCACACGCCGTTGGCCGTGCTGGCGCTGAAGGCCGGCAAAAACGTCTATGTGGAAAAGCCCTCAAGCCACAACCTGCGCGAAGGCGAGCTGCTGCTTCAGGCGCAGAAGAAATACGGGAAGCTGGTGCAGGCGGGCGATCAGCAGCGGTCGTCGGCGCACTCGATCAAGATTATCGGGCAGATCCACGAAGGGCTGATCGGCGAGGCCTATGCCGCACGGGCCTGGTACGCGAACACGCGCGCATCGATGGGCATCGGCAAGCCTGCGCCCGTGCCGGCGACGCTGAATTGGGACCTGTGGCAGGGCCCGGCGCCGCGCAGCGAGTACAAGGACAACATCCATCCCTACAACTGGCACTGGTTGCGGCGCTACGGGACGGGAGAGACACTCAACAACGGCACGCACGAGGTGGACGTATGCCTTTGGGCGCTCGATGCCAAGCTTCCCCAGGCCGTCACCGCCAGCGGCGGGCGTTATCAGTTCAAAGACGACTGGGAGTTCCCCGACACGCTCGTCACCAACTTCGAGTACCCGGGCAAGTCAATCTCCTGGGACGGCCGCTCCTGCCAGGGGATGCACACCTACGGCCGCGACCGCGGCGCGCTGATTCTGGGTACGAAAGGCTCGGTGGTCCTCGACCGCTCGGGCTACGACGTCTACGACTGGAAGGGCAATCAGACGGACCAGTACCGCACGGGCCACGAGAGCTCGACCAGCGACCTGCTCAGCGCCGATGCGTTGACCGACTCCCACTTCGCCAATTTCATCTCCGCCATCCGCGGCGAGGAGAAGCTCCACTCGCCGGTCGAGATCGCCAATATTTCCGTTACGATGCTTTTGCTTTCGAATATCGCCTGGTATGTCGACCGCGTGCTGCGCATCGACACCGAAACCGGACACATCCGCAACGATGCCGAGGCGATGAAGTACTGGGCGCGCACCTACGAGCCGGGGTGGGAAGTGACCATTTAAGGAGACACTCAAATGAATGACGGAGCAGGAACTCCACCCGCAGCGCAAGCCGGCACTGTCATACTCGGTCGCGATCTCACCGTTAACCGCATGGGCTTCGGCGCCATGCGCATCACCGGCCAGGGGATCTGGGGTCCTCCGGCCGACGCCGACGCCGCGCTGGCCACGCTGCGCCGCGCCGTCGAGCTGGGCGTCAACTTCATCGACACTGCCGACTCGTACGGTCCCGACGTCTCGGAAGAGCTGATCGCGCAGGCGCTTTACCCGTACCCGGCCGGACTGGTAATCGCCACCAAAGCGGGATGGACGCGGCACGGCCCCGGAGTCTGGCAGCACAACGCCAGCCCCGCGCACATCGAGCAGGCACTCGAAGGCAGCTTGAAGCGCCTGCACCTGGAGCGCATCGACGTGTACCAGTTGCACGTGCCCGATCCGGCAGTCAACTTCGACGCCTCGATGGAGACGCTGGCGCGGCTCAAGGAGCAGGGCAAGATCCGCCACGTGGGGCTTTCGAACGTGACGCTGGAGCACATCCACCGCGCACGGATGATCGTGCCCATCGCGAGCGTGCAGAACCGCTACAGCTTCAGCGACCGCGAGTGGGACTTCGTACTCGATTTCTGCGCGGTCAACCGAATCGTGTTTCTGCCCTGGGGGCCGATGGCGCAGGGGCGCAAGGCGAATGAAGTTGTGGAGAAGATCGCCGCCGCGCGGAAAGTCTCGACGGCGGTGGTGTCGCTGGCATGGCTGCTGCGCCGTTCTCCGGCGGTGCTGCCCATCCCCGGAACGGGCAACGTCAAACATCTGGAAGAGAATGTGAGCGCCGCAGCGTTCCGGCTCACCGACGCCGAATTTGCCGAGATGAATACGGTCGTGCCGAAGCCGTATTGGCTGAGAGCGTAAACCAGCGGCAGGCTTGCCGCTAGCCGGCCTCCACCATTATTTCCTCGCTTGGGTGGTGGTCGTGTTCCGAGCGATTCATGAACAGCACAACGGGAATGTTGAGCAAGATGAGAATTCCCATCAGGTAGAAGGCATCTGCGTAGCTCAGCAGCGCCGCCTGCTGCCCGAGCAGCCGGTAGAGGAGTCCGCCGGCCTTTTGCGTGGCGGTGACGCGGTCGAATCCCTGATGCGCCAGGAAGGGCGCGAATTGCGCCATGGCCTGCTGCCCGAGCGGGCTCGAAGGCGTGAGGTGATTGCCGAGAACCTGCTGGTGGAACTGGCTGCGCCGCGCCAGCATGGTGGTGACGAACGAGATGCCCATGCTGGAACCGATGTTGCGCACCGCGGCGAAGAGGCTCGTCGCGTAGCCGGTCTCCGCCCTGGGGATATGGCTCATGGTCAGCGTGGCCATCGGCACGAACAGAAAACCGAGACCGAATCCCTGAATGATCTGAATCCAGAAGATGTCCCAGGTGCCTGACTGGAGCGTCATGCGCGCGTAGCTGAAGAAACAGAGACCCATGATGGTGAAGCCGGAGATCAGCATCCAGCGCGCGTCCCATCCCTTGCCCAGCAGATAGCCCACCAGCGGCATGCAGAGCGCGGTGCCAATGCCGCGCGGGCTGTTCCAGATTCCCGCCGTGGTCGCCGACCAGCCCAAAAGCGTTTGCATGAACAGCGGCAGCAGCACCAGGCTGCCGTACAAGACGAATCCCATGATGGTGACCAGGACGATGCCGGAGGCGAAGGTGCGCGAACGCAGCAGCTTGAAGTGCACGATCGGGTCAGGCGCGCGCAGCTCGCGCACCACGAAGGCGATCGAGCAGGCGGCCGCAATCACGCACAGCCAGCAGATCATGGTCGAGCCGAACCAGTCCTTCTCCTGGCCCTTGTCGAGCATGATTTGCAGCGCGCCCATGCCCACCGCCAACATGCCGATGCCCCAGGCATCGACGCCCATTTTGTGCCGGCGCAGGTAGTGCGGATCGTACACGTACGCGGAGATCAGCAGCAGGCTGAGCACGCCTACGGGCAGGTTGATGAAGAAGACCCAGCGCCAGGTCCAGGTGTCGGTGATCCAGCCGCCGAGCGTGGGGCCGAAGATCGGCGCCGCGATAATTCCCAGGCTCCAGAAGGCCATCGCCTTGCCCTGCTCCCTGCCGGGAAACTCCTCGAGCAGGATGGCCTGCGACAACGGCTGCAGCGCGCCGCCGGTCAGGCCCTGGATGACGCGAAAGACGATCAGCATGGGCAGGTTGAGGGCCAGGCCGCAGAGCAGGCTTGAGAGAGTGAAGCCGGTCACGGCCAGCAGCAGCAGCCGTTTGCGGCCCAGCACGGCCGCCAACCAACCGGTGATGGGCAGGATGATGGCGTTGGCCACCAGGTAACTGGTCAGCGCCCAGGTCGCTTCTTCCGGGCTGGACGACATCGAGCCGGCAATGTGCGGCAGGCTCACGTTGACCACCGAGGTGTCCAGCACCTGCATGACGGCGCTCGACATCACGGCGATGGCGACCATCCAGCGGTGCGGCGGGACGGCGAGGGTTACGGCCGAGGAAGGAACCGGAATGGACCGGGTCGAGCCGGCGCCGGGGGCCGCGCCCGCCAGGCGGGAAGCGGAAGCGTCAGCCACGACAGACCGCCATTTGCCAGACGCCGAATGGCGAGACGAGAGCCGCCGGCCGGGAGGCAAAACCGGCGGCAGTAGCAATAACGGGATGATTGAATATGCTGATGGCCAAATCTCCGCGATCTCGCGCAATTTGGCCCGCGAGAAGGCCCGCAATCAAGTGCTGAAGAACAATTTGATGACGACCTTCAGTTTACCGCACAGAGAATTGAAGCATCCCCGGCTCATCTCCGTGCAAGATGCCGGCGGGCACGAGCCGGGCCGATTTCCAGAGTCCTGCTCCAGGCGGTCGATTTACTCTATTCGTAGACGGCCATGCTGCTTGAATCCCTTCGCGAACAAGTTTTGCGCGCCAACCAGGAGATCGCCCGCCGCGGTCTCGCGCCCCACACCTTCGGCAACGCCAGCGGCATCGACCGTTCCGGCCAGCGCCCGCTCGTGGTCATCAAGCCCAGCGGAGTGGACTATGCCAAGATGACCGCGGCCGACCTGGTGGTCACGGACATCGAGGGCAACATCGTCGAGGGCTCGCTGCGGCCATCGAGCGATCTGGACACGCACACGCTGCTCTACCGCGAGTTTCCCCAGATCGGCGGCATCGTGCACACGCACTCGGAGTTCGCCACGGCGTGGGCCCAGGCCGTCCGCCCCATCCCGTGCCTGGGCACCACCCATGCGGACTACTTCCATGGCCCGATCCCCGTCACCGAACCGCTCACCGCCGCGCAGGTGGAGGAGGCCTACGTGAGGAATACCGGCGCGGTCATTGTTCACCGCTTCCGCGCGGGCAACCTCGATCCGGTCGCGGTTCCCGGAGTGCTGGTGGCCGGGCACGCCCCGTTTGCCTGGGGCAAAGACGCCGCCGAAGCCGTCGAGCACGCCGACGTCCTCGAGTACATCGCCCGGATGGCCTTCCGCAGCGTGCTGCTGGGAGCGCCAGAGACCGGGATCCCGCCCTACGTTCTGGAGCACCATCACTCGAGAAAGCACGGTCCAAAAGCCACATACGGCCAGGGATAGACTGGGGTCTAACGCCTTCAAATCCGCGCTCGTTGCTTTTTGAGTTCATTCAGATCGCGAGTTAAATCACTTCGGATCATGAATCTACCATTTTTCATAGGCTCATCCTCATCTCAGGATGTTCCCTCTCGTTTTTTGCACTTTTGGTGTGATCCATTTCACTCAAAGTTGACCTTTTCCCCGAAAGTAACGTCCATATCACGCGTATTCTCAGGCGATTGGCGCATCGTCCCGTGCTTGCCGCCGATGGCTCCCTGCATGGCAACCGACGTGCTAGCAAAGCATTGAAGGAAAAAGAACTTCCTCACATGGAGACCAGCCTATTCAACCGCGTGCAAGCCACGCTGCTGGCCCTGGCCACAGCAGCGCTGTTCGTATTGGCGGTGCTGAATCTCCTTGAGCAGAGGCAGTTTGCCCAGCCCGACGACGGCGTTTGGTGGAGCGAGGCGGCGGGCGGCCTGAAGGCGCAGAAGGTCCTGCCGGACAAGCCCGGCCAGCGTGCTGGAATCCAGGTGGGAGACTTGCTCACCGGAGTCAGCGAATCGCCGGCGGCGGAAGTTGCCGGCGTCGCGCGGGTCGCCGATCTGGAGCGGGCTCTCTACACCACCGGCCCTTACGGCCAGGTTTACTACGCAATCACACGCGCCGGGATCCCCCTGGAGACGCCGGTCAAGGTCATCCCCGAGCCACTGGATCGCAGCCTGGAATCCGGCCTGCGCATCATCGGCCTGATCTACCTCATCATCGGCTTCTACGTTCTGTTCCGCCGCTGGGGCGCGCCCCGCTCGACGCATTTCTATCTCTTCTGCCTGGTCTCGTTCGCGCTCTACGCGCTCAAGTTCACCACCAAGCTCGACACGCTGGACTGGACGGTCTTCTGGACCAACGTGGTGGCCGAGGCGCTGCAGCCCGCGCTCTTCCTCCACTTCGCGCTCAGCTTCCCCGAGGAGCGGTTCAAGCGGCTCCGCCGTCGCTGGCTGTTGCCCGCGGTGTATGCGCCCGGCGCCTGCCTGCTCGCCTTGTGGCTCTGGTCGATCGGGACGCGCGAGGCGACCAAGCTGCTGCTCGACCGGCTGAACCAGATCGCCACCGCCTACGACGCGATCTTCTACGTGGGGGCGGCGCTCCTGTTCCTGCGCAGCTACAGCCGTGCCACCACGCCGCTGCTGCGCCAGCAGTTGAAATGGGTCACGCGCGGTACCCTGCTGGCGGTTCTCCCCTTCACGCTCTTCTACGCGATTCCATACCTGCTGCATCTGAACCCGCCTCAGTTGTTGACGAATCTGGCTGGTCTGTCGCTGATCTTCTTGCCGCTGACCTTCAGTTGGGCGATCGTCCGCTACCGGCTGATGGACACCGACCTGATCTTCAAGCGCGGCGTGGCCTACACGCTGGCCACGGCGCTGATCCTCGGCGCCTATTTCGGCATCATCGCGCTGATCGCGGAGACGGTTCACAAAACACTGCCTGAAACCATGCGCGAGTGGGCGCTGGTGATCGCGATTCTGGTCACGGCCGCCATCTTCGATCCGCTCAAGCGGAGGATTCAAGGCTGGGTCGATCGCGCCTTCGACCGCCACCGCTACGACTACCGCAAAGCGCTGGTCGAGTTCGGAAGCGGCCTCAGTTCCGAGACCGATCTCCAGGCGCTGCTCAACGCGATCGTCGAGCAGTTGCCGCGCACCCTTCTGGTGGCCCGCGTGGCCGTCTTCCTCACCGAGGAGTCGGGCCGCCTGCGGCTGGCGGCGTCGCACGGCCTGCCCGACGAGATCAGCGGGGCGCGGGAGAAACTGGACCTCGGTTTCCTCAACTTCGATCGCGCCAAGGACCACTCGCACATCTTTTTCGAGAACGCGCAAGCGGTCCTGCATCTGCCCGCGGCGCAGCAGCGCACCGCCGCGCTGCTCGACCTGAACTACTATCTGCCTTGTCGCGTCGCTCCCGTACCGCTTGAAATCGGCGAGACCGCCAGCCGCACCATCGCGGTCATCGGACTGGGCCGCACGCTGGGAGGCGACTTCCTGTCGAGCGAAGACGTCGAACTTCTCGAATCCCTTGCCAGCTACATCGGCATCGCCCTGCAGAACGCCAGCCTCTACGCCCGGCTCGAAGAGAAGATCGCCGAGTTCGAGCGCCTGAAAGAATTCAACGAGAACATCGTCGAATCGATCAACGTGGGCATCTTCGCCATCGACCTCGACGACCGCATCGAAAGCTGGAACGCGCAGATGGAGGCCATGTATGCGCTGAGCCGCGCCGAGGCCATCGGCCAGGATCTTCGCTCCGTCTTTCCCGCGGAGGCCATCGAGGCGCTGGAGGGAATGCGCAGCGACCAGGGCGTGCACCATCTCTACAAGTTCCGTCTCACGACGCGCGCCGGCGAGCAGAGAACTACGAACATCGCGATCGCTCCGCTGCTCTCGCGCGACTTCGTGCCCGTAGGCCGCATCGTGCTGGTCGACGACATCACCGAGCGCGTAGCGCTGGAAACGCAGCTTGCCCAATCCGACAAGCTCAGCTCCATCGGCCTGCTCGCCGCCGGCGTGGCGCACGAGATCAATACCCCGCTGGCCGTCATTTCCTCGTATGCGCAGATGCTGGCCAAGCAAATGCGCGGCGACACGCGCCTGGGCCCGGTACTGGACAAGATCACGCAGCAGAGCTTCCGCGCCGCCGAAATCGCCAACGGGCTGCTCAACTTTTCGCGCACTTCGACTACGGAGTTCCGTTCCACCGATCTGAATCAGGTGATTCGCGATACGCTCTCGTTGCTGGAGCACCAGTTCAAGACCGCGCAGATCCTGGTCGATCTCGACTTGGCCGAAGAGCTGCCGCCGATCCACGGCAACCCCGGCAAGCTGCAGCAGGTCTTCCTGAACCTGCTGCTGAACGCCAAGGAGGCTATGCCCGGCGGCGGGCGTTTGCGCGTCGTAACGCTCGTCAACGGGCACGTCGAGGCCCTGGTTTCCGACTCCGGCTCCGGCATCGCGCCCGAGCACCTGAAGCGTATCTACGATCCTTTCTTCACGACCAAGACCATGCCCGGGGACAAGCGCGGGACCGGCCTCGGCCTGTCGGTTTCCTACGGCATCATCCAGGAACATGCCGGCAAGATCTACGTGGAAAGCGCGGTCGGCGCAGGCACCACCTTCCACCTTGAATTTCCCCTGATGAGGAACACCGTCAATGCCTGAGTCCGCTGCCGAGGGAGCACTGCCCGTGAACGCGCCGCTTGCGATGCCGGCGGCAGACGGCGCATCGCCCGCCGCATCCATCCTGGTGGTCGATGACGAGGCCAGCATCCGCGAATCGCTCGAGGTGCTGCTCTCCCTCGAGAATTACACTGTCAAGACTGCGGGCAACGGCGAGGAGGGACTGCGCCAGCTCGACCAGTCGGCCTTCGACCTGGTTCTTCTCGATCTCGCGTTGCCGGGCCTGAGCGGGCTCGAGCTGCTGCCCCAATTCAAGGAGCGCCAGCCCGATCTGCCCATCATCATGATCACGGCCTACGGCACCGTGGAGAACGTGGTCGAGGCCATCCGCGCCGGCGCCGAGAACTTCATCCAGAAACCCTGGGACAACGAGAAGCTGCTGGCCGACATTCGCTCGGCGGTGGCCCGCCGCCGCGCCGAGGAAGAGAACCTCCAGCTCAAGCGCACCCTCAAGCAGCGCTACAACTTCGCCAACATCGTGGGCAAGAGCGAGTCGATGCTGAAGGTCTTCGACCTGGTGGCGCAGGTGGCGCCCAGCCGGTCGACGGTCCTGATCCAGGGCGAGAGCGGCACCGGCAAGGAGATCATCGCCAAGGCCATCCACGCCAACTCGCCGCGCAAGGACAAGCCCTTCGTTCCCATCAACACCGGGGCCATGCCGTCGGAGCTGCTCGAGTCCACGCTCTTCGGCCACGTGAAGGGCGCGTTCACCTCTGCGATCGCGTCGAAGAAGGGCCTCTTCGAAGTCGCCAACGGCGGTACGCTCTTTCTCGACGAGATTGCCACCATGGGCTTGGACACGCAGTCCAAGATCCTGCGCGTGCTGCAGGACAAGCGCTTCATGCACCTGGGCGGCATCCAGGAGATTCAGGTGGACGTGCGCATCCTGGCCGCCACCAACATCGACCTGCGCCAGGCCGTGCGCGACGGCAAGTTCCGCGAGGACCTCTTCTACCGCCTGAACGTGATCACCGTCGACCTGCCGCCGCTGCGCGCGCGCCGCGAAGATATTCCGCTGCTGGTTCAGCACTTCCTCGACTTCTACGCCAACGAGAACAACCTCGCGCCGCGCAAGCTGTCGAACGACGCCATGCGTGCGCTGATCGACTACGACTGGCCGGGCAACGTCCGGGAACTCGAGAACGCCATCGAGCGCGGCGTCGTGCTCTCCTCAGGCCCCATCATCGGCGCCGAGTTGCTCCCCGGCCACATCACCGGCCGCAGCTTCCAGGACGCCCTGCTCGAGCACAACCCCAACTCCTCGCTCTTCGACATCCTCGAAGTCATCGAGCGCCGCATCATCGTGGAGAAGCTCGAGCGCTCGAACTGGAACCAGACCGAGGCCGCCGAGCAGTTCCGCATCCCGCTTTCCACCCTCAACCAGAAGATCAAGCGGCTGAACATCGAGATCCGGAAGAAGGGCAGGGAATAAGGCAGGGAACAGGGAGTAGGGAATAGGGAATGGAACGTGGTATTCCGTCAGCCGTGAACTGTCCGCTGCGAACTACGAGCTGTGAACTGATAACTGTCAACTGTCCATGACCTACTTCCTCTTCAAATCAGAACCCGGCGTCTACTGCTTCGACGACTTGGTGCGCGACGGCGAGACCGTGTGGGACGGCGTGACGAATCCCACGGCCGTCAAACACCTGCGCGAGATGAAGCCGGGAACGAAATGGGTCTTCTACCACACCGGCGACGAGCGCACCGCCGTGGGCACAGGAACGGTCCTCAGCGTCGACGCGACCGATCCCAAGGTTCCCATCGTCCGCGTGAAGGCCGGCAAGCGCCTCAAGCATCCCAAAACCCTCGCCCAAATCAAGTCGGAGGAGCTCTTCGCGCGCTCGCCGCTGCTCGTCATCGGACGGCTGTCGGTCGTTCCGCTCACGAAGGAGCAGTGGGACTGGTTTGCAAAGTAAGGAAACAATGTAGTAAGATTGTCTTGTTTCCTTACTTCCTTGCTTGCGAGGATCGTTATGCTGGCTAAATTGACCGTCAAAAACCAACTTACGCTCCCCAAGGCGGTGGTCAAGAACTTCGCCGGAGTTGAGTACTTTGAGGTCAGCACCGACGGAAGTTCCATCACCCTGCGCCCATTCGAGCGCAGCCGCGCCGACGAGGTGCGGGAACATCTCGCCCGGCTTGGGATCACCGAGCAGGACGTGAAAGACGCCATTGCCTGGGCGCGCTCAACCGAATGACCGCACAGCCGGTTCCGCGCGTCGTCTTTGACACCAATACCGTCATCTCAGCGCTCGTATTTACTGCCGGCCGTCTCGCATGGCTGCGCTTGCATTGGCGGGAACGAGGCTGCGTGGTCCTTGTTTCGCGTGCGACGGCCAGGGAACTGATTCGCGTCCTCAACTATTCAAAGTTTCGCCTCTCCCCGGAACGCAGCCTGGAGTTACAGAGCGATTACTTCCCCTACAGCGAAAACGTTGTGTCCGCGGAGCGATGCGCAATATCCTGTCGCGACCCGAAGGACCAGTGTTTCCTCGACCTGGCCCACTGCGGCAAAGCCGACGTGTTGGTGACCGGCGACGACGATTTGCTTTCGCTGGCCGCACAGACGGCGTTCGCCATCGAAACACCGGACGCGTACCGGCTGAGGGTCTCAACGTCTCGACTGCTGTAGGAAGGCTGGGCCTCGCCTGCGGCCAACCCTACCCTTTCGCCACCGGCCCCAACGGCCACACCGTCTTGCCGTAGACCTCATTCAACACCTGCGCCAGGCCCGCATACACAGCCGACGCGCCACAGAACAAGCCCTCCCAGCCGGCAGCTTTTCCCAGCGCTGCGCTGCCCATCGCATCACCCGCGGCCAGCATGAAGAAGAGCACGGTGAGCGAGCCGAAGACGACTTGCAGCGCCCGGTTCAGTCGCAACGTGCCAATAAACATAACGAGCGTAAAAAGGCCCCACATGCCGAGATAGGCCGGCATCGAGAGTCCTCCTGGCCCGGCAAGGCTCAGTCCTGCTTTGGGCAGAGTCACAAGGGCCACCAGCGAAAGCCAGAACATGCCGTAGCTGGTGAACGCCGTGCAGGCAAACGTGTTGCCCTTCTTCCATTCCATGATGCCGGCGATCACCTGCGCGAGACCGCCGTAGAAGATGCCCATGGAGAGGATCATCGTATCCAGTGCAACGAAACCTGCGTTGTGCAGATTGAGCAGGATCGTGGTCATTCCGAATCCCATCAGCCCCAGCGGCGCGGGATTTCCAGTCTTGTCGATTGCAAGCGAGTCAGTCATCCAATTTCTCCTGTGTTGAGGGGCGGGGAAGTGCATGCGAACGGTGGCGCCGGTGAAACCCGAGCCCCGTGCTGCTCGTCGCGGCCGATGCGAATTCTACCACGGGCAGGATGGGGTTGGCTCGCGCGCCGCAAGAAGCCGCAGGCGCTCGCCGCCGGCTCGCTGGCTTCGCCCATCGAGCGGGGTCTGGGTCCCCGGCAATCAAGGAAGAGTCAAACCCGCTCATGGAGCAAACCGCATAGGCCAACGTGACTTGCGCGTTCTTCGATGTCAGGATATATTACTGGATATAGGAGGCGAACGGCATGGGCAGCACCGCACAGGCTAGGGCCGTCGAGAATTACCGCAAACGCCTGACCAAGCGCGGAATGGTGCGGTTCGAGGTGCTGGGCCTGAAGAAGGACCGCGAGCTGGTGCGCACCGTGGCCCGCAAACTGGCCGAAGACGGCCCGGAGGCGGCGCAAATTCGCGCAACGGTGAGTGAGAAGATTGATCCCGATACACGCAGGAAGGGCGGATTCCTGAAGATGCTGCGAGACTCGCCGTTGATGGGAGTCGAGTTGAACCTGACCCGCAGACGTGTCGCGCCACGAAAGGTGGAGCTTTGAGCCGGTACCTGCTCGACACAAATATTATCAGCAATCCGATTAAGCCGGCGCCCTCGCCTTCTTTGATTGCCTGGCTCGAAGATCAGGCCGATGAAGACCTATACACCTCATCGCTGAATCTCGCCGAAATCTGGGACGGTATTCTGCAGCTTCCCCCGGGCAAGAAGCGCCGCGAACTGGAGAAGTGGTTTACCGGACCTCGCGGGCCACAGGCGTTCTTTCGGGATCGCCTGCTGGCATTCGACGATGCCGCCGCGCTGGTGTGGGGCCGTCTCATGTCCGATGGCGTAAATGCCGGCCGGCCCCGCGATCCCATCGACATGATTGTCGCGGCTACCGCCGAGGCCAACGGCTGCATCATTGTCACCGACAACGAAAAGCACTTCGCGGGGCTGAAGTTCATGAATCCGATGAGGCGTTAGAGTTAAGAAACTGCGTGGGTGGAGGCACATGAAGACCCTGAATACTCTCCCCGCCCGACAGTGTTTTCGAAACCGCCTCAGGCAAGCCGGTTTTGCGTTCTCTGTTCCAAACGGCCTTTTAGTTCTTCCAGATCGTGAACAAACCATACGGTTGATCCGCGATTGCACTCAACCACGAAATCGTGCAGCGCCTTGCTGGCAGCACTGAGGGGCGAGATGTCGCCTACAATTGCGATCCGCAGACGGTAGGTCACGAATTTCTGCAGAACTTCTCCGGCAATGCCGTTGCGCAGATTGAAGAACTCCTCGTCCAACCGCGCGATCGGAATTGCGACCAGCTCCGCGCCGTGGCTGTGCGCGGAGCCGATCGTCTCAAGGCAAGAGGCTACGTTGCCCAGCGGCGGTCCCTCCACCGGATACTCAAGGATTCGGCCACAAGGGTTTTCGTGAATCGTCACATTCTGCATCATCCTGACCCATCCTGTAATGTCTTCCCACATGCGTAGGAAGGACGAGCAATCCTGCAGCAGCGAACGCAGCGATCGGACCTTCGCGATTCCATAGAGCGGGAGAACCGCGGAAATACGAGTCTGCGGTTCTATTCCGCGTCGCCTTTCAGCCACGCCTTCGTGTTCAGCAACTGCCGCTGATCGAGCGCCCAGACTTTGCCTGTGAGCTCGTCGGGGGCGCGACCCTCGCGGGCGGATTTCTCGAACTCGCTGGCCATGGCCTGCATCTTGGCGTCCAGGTCGTCGAGGAAGTTCAGCACCAGGGCCTCTGGAATCATGGGCAGCTTCGGCGAGCCGAACTCCAGCTTGCCGTGGTGCGCCAGAACCATGTGCAGCACCAGCGTGCGCAACCGGTCGGGGAAGCCGGGCAGCCCGGCGATCGCCTTCTCCACCAGATCCACGCCCATCTGGATGTGGCCCAGCAGAACGCCTTCGACGGTGTAGTCGAAGCCTGTCTCCCAGCTCAGCTCGCGAATCTTGCCGATGTCGTGCAGAACGACGCCGGTAACGAGCAGATCGCGGTCGAGCATGGGATAGTGCGCGGCGACGCGGTCGGCGAGTCCCAGCAGGCTCACCACGTGCTCCAGCAACCCGCCCAGCCACGCATGATGCAGTTGCCGCGCCGCCGGCGCCGCGCGATACGCCTCGGCGATCGCCGGATCGGCCAGAATCGCCTGGAGCAGCCGCTTCAGGTCGGGATTCGCCAAGCTCGCAACGCTCGCCTCGAGCTCGGCCCACAGCTCGCCCACGTCGCGCGTGGTCGCCGGCAGCATGTCCATCCGGTCGGCCTCGCCCGGCATCGCCCTGCGCAATTGATCGACCTTAACCTGCGCGCGGTCCTCGTACTTCGACACGCTGCCTCGGACCTTCACGAGGTCGCCGCGATCGAACTCCCGCGCGATACGTGGATCGCCGGGGTCCCACACGCGCGCCTCGATCGGACCGGTCTTATCGCCGAGGATCAGGTTCAGGTACGGCTTGTTCTGCTTGGTGGAGCGCTGCTGTTTGTTCAGGACGAGGAAGAAGCTGTCGAAGGGACGCCCCTCGTCGAAGCCCATGAGATCGCTGACGTAGATGTCTTTCATTCTGCCGAGAAGATTAACGCAATTTGGCTGTAGAGCCAAAGAGCCCTTGCGTCGCCGCGGCAAACCGAGGCCCACCAAAGCAAGGCGGGCCCGGGAATTTACTCCCAGGCCCGCACCATTGTTCTCTTTTCACAATTGCCGCGCGGCTATTGTCCGGTAGGCTGCGAATCCGGCGGAGACTGTGGCGCCGTAGGATGGTCGGCGGGCGCCGGCGCTCCCGGAACCGGAGCGATCGGCGTGGGCTGCTGCACGGGTTTCGGCTCGGACTCCTCCTGGCTCTTCTTCTTATTCGCCAGGCGAGTTTTCTCGGCGGCGGCGTTGGCGGCCTTCTTCTTCTTCTTGTTCGAAGTGTCGCCCGCGATGCCCAACGGAGCCGACTGGGTTTGACGGTCGGCCACCTCGGCGGCATCCGGCGCGGCGGGCGCCCGCGCTTCCTTCAGCGCTTCGCGGCTCGGCTTCGCTGTCTTGGGCGTCTTCGCCCGTTGGCTGAAGCGTGTCTTCTTGGTCGGGGCGGTTGGTTCCAGCGGATTGGCCGGCTGCTCCTCGTTCGAGGCCGTTTCCGGCAGCGCGCCTGCATTCTCGGTGTTGGCGTTGTTCGTCGCCGAGGGCAGCGTGGCGCGCGGCGCCTGCCCAAAGCGGATCTTCTCCTTCTTGCCCGGCTTCTGCGTCGCCGCTTCTTCCTTCGACTTCTTGTGGTGCTTCTTCTTTGCGGAAACCGGTGCGGCTGCAGGCGGCGCGGCCGCAGCCGTGGCCGCCGCAGGAGCGGCCGCCTCGGCAGGCGCCTGTGCCGGGGCTGGCGCCGCGCCCCGCTTCTGCCGGTAGTCGCGCGTGCTCTCGCGGAAGCGCGTCCGCTCTACCTTTGCCTTCTTCTTCGGCGCGGGCGGCACGTACGCGCTGAAGCTAATGGTCGAATGCGTCTCGGTGGGCGTGGCCCCGGTATCGACATATCCCTGCTTGACCTGAATGAAGGCCTCGTCCCTCATCCGGCTCAAATAGTCGCGGATTGCAGGCTCCATCTTGCTCACGTAGTACGCCTGCTCCACCTCCTGCTCGACTTCCTTGAAGGGCCGCGGTCCGCCAGGCGTGTGCTGCACCACCTTGAGGATGATGTATCCCTGCCGGGTGAGGATGGGCTCGGTGTACTGGCCGGTATCGAGAACGAATGTCTTGTCCTCAAGCAGCTTTCCCAGTTGGCCGCGCTTGTACTGGCCCAGATCGCCGCCCGAGGCGGCTGTGGTGCCGTCGCTGAAGCTCCGCGCCAACTGCGCGAAGTCGCCGCCAGAATGCAGCCGGGCCTCGATGTCGTCGGCCTTGGCTTTGGCCGCCGCCACCTTGGCCGGATCGTCCGAGCCTCCCTGCCCAGTCGAGATGAGAATCTCGCTCAGGCGCACGCTCTCGGGCTGGGCGTAGTCCTGTTTGTGCTCCCCGTAGTATCGCTCGACCTCTCCCGGAGTCATCTCGATATGTTCCCCAACCTGCCGCCTCATCACCTCCTGGGTGATGATCTGGTTGCGGATGTTGGCCTTGAAGTCCTCGAACGAGACGCCCTGCTCCTTGGCCGCCTTTTCCAGGTCTTCGAGCGATTCCAAGTTGTATTGCTTGCGGATTTCGTCGAGCCGTTTGATCAGCTCGGTTTCGCCGGTGATGCTCAGTTCCTTGCCCTTGGAGAGCCAGAGCTGCTGGTCGATGAGGTTGCGCAGCAGGTCCCTGCGCGCCGTCGCCATCGCCTGCATCGATTCGCCGCGCTGCTGCCCCTCATGGTTCATCTCGCCGAGGGCTCGGTTATAGTCCGACTGGGTGATGATCTGGTCGTTGACGCGGGCGATGATGTCCTCGACCGTCGTGCCGCCGTAGGGACTCTCCGGTTGGTTCTCCTGGCCTCGCGCCAAGCTGCCGGCCGCAAGCAACGCCATGCCGAGCACGGCCGCCGCGGAAATGCGAAGAAGTCTGAAAGTCATAGGATCGGCTACCGGCCCGATGGCGGGCGCGTGACAGTTTGCCCCCTGATACATAGACGCCATTGTAAATCCCCGGGGAGCAGAACCGGAAAGACGCGGCGCCTGCTTCGGGAGGCATTGTCTGGGACCGCCGGGCCGGCTGCCCGCGAGGATTGAGGATACCAGGGTAATCACACAGATGTTGTAGGTTTATGCGGCTCGCTACCGGGCTTCGCCAGTGCGCGTCAAACTTTGCAGTGCTATACTTTAGCCGAAGACGGTCTCGCCGGCTCAGTGCGAGCGGTTCTTCCATCAGCGTGGCCTTGCCGCAATCGGGCAAGGTCTATTTTTATCGAGCGGCAATCCGGCGGACAGCGGATTCGCTCTCGGGCGATCGGAAGTCCGCAGCCAGGGGCCAGGCGCATGCGCCGTCCGGAGGTTCCGTTTGCCGATGACGCCCCGCGCCCGCCGTGCTGTTTTCTCCGTAGCCTTGTTCTTCGCCGTCTGTGCCGTGGCCGGAACGGTCCTGGAGCGCCGCGTCGGCGCCCAATCCTCCCATGACGAGAGCCAGCTCCGCGACAGCATGAGGCAGTTCACCGACGTTTACGCGCTGGTGGAACAGAACTACGCCGAGCCCATCACGCCGGACAAGGCCGACGACATCATTTACGACGGCGCCATCCCCGGCATGTTGCAGGTGCTGGACCCGCACTCCCACTTCTACGACCCCAAGGCCTATGCCCGGATGCGCGAAGAGCAGCGCGGCCACTACTACGGCGTGGGCATGGTCATCCAGCAGCAGAACGACGGCGCGGGCAAAGCCAGGGTCTACGTCGTGACGCCGTACGAGGACACACCGTCGTTCCGCGCCGGCATTCACCCCGGCGACATGATCGACGCGGTCGACGGCAAGTCCACCGACGGCTGGTCCTCTGATCAGGTGGCCAAGGCCCTGAAAGGCCCCAAAGGCACGCACGTCCAGGTCATGATGGTTCGCTACGGCCAGGCCAAGCCGCTGGTCTTCGACCTGATCCGAGACGAGATTCCCCATCCCTCCGTGGATCTGAAGTTCGAGATTCGCCCCGGGATCGGTTACATTCATCTGACCCAGTTCCAGGAGACGACCGGCCAGGAGATGGAGGACGCCATCAACAGCTTCGGCGACATGAAGGGGCTGCTCCTCGATCTGCGCGAAAACCCCGGCGGTCTGCTGAGCCAGGCCGTCGACGTCTGCGACCACCTGCTCACCAAGGGCCAGACCATCGTGAGCCAGCGCGGGCGCGCCTACTCCGACCAGAACTACGTGGCCACGCACGGCAACAGCGGCAAGACCTTCCCCATCGTCCTGCTGGTCAACCGCGACACGGCTTCGGCCGCCGAGATCGTCTCCGGCGCGCTGCAGGACCACGACCGTGCGCTGATCGTGGGCGAGACCACCTTCGGCAAGGGCCTGGTGCAGACGGTTTATAACCTAAGCGAGAACACCGGGCTCGCCCTCACCACGTATCACTACTTCACGCCGTCCGGCCGGCTGATCCAGCGCAACTACGAGGGTGTGTCGCTCTACGACTACTACAACCACGCCGGCGGCGGGCAGCCGGCCGACTCCGGCAACCGCGAGGTCAAACTCACCGACTCGGGCCGCACCGTCTACGGTGGCGGCGGCATCGCCCCGGACGAGAAGATCGAGCAGCCCAAGACCGATCGCTTCCAGGACGAGCTCACCTACAAGGATGTGTTCTTCCACTTCGCGCCGGTTTACGTGGCCGCGCACACCGTCGACAGGAACTTCGAGGTCGACGACGCCGTGCTCTCCGAGTTCAAGAAGTACCTGAGCGGCCAGAACATCGACTGGACCGAAGCCGACCTCACCGGCGACAGGGATTGGATTAGGGCGCGCATCAAGAAAGACATCTTCACCATCCAGTTCGGGCAGCTCGCCGGCCTGCGTGTCGTCGCCGACTGGGATCCCACGATCCAGAAGGCGCTCACCTTCATGCCCGAGGCCCAAGCTCTGGAAGACAACGTGCACAAGGTTCTGGCCCAGAAGGCGCAGGCCCGCGCCTCGGCGGCTCCGGGGGGCGCCGCGCAACAGTAAACGCGCATCCATTCCGCGCTCTCGACAAAAAAGCCATCCCGCCCGGGGATGGCTTTTTCGTCGATGGGATCTGTCCAGGATTCGCGGGATCGATCTTCGGGCCCGCAGATTGGTCTGCCGCTGACAGGGGTCGATGCCAAGCGCAACCTCAGCCAAAGGACGGGCCGGTCCCGCGGACACCTCTCCCCCGCCGGCTCCGCGGCCGCTAGCTGAGTCAATCCATTGAGCCGCCGCCTACTTGGCCGGCGGGG
>JBEKUS010000019.1:0-45078 GCA_049514795.1 Occallatibacter sp.
GCTGGGCCGGCTTCTGCTGCTCACCGAGAACTACCCGCAGTTGCGCTCCAGCGACCAGTTCATGCGCCTGCAGGACGAGCTCTCTGGCACGGAGAACCGCATCAGCGTGGCGCGCAAGCGCTACAACGACGCCATCCAGGACTACAACACCTTCGTGCTGCAGTTCCCCAACAACATCTGGGCGGGGATCGCCGGCTTCCACCAGAACAACGACTACTTCACCGCCAGCCCGGCTGCAAAAGAAGTGCCCAAGGTGAGTTTCTGAGGGGTAGACGCCTGGCGCCCCTTCGGCCGCGCCTTCGGTCG
The DNA here is from genome assembly GCA_049514795.1 of Occallatibacter sp. Classification (GTDB taxonomy): domain Bacteria; phylum Acidobacteriota; class Terriglobia; order Terriglobales; family Acidobacteriaceae; genus Telmatobacter. Next base: position 307 of record JBEKUS010000019.1, read on the forward strand.
CTCGCGCAAACGCAAAAAGGCCATCCCGCACGCGCGGGATGGCCGCTTCGGCTCGGCGCCGATCTTAAGCCGGGCTACTTGAACGAAGCGATGGCGCTGGCTTCGTCGTCGTAAATGTCGAAGACCGTGTACAGCTTGGTCAGCTGCAGCAGGTCGTGGACCTTCTTGGTCAGTTTCAGCAGTTTCAGGTTCGCGCTCTGATTCTTGGCCGACGTATAGGCGCTGACCAACTCGCCCAGTCCCGAGCTATCGATGTAGCTCACTTCGCCCAGATCGAGCAGGATGAGCCGCTGCCCTTTGCCGATCAGGTCACGAATGGCGTCGCGCAGTTGAACGCTGCCCTCACCCAGGGTGATCCGCCCGCTCAGTTCCAAAACAGTTACGCCGTCCACTTCTCGGGAAGCAATCGCAAGTGCCACGGAAAATCCCTCCTTGTCCGTACTTTGGTTATAGCATCTTTGCCTGCGCCGGATTGCGGAAAAGTTCAGCGCCGGTGCCGTCGCGGCGGGGATGATCGTCCCACAATCCGCGTCCCGTGGCCCCGCGCTACGTCTTGGGGCCCGTTGACGCCAGATGTTTGATCAGCGTCAGCTCGGTTCCGGGATGCAATTGTCGAAAGTGCACCTCATCCATCAGTGACCGGATGAGGAAGATCCCGCGGCCGGTGCCGCGGAGAAGGTTCTCGGCCGCCAGAGGATCGGGCACGCGATCGGGATTGAATCCCTGCCCCTGGTCGGCGATGACAAACACCAGGCTCGCACCCGTGTTCTCCAGCGAAACGTTGATGGGGCGCCTGGAGTCGTATTCGTTGCCGTGCAGAACGGCGTTGATCACGGCCTCGCGCACGGCCATGACAACGTGAAATCGCTGATCCTCGTCGAGACCCGCCGCGGCGGCCAGTTCGTCCGCCGCCGCCTCCACCTTGCTGACGCTTTCCATGGTGGAGCTGAGCCGGTAACTCTGCTTGGTTTGCCTGCAATCCGCCACCGGCCGCCTTTTGCCTCCACCGGAGTGAGTCTGCAAATCCCACCCCCTCCAAAGCATCGACCTTGCAGCAGTTTCAAGTCTGGATGCGATTGTGTCAAGCCGGAACGGCTCTCCAGACCACGCTGCGGTCACCTTCGCTTGATCGCCTCCGCCTGGTCGCGCGCGCCGTGGAGAACATGCAGAATCTGAACCGATCCCCGAACTTTGCGGTAATAGACCAAATACTTTCCCGCCGGGAAGCAGCGCACGCCGGCGGCGATCTCCTCGCATCGCCTGCCGATCCCGGGGAGTTCGGCCAGAAGCCCAAAGTGTTCTTCGAGAGTCTCCAAAAGCCGGTCGGCGACCTCGAGATTGGCCCGCTTGGCCCAATAGACGAAGATCTCATCCAAGTCCCGAAGCGCGCTCTTTGAGATACGAAAGCGGATCATTTGCTCTCGGCTTCCTGGAGCAGTCGGCGTCCTCTGGCCTTGATGCCGGCGGTGAGCTGCGCGAGCCCCGCTTTTCCCTCCACCGCGACGAAATCGCCTTGCTCGATCTGCTCGATCCCTTCAAGCACTCGTCTGCGGACCTCTTCCGTCTGAATAGCGGTCAGATTCGTCACTACATCCTCGACGGTGGGCGCCGCGAGACGCAATGCTCGCTCGTCCTCCTGCTCCATGCGGCGAAGCGCTTCGCGCACCACCTCGCTGGCATTGTTGTAGCGGCCGCTCTTTACCCGGGTCCTTACGTACTCTGCCAGGTGATCGGTGATCGAGACGTTCATCTGGTCCATGGTTTGCCTCCGGCCATCGCTGGCGCGCACGAATCTGGCCCAAGACTATTCGCGTCCGGAGTGAATGTCAATTCTTGACATTCACTTCGCTTCGCGAGAGTCTATGCGGCTTCAGCCCCCGGCCGGCCTCTCAAGCATTCCGCAAACGGCGAGAAACTCCCCGGCGCAGGCTGCCGGCGAAGGTCTACACTCAACCCATGGATCTGCGAACGGAACAGCGCACCCAGGTCCGCGTCAGCCTCACGGCGCTTCTCGGCACACCGGTGACCGACGCCAAAGGCCAACTGCGCGGCAAGCTCAGAGACATCGTGGTCGCCACCGGCCCCGACGGCGGCAAAGTAGCGGGCCTTGTGCTCAAAACGCGCACCGGCCTTTGCCTCGTTCCCTCGCAGGAGGTGATGGAAACACCCGCCGGCGCGCTGGAGTTGCGCTCGCCCGAAGCGCTCGTCCCGCTCAAGGACGAGAGCAGCTATCTGTTCCTGCAACGGGACCTCGTCGACCGGCAGATCATCGACATCAACGGCCGTAAAGTCGTCCGCGTCAACGACGTTGACCTGGAATGGGCCGAGCAGGGTGTGGCGCACCTGCTACGCGTGGCCGAGGTCGAAGTGGGCCTGCGCGGCGCCTTTCGCCGCGTCTTTAAGGGCATCCTGCCGCGGACCCGGCTCGAATCCATCTCGCGCAAGTTCAGCCCGCGCGCAATCCCCTGGCAGTTCGTCGACCTCATCGAGCCCGACCCGGCGCGCCGCGTCAAGCTGCGCATCGAGCACGAGCGCCTGGCCGACATCCATCCCTCCGAGCTGGCCGACATCCTGGAAGAACTCGCTCCGGCCGAGCGCGAGGCCGTCTTCACCTCGCTCGACGAGGAAGTGGCGGCCGAAACGCTGGAAGAGGTCGAGCCCAAGCTACAGAAGGCCCTGCTCGAAAAGCTCGACGAAGAGCGCATCGCCGACATCGTCGAGGAAATGGACCCCGGCGCCGCGGCCGACCTGCTCGGCGAGCTGCCCGAGGACCGCTCCGACGCCATCCTCGAGGAGATGGAGCCCGAGGAGCGGCAGGAAGTCGAGGAACTGCTCGAGTTCGACGAGGACTCCGCCGCCGGCTGCATGACCACCGAGTTCGTCTATCTGGGGATGGAGTCGACCGTCGCCCAGGCGGTGCAGGCCCTGCGCAGCTTCGACGGCGACGCGGAGGGCGTCACCGAGGTATTCCTGCTCGACGAGAAGCGCAACCTGCGCGGCGCGATTCCGCTGGCCCGGCTCGTTATGGCCCAGCCCGATACCCATTTGAGCGTACTGACTGAGCCGCTGGTCCTCTCCTGCCCGGCCGATATGCACCAGAACGAGCTGGCCGAGATGTTCGACAAGTACAACCTGCGCGCGCTTCCCGTCGTCGACCTGCAGGGCCGCATGGTCGGCGTGGTGCAGGCCGAGCGGGTCATCAGCTTTCTGCGCGAGAAGCTCTAGACCGACTGCCGCGTTCCCGTCTTTCGCTGCGCATCTTCTTCGGCAAGGAACTGGCCGAGGCGGTCGAGCTTTTGTTCCCACACGGTTCTGTGGCCGAGGATCCAATGCTCCAGCGCGCGGAAGCCGGCGCTTTCAATGCGGCAAGTGCGCACCCGCCCGAGCTTCTCCGTGTGCACCAGCCTCGCATCCTCGAGAATCTGGAGGTGCTGCATCACCGCCGTGAGCGTGATTCCGAGCGGCTCCGCCAGTCTCGACACCGAAGCGGGGCCCGCAACGAGCCGGTCGAGAATGGCTCGCCGCGTCGGCTCCCCAAGCGCGTGGAACAGGCGATCGATATCGACGGAAGGCCGCCTCATGCTTGTCCCCCACCCCACATCCCGCTACCGCGCCAGATCCTTGCCGAGCCGGTCGAAAAGCGCTCGCCATCCCTGTTGAAGCATCTCTGCTCCGTTCGGCCAGTCGACGTACGTTCCCTGATTGGTCAGGAGAAGGTCCGTTCCCGTACCGGAGGGTAGGAATTCGAGCGTGAGCAGGGTGATCGAAATTGGCCTTCCGTTCAACGACATCTTCGAGATCATGACAATTCGCTTTCCGGGCACGATGTCCTCGTAAGCTGACTCGTTGAGAATCTCGGATCCTGCAATCGGGTGGCCTTCTTTGAAACGGTAGTTGAAGCGCTCGGATCCACCAATGCGAAAATCCATTTCGAATTCCTGAATCTCATGGTCGCCCTCGGCGTACCAGCGGCGCTTGCTGGCGGGCTCGGCAAACGCGGCGAAGACACGCTCCGGGGGCCGCGGATAGCTGTGTTCGATGACAAAGGTGTCGTGAATGGTCGTTGGTTCAGCGGCGGTCATATCGGTTCCTCCTTGGGGAACATACTTAAGCAGTGGCTTCAGTATCGAGTGAGCCGCGGAAATTGTCAAGTGGATACTTCAGTATCATTCCGGCCTCGTTGACGGCATTCTTTGCTTGGGCCGTGAAGAGACAGGCCAAAGAGCGATCCCCTCGCTCCAGCCGCCGAGAGGAAAGACCCGGCTTTATGAAACAATGGACTCATGTTCGGGCTTCCCCAAATCATCCAGGGCGGCATGGGTGTAGGTGTGTCCAATTGGCGCCTCGCAAATGCTGTATCACGGCTTGGCCAGCTTGGCGTCGTCTCCGGCACGGCGCTCGATTCACTCTTTGTGCGCCGTCTTGCTGATGGCGATGAGGGCGGCCATATGCGCAGGGGACTGGAAGCTTTTCCGTTCCCTGAGATGGCCCGCCGCATCTGGCAGGAGTACTTCGTGCCCGGCGGCAAGCCCAGCGGCAGCCGGTATCCGATGCTCCCGATGCACCAGCGCGTCGAGCCGCGCAAACTCGTTGAGCTGTGCATGGTGTCGAACTTTGTCGAGGTCTTTCTGGCGCGGGAAGGCCACAGGAATTCAGTCGGCGTCAATTTCCTCGAGAAAGTGCAGTTGCCGCACCTCGCATCGATCTACGGCGCAATGCTGGCAGGCGTGGGATATGTTCTGATCGGCGCGGGCATTCCGCTTCACATTCCTGGCGTGATCGATGCTTATGCCGCGCAGCAAACCGCCGAGTACAAGCTCTCGGTGACGGGGTTGGCGCAGGATCAGGACAGCACCATGCGCCTCGACCCGGCCGACTACGTGGAAGGCGCATTGCCGAGACTCTCGCGGCCGAGATTCCTGGCCATCGTCTCTTCCAACACGCTGGCCGCAACCATGCTTCGCCGCGCCAACGGCCGCGTCGACGGCCTCGTCATCGAAGGTCCCACGGCCGGAGGCCACAACGCTCCTCCACGCGGCAAGCTCCAGCTCACCGCCGCCGGCGAACCGGTCTATGGCGAGCGCGACCGGGTGAATGTGGCCGAGCTGCGGGAACTCGGCGTTCCTTTCTGGCTGGCCGGCGGCTACGGCAGCGCGGACAAGCTGCGCGAGGCTCTCGATCAGGGCGCCGCGGGCGTTCAGGTTGGCACGGCTTTTGCCTTCACTGAAGAATCCGGCTTGCGCGAGGATCTGAAACGCAATGCAATTGCGCGGGCGGCAAGCGGCGCCGCGGCGGTGTTCACCGATCATCGAGCCTCACCGACCGGATTTCCTTTCAAGCTCGCCCAGTTGAAGGGCACATCTGCCGATGCCGCCGTCTACGAGAGCCGCAGCGCCGTCTGCGATCTCGGTTATCTGCGCGAGCCCTACGCCGCCCCCGGCGGTGGGATTGGCTATCGCTGCGCGGCCGAGCCCGTTGCCAGCTACGTCGCCAAGGGCGGCAAGCCGGAGGACACGGCCGGGCGGAAATGCCTTTGCAATGCGCTGCTGGCCGACGTGGGCCACGCTCAATTGCGCAAGGACGGAACCCTTGAGCCGCCGCTCGTCACGGCCGGCGACGACCTGGAAACCATCGCCCGCTTTCTTCCGCCCGGGGGCAGTTCCTATTCTGCCGCCGATGTCGTGCGAAGCCTGCTGCGCGGCGGTGCAGGCGAGCAGGCCGAAGACTCGCTGCCCGAGAAGCTCTGACTTGCAAAGGGCCTCCCAACAAGCTGTTTCTAGCTGCTCGCCGTCGACGCTCCCTTCTCTTCACCGGCGGCAATCACCTTCGGAACCCGTTGCGCGACGGCGGGCAGCGCGGGAAACGCGGCATGCGGCTCTGTCTGATACCAGTACGCCGTCGAAAAGAAGTTGTCCGAGCGGTCATTCGCCGTACCGTGTTCAATCGTCACTTTAATCGACCTCTCAAACGCAATAGGGCTCTCAATATGCCAGCGGTAGAGGCAATAGCGCCCGCCGGTGCGCTCGGGGTTCACAACGTACGGCGCGCCCTGGCGCAGATTGGCAAATGCCTGGCCGCCAAAATCCCACGCTCCGTTGTAGTAGTCTTCGGTTCCGGTGCCGTTGATCGTCGGCATCGCGGCGCCGTCGACAAAGATCATGTCGTCCCCTTCGCCGAACCAGCCGTCTGTGTTCTGTACCACGGCCTGCGTTACGCCCACAAGATGTCCCCTGCCCTTCGCCTCAAGAAACACGTAGTTGTCCTGTCCGCCCAGATTCTTGCCGTCGCTCGCCACTCCTCTGCATGGCGTTGCCTGGCGATACTGCGCGTGGAAGCGGCCTAGTCCATCCGGTAGGGCCGGCAGGGTCACGTAGTCGATGGCGTAGTAAAGGCTGCGAACGCGCTCCGGGCCTTCATTTTCGACCGTAATTCGGGCCGAGCTGGCGAAAGGCATCTGAAAATATGCGTTCAGGGCCTTGATGGGCGCCACGGCCAGCAGGGCGGATTGGTAGACGAAGTACTCTCCCAGCCCAAGGCCGAAGAAATCCCCGATAGGGACCTCAATCGACGGCGCGCCTTCACCGTCCCACCAGGCGCGCAGCACAAGATTCTTCAGGTGCATGGGGTCGGGGGAATTGATGGTGAACCACATGTGCGTCACCACGCCGGCGCCCGAGATGTCGAGCAGCGTTGCCGATTGCCCCGGATCGACAGCCACCGCGTCGGCATTCCCTCCAGTGCGGTCCCAGCTCGAGGAACGCTGATTCCTGTAGCTGCGAAGGCGGGCAAGCGCGAACAGTTCCTCAGGCGCCGCGCCTTCTTGCCCGCGGGGTTCGGCGCTAGCGCCCGGCGAATTCATGCCCAGCAACGCGGCGGCAGGAACGCCGCCGGCGAGCGCGCCCAGCAGCCTGCGCCGGGTGCTAAGGTTCCCTCTTGCTTCCGATGGTTGCATATGCGGTTCCTCCTGAGGCCGTCAGCCGTCACGGCATATTGTATTCACGCGCATCGAGCTATGACAGAGCTCCAGAAGCGGATCCGATAGGGACGCGCCGGGCTCTGCCCATGGTCCCTTCCTCGGGGTTCGCACGAAAGGGGCTGGCCTGTTATGGTCAGTGAGGAATCTTCTTCCAATCAGATCAAGGCTGCAATGAACCCGCCATAGGAACTCGCATTGGTATGTGGAAGCGCTGGCGAATCCGGGTCCTTCTCTTTCTGGCCGTTCTCGGCCCCGGGTTCATTACCGCCAACGTGGACAACGATTCCGGCGGCATCCTCACCTACTCCCAGGCCGGCGCGCAATTCGGCTATCGTCTCCTGTGGATCATGATCCCCATCACCATTGCGCTCACCGTGATTCAGGAAATGAACGCGCGCATGGGAATGGTCACGGGCAAGGGCCTCAGCGATCTGATCCGCGAGGAGTTCGGACTGCGCCTGACCTTTGTGCTCATGGTGCTGCTGGTCGTGGTCAATTACACCAACGTGGTCACCGAGTTCATCGGCATCGCCGGCTCGCTACACCTGTTCCACGTATCGAAGTTCATATCCGTGCCGGCGTGCGCATTGCTGGTTTGGCTCCTGGTCTTTCGCGGCGACTACAAGAGCACGGAAAAGATCTTTCTGCTCGCCTCGCTGGTCTATATTTCCTACATCTTCGCTGGAGTGCTTTCGCAGCCCAGTTGGCGTGATGCGCTCTTGGCTACGGTGAGGCTGCCCGCCGCATCGGACCTGCGCAACAAAGCCTACATCTACATGACCATCGGACTTGTGGGGACGACCATCGCGCCGTGGATGCAGTTCTACCTGCAATCTTCGATCGTGGAGAAAGGCGTGCGCGACAGGAACTTCGCCGCAATGCGCCTCGATGTGACGGTGGGCAGCCTATTTCAGGATCTGGTTGCCTGGTTCATCGTGGTGGCCTGCGCCGCCACTCTATTCGTCCACGGCATGGGCGCCATCCAGGTGGCCGCCGACGCTGCCGAGGCCATGCGCCCTCTGGCCGGCGACTACGCCTTCATCCTCTTCGCCTTCGGCCTGTTCAATGCGTCGATCTTCGCTGCGTCCATTCTGCCGCTCTCCACGGCCTACACCGTCTGCGAGGGCCTCGGCGTCGAATCCGGCGTCGACAAGAGCTTCCGCGAGGCGCCGTTCTTCTACTGGCTCTACGGGTCGCTGATCGCCGGCGGAGCCCTCGCCGTTCTTCTCCTGCCCGATTCTCAGTTGATCAACGTGGCGATTCTCTCCCAGGTCCTCAACGGCGTTCTGTTGCCCGTCGTCATCATCCTCATGCTGCTGCTCATCAACCGCACCGACATCATGGGCGAATACAAGAACTCGCGCATCTGGAACATCATCGCTTGGAGCACCAGCGTCATCGTCATCGGAATGACCGTGGCCATGTTGTGGGGAATGGTGCCGGGACACTGAGGAACTGCGCGGCCGGCGAATCTCTTCGCCCGAAGAGCGAAACCGGCGCATTCAACGTCTCAGACTGGCTCCATTCGGCGTTTCCGAATGCATTTCCAGATAGGATTCATCACCGAAGATTGACTGGCGGGCTAAGCTTAGACAGCCAATAAATGAGCCCTCCGATCACGGCAAGCGGCAACAACGGGTAGATCAAAAAATAGCCGACGATCGGGCTAAGACCTTGAATCCCGGCTTCCTCCAGAAAAGGAATCTCCAGTAAAGGGCAGACAAAAAAGACCACAACCGCCAGGACAGCGCCAGTCGCGCTTCGACGGGAATTACGGCGGTCCCAGCTTCCGTGGCCATGGGTATGTTCATAAAGATCCTTCATTGTCGCCGGCCCCACCCTTGCTCCAGGACGCCCGTTCCGCGTGAGAACCCTCCATTCGTGGCGGGAATCAATCGCCGACCCGCCCCCGGTTGACAACTTGACGAGTCCCCATATCAGCAGATCCACACCAGCAGTGATACCGATCGCCATACCGGCGAACTGCAGGAAAATTGCTCCGCGAATGGCGCTAACGGAATGCCACATCGCAACGATCACCGCAAGAACCGCCCAGGGCAAGAAAATCCAAAACAGTTGGACCAAGAGCGCTATTCCCATTTGGGGCAGACTACGGATGCCACCACGCCAGGCAGTCCCGATCTTCGATTTTCGAGTTTCCCATCTAACCCGTCGAATTGCCTTTTCGAACTCTTCGAGGTCGGATAAGAAGTCCTCTCGCGGATTCTCAATCGGATCCTTGATTCCCAAGAGCAGATGCGGAATCAGGGGCATATTGAATTCACCGGGCAGGAACAAGTCCTCCGTGCCGATTCCCCCGCCGGAGACCGATCCAGTACGCGGTGCCGTCGTCTCTCTCCATCTTCGAAATACCTTGGAGAAATCGGAATCCGAGATGCCTTTTCTGGACATCCAATTCAGCACTTCCCTTACATCGAGGGCGGGGCAATAGAAGCCATAAGACCCGGCGAAAGCGGCGACTGCTTCCAGGCGCGCTTCGTGAAACTGGCTGAACTGAGCCAAGATTTTCTCGATGGCTTCCCGATCCAAATCGCCAGGGAGGTTCTCGGTTGGATACTTCGGGTGCAATGCGTCCAAAAAACCATCGAATAGAGAATCGCTCACATGGCTCTTATTGCAGAGAGCAATACAGAATCTGAAAAACCGGTTGTGTCGATCGAGCACAGGAACTCCTTCTTACAAAACGAAGTCCGGATGCGCACAGGAAGCGCGACGACGGAACATTGAATCGAGGCCCGCATGATTCGCTGTCAAGAGTAGCACCAGTCGCTCCCAGGTGAATGCGAATGCTCAGGATTCTCGGACCCGGAAAGAACCGCTCCCTTGCAATTCGCTTTGTCGAAGAGACGCTACCGCACGTAGTTACAGCAGCTTCCCCGCCGCCAGATCCTGGATCAGCCCTCGGTCGGCGGCCAGAAACTCGCGCATCTGGAACGCGATCGCCTGGAGCACCCCCATCGTTGTCATCGGCATGACCGTGGCCACGCTGTGGGGAATGATGCCGGGGCACTGAGGAGAGTTCTGTACTCCTGTGCAATCTGCGTGGTAGCATTCCTCCAATCCTTCGGAAATATTGGAGGTTGCGATGAAAACATCGCCCATCACGGCAGGGCCCGCGTGCCGGGTTCCGCGCCCGTTCAGGTTCGTCCTTGCGGCCGCTCTGGTCTTCACCGCAGTCGCAATTCCCGCGCAGCAGTACAGCCTCGTTGGTCAGTGGAGAGGCGTTTTTCAGGGCATCACCATCACCATCGTGATCCAGCCGAACGGCCAATACAGCCAGCTCGCCCAATCGGGCACGGCGATGACCCAGCAGTCGGGGCCGTACAAGCTCTTCGCCCCGAACACCATCGCCTTCACGGTCACGCAGTGGCAACCGAAGACCATGCCGGTCTATCATCCGACCGGCACAGTGGGCGGCTACTACACGCAGGATCCGATGGCCAAGCCTCCGGGCTCTATGTTCGCCTACGTGTTCAACGGCCCGAACACGATGATCTTGACCGACCAGGTGCTGCACGGCTCCATGACCATGGTCCGCGTGCCGTAGAGCGCAATTGCCGCGCCCAGCACGATCGCGGCAGCGCACCTGCGCAATTCCGCCCGTCCTCGTGGCGGGCGGCGGTCGCGCGCCGTTATGGCAGTGTGCCGGTGCTACATCCTGGCATGGATGCGGCGATACCTCCGCCGCAGCAGGATCAGCGGTACCGCGAGAATTGCCACCCAGATCAGAATGGCGAGGCCGTATTCGACCAGAAAGAGGAAGATCCCAACAAGGGTTCCAACCGCGTTGCGATATCCAGCGACAAACGCGTTGCGCACTCGCACTGAGAGCGGGGCCGACCCGGTTCCGGTCGCCGCGTTGTACTCCTCCGTCACCGAAAGATCGATGCTGGCGAAGTCGACGCGGTGCTCGAGGTTCTTCTGGTCCGCCTCCATGCTCTCGATCTCGCCGCGCACGCGGCTGATCGCCTCTTCCACCTCCAGAACGTCGCTCACATTCCCCGTGCGCTGCTGGAGAACACCGCGGAAACGCTCCTCGGTGTCGCGGGCGGTTTTCAGCCGCTGGTCCAGATCGGCATGTTGCTGCGTGACGTCTTCGCCGGACTCCGATTCGCTTGCTACGCGGCCGAGCCTTCGCAGGTCTGCCAGAGCCGCCGGAAGGTTCGCTGCCGGAATTCGCAGAGACGCCTTGAGACTGGGCGAGTCGTTCTCCGGCGTATAGACGTTGATTTCCGCGGCATAGCCGTGGTTGCGCATCAGGATCGCATCGAGCGAGGATCGGGCTGCTGGAATATCCTTCGCCACGATCAGGAAACTGACCGACCGCGCGATCAGAGGCGCATTCAATGCAGGGGCCGCCGGGGCGGCGTTGCCTTGCGCTGGAGCGGATAGTCGATTGTCCGCCATCAAGCCCGAAACCGCCCCCGGCCGCTGCCCGCCGCTTTCTACGTAGGCGCTGGCCGTAACATCTTGCTCGCGGACGCCACCGCTGGCCGGACCCTCGCGTTGCTCTGCGACCGCGTAGCTCTTCTGCTCCGCGCGATCCCGCATCAGCTCTGTATAGTGCACCGCGGAAAGACCGATTGCGACCAGCAGCAGCGCCGCCGCTGCGACGGCGCCTCCGATCGCCCACGGTCTCCATCGCCGCTTGCTCGCGGGAACTCGACGCGCAGAAGCGCTCCTGCGGTTGCGCGAGAAAGCCGCGCCGCGCAGATGCTCTTCGACTGACTCATCAACGCGGCTGGGGACTGGAGGCGCGCTCCACTGCGAAAGCAATTGCGTGGTTTGGCGGAACCGATTCACTTGTTCCGCGCACTCCGCGCAGGCCGCGACATGTTCCTTCACGGCCTGCGACTCAGCAGCAGAAAGCTCGCCGTCGCAGAATGCCATCAATTCTTCGCCGGAAAATGGATGCGTTGCGACGCTGCTCATATTCCCTCCTCGCGCTTTCGCGGTTGTAGGCCGGCAGACGGCCTCGGTGCCTCGATCCGTTCTCGCAACGCTACGCGAGCCCGGAACAACCGTGACCGGACGGTGTTCACCGGCAGGTCCAGGATCTCCGCGATCTCCGCATAGCTCAACTGCTCGAATTCGCGAAGCAGGAGGACTTCGCGGTCCATGCCGTCCAGTTGCCTGAGCGCCTCCCGCATCAGCACCTGCTCGTCGAGGCCGGATTCGGCCGAGGGCTCTGCCTGTTCCTTCGGCAAACCCCAGAACGTGGCGCGAAACGCCGCTTTCCTGCGATACGCCCGCAGCAGGTTGAGCGCAATCGAATACAAATAGGTTCGAAACCGGGCTTCGGGCTCGTAATGCGGCGCCGCACGAATCACCGCGACAAACGTCTCCTGCGTCAGCTCCTCAGCCTGCGCCCGGTCGGCGATACGCCGCCAGAAGTACCCGAAGAGGGGCTGCCTATACCGCGTGAAGAGTTCGGTGAATGCTTCAGCGGAGCCGCGCGAGAACGCGGCCATCAGTTGCTCGTCGCTGCGCTCATCCGAGCGCGCCGATGCAGTATCGCCCGAGGTCGGGTAATCCATGGAGCCTGGCTTTGTTGCCATTGAGTCTAAACCGGGAATCGGCAAAACGTCGGCCATAAGCATCTGCCTGCGCTCTCTACACGCGGTAATGCCTTGGGAACGAAGAAAGTTCCCCGTCTTGCAGATTTTCTTTGGAGTTCTTGAGCCGCGGAGCTGGAACCGGCTACAGCAGCTTCCCCGCCGCCAGATCCTGGATCAGCCCGCGGTCAGCGGCCAGAAACTCGTAGTCCGTCAGTGCTTCGAGCTTCACCCAGCGCACCTGCTGGTAGATCTGGTTGTCGATCTCGCCGGAAAAGTCGCGCACCGCGAAGAACTGCAGGTCAACGGCTCCGCCACGGCGATAGTTGTGGCGGATGCGCGTGACCGCAGGGCCGACGACCGCCTCGATGCCCAGCTCCTCCGACAATTCGCGCACCAGCGCCTCCTGCGCGCTCTCGCCAGGCTCGATCTTTCCGCCGGGAAACTCCCACAGCGACCCCATGGGCTGTTCCGCGCGCCGCTGTCCGATGAGAACCTGCCCGTCGCGGACGATTAGTGCAGCCGCTACGAAGCGCAACGCGGGACCGGGGGTGTGCGGTCTGATCTTCGGGGGATTCTCCTTCACCCCATCGATTGTACCCGAGTGAAAAGAACCCGCTGTTCAAATGGGGAGACCAGCGCCGCTCCGCGCGGAGACCGTGCGCAACTGGCACAAAAGGATGAAGTTATTCAGACGCTGATGTCCGATTCGCCTTCCACCCCGGCCGCGGCGCCCTCGGCGGCCTGCGGCCGGAAGTAGCCCCAGCCCCGCTTCGCCGTCGCTTCCAGCAGCGCCGGGGAGGGATTCACCGGGAAGGGATTGCGCGCCATTTCGAGCATCGCCAGGTCATGCGCTGAGTTGCCGAATACGGCGTCCGGAGCCGGCTGGCCCACCCGCTTGAGCGCCACCGCCTTCGCCGGGCCGGTCGGCACGTCGATCAGCTCGTCGGTGATGATCCCGTCCGCCACGCGTGCCTCGGCCGCCAGAATGCGCTCCTCCGGAATGCCGAAATCGCGCACCCCTTCGGCGATCACCCAGCGATTGGTCGAGCTCACCGCCCAGATCTCGGTCCCCGCCTGCCGCAGCTTCGCCACCAACGAGACCATCTCGGCGAAAACGCGTCCTTGCAGGAATTCGCCCATGTACCGCGCGGCGGCGGCGCGCAATTCCGCGTCGCGCAGCCCGGCGTACATCTGCACCATCTCGCCGCACATCGCTTCTTCGCCGACGTTTCCCGCCCGGTAGGCCCGGTAGCGCGTGTCGATCCAGTCCTGTGTCGAACGCGACACCAATCCCTGCTCCAGCGACCAGAGCATGAATCCGAATCCCGCGTCGCCACTCCATAGCGTTCCGTCGCAATCGAACACCGCTACCCGTGGCTTGCTCTCGAAAACCAGCCGCTCAAACTCTTCTGCTGTCCACTTATTGACTTCTGTCTGTGTGGGCGCCAATCGTCTCTCACCGTTATTCAAAAGATTTATCCAATTCTATTTTCGTCGATTCGCGCCGAATTTACACGGACCGGCGGCAAAAGGAGCCATCGGAGGTAACTCCGCGGGGAACGCCGCCGCGTGGTCTCTCTTCTGTGCCCTAGCCAGGCTCCGGCGTCGGTTCAACCGTCTCCACGCGAATCTTGGCGATCCGCCGCCCCTCCATTTCGACCACCGTCAGCCGCCGATCCTGGAAGACCACCGACTCGCCGGGTTCGGGAATGTGCCCGAGGCGCGTCATCACAAAGCCCGCCAGCGTTTCCACGCCGCCGTCGCGCGGCAGGCTCCACTCCATCTGCGTCTCCAGGTCGCGCAGGTTCACGCCGCCGTCCATCAAGACGGCCCCGCCCACGCGGCTCAGCACCGGCTGCGACGGCGTGTCGAACTCGTCCTCCAGCTCGCCCGCGAGCTGTTCGATCGCGTCCTCCGCGGTCACCAGGCCCACTGTCGAACCGTACTCGTCCACGGCGATGGCCAGATGCCGTCGATGTTGCTTGAAGTCGCGGAGCAGATCGAGCGCCGATTTCGTTTCCGGCACCACCAGCACCTCGTGCACGATCGCCGACAGGCGAAGCTCGCCCTTGAACGCGGCGGGTGCGGACGGCGACGAACGGAAGGCCATCAGCCGCGCCAAGTCGCGCGCATACACCGCGCCCACGATGTGTTCGGGCCCCCGCGCCTCGTCGTAGACCGGAATGCGCGAGTGGTTGCGGCCGAAGACCCGCCGGCAGGCCTCCTCGAAGAGCATGTTCGAGGGCAGCGAGAAGATCTTCTGCCGCGGCGTCATGATCTCGCGCACCGGCACGTCGCCCAGTTCCAGCGCGCGGCGCACCAGCGTCTCCTGGAACTCGGGCAGCAGGCCCAAACGCCGTGCCGCGGTTGCGATCAGCTTGAGTTCTTCGGCCGAGTGGACCGACGCGGCCCGCTCCTTGGTGTGAATGTCGAACCCCTTCAGGACCATCGCCGCCGACCGGCTCAGCAACCTCACCGCCGGCCGCGCCACCGCCATGAACACCAGCATCGGCGGCGCAATGGCCACAGCCAGTGCCTCGGCCCGCCGCAGCGCCAGCGCCTTGGGCACCAGTTCGCCCGCCACCACATGAAAGTACGTGATCAGCGCGAAGCCCAGCGTCACGGCGGCAACGTGCCCGTAGATCTCCGCGTGGGGCAACTTGCCGATCCAACCCGAGAAGAACTGAGCCGCCAGCGGCTCGCCCAGCCACCCGAGGGCCAGCGAACACAGCGTAACGCCAAGCTGCACCGCGGGCAGCAGGTCGTCCAGGTTGTGCTGCAGCCGCCGCACCGCGCGCGACCCCGGAACCCGCGCCGCAAGCAGTTGCTCCACCCGCGTATCGCGGATCGAGACCAAGGCAAACTCCGCCGCCACAAAATAGGCGTTGGCCAGGATCAGCATGGCCACGGCGACCGGTTTGAACAGCGGCAGTTCTTGCATCTGGCTGTGAGGATAGCATTGCACGCGGCCCGGCACGCTCCGTCCCGGTCGCGCCTCCCACCGCTCCTGCGCCAAAACCCGCCCTGCATCTGCATTTTCCGGGAACCTGGCCCGGCTCGGAGGCGTACTCTGTGACGGGACAAGTGTGCGAAGAGGGAACTACATCCAATGAGGAGGATGGACATGAAGCGTCTTCTGGCAGCCGCTGCGGCGTTCGCGGCGGTATTGGTCTTTCTGGCGGCTCCGGCCCGCGCCGCTGAGGCGACATTCACGCGCGATTTGACCGTGACCGGAAAGGTAGACCTCTCGGTCTCCACCGGCTCGGGCAACGTTCACCTCACCGTCGGTCCCGCGGGCCATGTGCACGTCTTCGGGCGCGTAAAGTCCGGCTGGGGCGGCAACGAAGAGAAGGTCCGGGAAATCGCGGCCAATCCGCCTGTCGAGCAGACCGGCAACATCGTGCGCATCGGTTTGCGGCACGAGAACTACAACAACATCAGCATCGACTACGAGATTCAGGCTCCTGCCGACTCCTATCTCAACGCTGCATCAGGTTCGGGCAACGTGACCGACGATGGCGTCGGAATGAACGCCAAGCTGAGCACAGGTTCGGGCAACATCCAGGCCACTGGCCTGCAAGGCGGGTTCTCGGTGGGTACCGGCTCGGGCAACATTGACGCCGAGCAGTCCGGCTCAGGCGATGTGAAGGCCTCCACCGGTTCGGGCAACATCGACCTCAAGAACCTGAATGGCGGTTTGCACGCCGATACCGGCTCGGGCGACATCAAGGTGAAGGGAACCCCGGCCGCCCCCTGGCGAATCTCCACCGGCTCGGGCAGCGTCGAGATCTGGACCGGCAATGCTGCGTTCTCGCTCGATGCAGGGACCGGCTCAGGCGGCGTTCATTGCGACCGCGAGATCCTGACGCAGGGAACATTGGAACACCACCACCTTAAGGGCAACGTCGGCGGCGGCGGGCCGATGGTGCACATTGGCACCGGCTCCGGCAACATCCGCATCCACTGAGCCTGTATTTGGCTTTCGCGCAGGACTCCAGTCCGGCTGTCGTGCGGGCGTCCGCGCCCGCACACTCCCCCGGCCCTACGGGACGAAGTAGTACGGGTCCGGGTACTTCACCGAGAACTCGGCCTCCGGCTTGCCTTTCAGGTCGCTCCACTGGTCGCCTACGTTGAGCGCGAGCGAGTATCCGGCGGCAACGATCTGCCCGCGGACCACCGCCTTGAATTCGCCGGTGGTCTGCGCGCCGTGCTCCACCGGGCGCATCGTCAGTTGCTTCC
Organism: Occallatibacter sp.; assembly: GCA_049514795.1. Lineage (GTDB taxonomy): Bacteria > Acidobacteriota > Terriglobia > Terriglobales > Acidobacteriaceae > Telmatobacter. The sequence continues at coordinate 17,101 of JBEKUS010000019.1, forward strand.
AGTTGTCGAAGCCCTGCTCGCGCAGGTTGCGTTCCGTGGCGGCACGCTCGGATTCCACCCGGCCGGTAATGAAAAAGACGCTGACTCCCAGCCGCTGCGCCTCCTTGTAGAGCCGCAACGTGCCCGGAATCGCCGGCGCCTGCCCCGTCTCGACCCACGCATCGAAGACCGCAGGGAAGTAGGCAAAGTCGTTGTCCAGCTCTTCCTTGTAGTTCGAGAGCGTGGTCTCGTCGATGTCGAGAATCAACGCCAGCTTCTCGTTCGGGCGCCGATGCGCGGCCCTCTGGCGCAGAAACGCGATCGCGCGGCCTGCCTGCCGGTCGATGTCGTGGGCCAGGCAGCCGCACGTGCAGGTGCAGTCGTGGTATTGACGCACCTTCGTCTTCAGCTTGTCCAGGTTCGGGATCTGCTCCGCCGCGGCGTTGCTGCTGAATGCCGGCTTCGGCGCCTGCTGCGCGGCCAGCCCGCCGATTCCCCACGCAAGCACCAGAGCCGCCGCGGTGACTAAACGTCTATTCATCGAACGATCTCCTTCTATTCGACCTCCTGGCCTAGTGTAATCAACCCGCCCCGCTTTGCCGGTAAACTGAGGAGAAGATGATCCGTGTCTTTCGCCCCATCCCTGTGGAGCGCCTCAAGTTGTTGGTTTTCGACCTCGATGGCACCCTGATCGATTCCGCGCAGGACCTCTGCAACAGCGTGAACGCGGCTCTCCAGGAATTCAGCCTCGGCCCGCTGCCCGATCCCGCGATTGCCGGCTTCGTCGGCAACGGCGCGCCCATGCTCATGCGCCGCTCGCTGGCCCTGGCCGGAAAGACGCCCCTCGACCAGGTCGACGAACAGCTCCTCGCCAAGTCCTACGACTTCTTTCTCAGGTACTATCGCGAGCACAAGCTCGACTTCACCTACGCCTACACGGGCGTCCTCGAAGCGCTCAAGGCCCTGCACGAGCTGCACGAAGGGCCCGGCAGCCCGTCGCGAACCATGGCCGTGCTCACCAACAAGCCGGTGCGTCCCGCGCGCGGCATCTGCGAGGGACTCGGCCTCGCCGGCTACTTCCTCCACATCTACGGCGGCGATAGCTTCCCCTTGAAGAAACCCGATCCGCTCGGCCTGCGTTCGCTGATGGAGGAGACCGGCGCCACGCCCGAGGAAACCGTGATGGTCGGCGACAGCAAGGTGGATGTCGAAACGGCGCACAACGCGGGGGCCTGGTCCCTGGGCTGCGCCTTCGGCTTCGGCCCGCAAAACCTCATGGACACCCCCCCGGATGTGCTGGTCGACTCGGCCGCCGAGTGGACCCAGGCGCTGACCCCGGCCTGAGCTTTTGCGGGAACTGCGCCCGGGATTTTGACGTACTATCTGCCTAGAACGGGGGGATTCGTGTATGCATAAGAAGCTCTTCGCTGCCTGCCTTCTGGCCGGAGCCATGGCAGTCTTTTCCGCGCCCGCCCATGCCAGCCAGGATACGGTTCAGTTCTTCCGCAACATCGACGTCACGCCCGATTCCCCTACCCACGACGCCGTTTGCTTCTTCTGTAGCGTGCATGTTGAGGGCACGGTCGAGGGCGACATCGTTGTGTTCTTCGGCAGCGTACACCTCAACGGCGAGGCCCATCACGATGTCGTCGACTTCTTCGGCAAGGTTTCGGTAGCCGACAACTCCTCCATCGGGGGCGATCTGGTCTCGTTCTTCGGTCCCGTCCGCCTGGGCGACCACGCCACCGTGCATCGGGATGTAGTCGCCATGTTCGGTTCCTACCGGGCGTCGGATTCCGTCTCTGTCGGCCAGGATCGCGTCATCTTCTCGCCGCTGATCTTCTTCGGCCCGCTACTGTTGATCGTTCTGGTCATCGTCGTGATCGTCCACGAGGTCCAGGCCTCCCGCCGTCGCCGTTTCCTGGCCGGGCACCCCATCCCTCCGCCGCGATAGAGCATCTGGCCGTAAGGGGGACAGTTCACGGCAGCCGGAGAGTCGCGGCCCCAGCCGACAGGATTCGTCAATCGAAAGTAATGAGCAGAGTGTCTTAATCTCGCACAATTTCACGTTTGCGCGGTACGCTGGTTGCATGGGCACTCCCGTCTTCCCCCGCCCTTGAGCTATGCGCATTGTCTTGCCCGGCGGCAGCGGCCAGGTCGGCCGCATGTTGGCGCGCTTCTTTCAGGAGCGCGGCTGCCACGTCACTGTGCTCACTCGCGGACCGTACACCGCGCCCTGGCAGACCGTTCACTGGGACGGCCAGACCCTCGGACCGTGGGTCGAGACCCTCGAAGGCGCCGACGTCTGCATCCACCTCTCCGGCCGCAGCATCGACTGCCGCCTCACCTCGCGCAACCGCCGCGAGCTCTACGATTCCCGCATCGGCCCCACCCGGCTGCTCAGCCGCGCCTTCGTATCCATGGCCAATCCGCCGCGCCTGTGGATGAACGCCTCGACCGCCACCATCTACCGCCACTCGCTCGACCGTCCCATGGACGAAGCCACCGGTGAGCTCGGCGGCAACGGGCGGATCTCAGCCCGCCGCACTCCGAAGAAGTGGACCTGGATCGTCAACCTGGCGAAGAACTGGGAAGCCGCCTTCTTCTCAGCCACTCTGCCGCGCACGCGCAAGATCGCTCTGCGTACCTCGATCGTCTTCAGCCCATCGCCGGGCAGCGTCTTCGCGGTTCTCTCGCGCCTCGTCCGCGCCGGCCTTGGCGGCACGCAGGGCAACGGCCGCCAGCGCGTCTCCTGGATCCACGAAACCGACTACGCCCGCGCCTTGGAATTTCTGATCGACCACGAGGAGATCGAGGGCCCCGTCAATCTCGCCGCCCCCAACCCGCTCCCGAACCGCGAGTTCATGGCCGCGCTCCGCGAGGCGTGGGAGATGCCCAACGGCCTGCCCGCTCCCGCGCCACTCCTCGCTCTCGGCGCGTTCTTCCTGCGCACCGAGCCGGAACTGGTCCTCAAAAGCCGCTACGTCGTCCCCGGCCGCCTCCTCGACGCCGGCTTCCAATTTGAGTTACCCGATTGGCCCGAAGCCGCGCAGAACCTCGTCCGCCAGTGGCGCGAGGGCAGTAAGTGACCTTCTTTTCGGCGCTTCTCTGCCCCATTTAGCCAACTAGTCTGGGTTCAAGGTGGCTGTTTGTTGTATGCGATCGGCTACACCGTGAGATCGTCAGTCTACGTTTGTTGACAACTCGAGAGCCACGACGCCCGAATTCCTGCGAAATACACAACAAAACACCCTATTTAGGCGGTCCATTGATGTGGCAAGTGGATTGCTAAGTGATCTGTGATTCTCCTTTGCAACGCAGCCGCCAGGCCATTATCAGCATCCGCGAGTGATCAACGAGGGAAGAAGGGCGTCATGGAAAGCTGCAGATTCGCTTCTTGGGCCAGCATTGCGCTGGCCTTTTGCTTATTGGGGTCGGTGAACGCTTACGGAAAACCAGTCACGAGACTCACGGTCAGTGTGATTGAGGATATCCCAACAACGACATCGTATAACTGGGAGAGGGCAGGCCGCAGTTCTGTGAAATGCTCAGGCTCGAGTTGCTCATCCTATTTCCTACCCGCGAGCGGAGGGACCGCCGCCGTTCAGGGTGCAATCCTGAAACTCCTCCTTCCCGACGGCCGAATCGTCATAGCTGCATGCATTGCAAAGGCGGATATCGCAACTAACCTACTGAGCGCCATGGCTGGAGACGTTACATCTACCATCTACAGGAGTTGTCGGAGACCGCCGGAAGTCACGTCACTTGATGCCGAGTTCTCCGGCAACGCCGTTAAACTCTTCATGCAGGAGCCCAGCATTGATGGCAGAGGGAGAAGATACTCCGAGACTTACTACATTAGAGGGGTGCTGCAACCCACTGCAACCCCGATAACGGTTCCGCAACAGGGTGCGCCTGGAAGCCTCAAGAAGGAGATGGCGAGAAGCGATGAAAGATCCGCTGAATCTTCATCGAGATCCGCAACGCGGTTCGTCGATGAAGATTTGACGGAAGAGGAAAGAACCCAGCGCATCAAGAGTGGAAGAGCATCACGGTGCACAATAGTGACCAGCCCGCCAGGCGCAGGCATCTACATCGACGGTACCTTGGCCGGAGAGAGTCCAACATCGTTCGTCCTTATACAGCGCGAAAGATATCGGGACATAACAATCCAGATGAGCGGATACAGACCGTTTGAACGCGGAGTCTGGCCGAACGGAGAGAATCTACAAATCACCGTGACGCTGGAACCGGACGGGCGAGCCGAGGGTGGAAACTGAGTTTCGCTATTTCGGCGTCACATCCGTCACCGGCAGATCCCAGTGCGCGAGCAGGATCTCAAACCGCCGCTGCTCCTCGCGCGCGTAGGCCGCCTGGTCCGGCCAAAGCTGCTTCTTGAACGCGTCCTCATCCGGGTTCGCGCTCGTGGCCACGGTCGAGTTCTTGTAGACGATGGTCACGCGATAGTCCCAGCGCTCGTCCTCCATCGTGTGGTACGCCGGCGACTCGATCTTCAGCGACAGAATCCGCCCCGTCGACTGGATCTTCTTGAGCAGCGGCCAGTGGTTCTTCAGGAACAGATCGAGAAACTCCTGCTGATGCCCCCACTGGCACTTGTAGTAGTACTCGACGGTGTACGGCTGCCCGGCCTCCGACTGCACCGGCGCCCCCTGCGCCAAAAGCGGTTTCGAAATGCCGGCCATAAACGCCAGCGCGACCAGAGTCAGAAGAATCCTGCGCATAGAACCTCCATTTGCCAGTTCAAGGAAGTATCAGAATACTACGACCTGCGAGCAAAAGAGTGCGCGGGCCTGCGATGAGGGACCAGACTCATCTCGCCTTGTAGGGCTTGATGTTCGCGCGTAGCCAGCCGGCGAACTCCGCTTCCGGCATCGAGCCATCGGCCACCGCCAGCATCGTCGTTACCCCGTCCTCGTTGCTTGCCGTCAGCTCGTAGCCGTTCTTGAGCAGAAAGGTTTCAGCGACCACCCACGCCGTCCGTTTGTTCCCGTCGAGAAATGCGTGGTTCCGGGCGATGCCAACAGCATACGATGCTGTCGGATCGGCGACGTCTGGTTCTTCGTATGCTGCGAGGTTCTGCGGACGTGCCAGTGCGGATAGCAGTTGCGGCAGATCTATAACCCCTGCCAGGCCGCCGTGCTCTGCAATCTGTTCGTCGTGAATGGCGAGGACGGAGGTCTCCCCAATCCATCTCCATGCCGGATCGCTCATTTGGCAAGCTCACGAAGCAGGTCGCGGCGCTTGCGCATCACCTCACGGGCCAGAGCCATGTCCTCCTCAAACTCTGGGTTGTAAGGCGTTATCCGGAACCCATCCGGCGCTTCCGTCAGGAACACCGAGTCGCCCTTCGCCACCCGCAACCGCGCCAGCACTTCCTTGGGCAACACGATCCCAGCCGAACTGCCAACTGTCGTCACTTTGAGCTTCACCATCTGCGGTCTCCGTCATGACGATTATAACGCAAATTAGAATGCGGCCAGTGAGCCTCGGAGGCTCTGTAGTCGCGCCGGCGCGCGATTACAAAAAAACGGCCCCCGTTTCTCGGGGGCCAAGTTGCCTTGGTTCTCTCGCGTTGCGAGAGCTTGTTGGCGGCCTACGGTGGGGTAACCGTCGGCACAGGAGGCAGAGCCTCGGGGGAGGAGGACCGCGCTAATTACGGCTGCTCCGCGCCGGCTGCGACAGAAACGCTTTGGGGTGACGAATCTGCCCGGGCCGCCAAACTGTTTTCCATCAGCCGCACATGCACGCTGCTCGTCCGCACCCGCTCCGGCTTCTGGTCTTCAGTGCCAGTTCCTGAGGCGTTCGCCTCATTGCCGAGGGCTACGGAATGCATGCGGTAGACGGGAATCTGGTGTTCGGTTACTAAGTAGCGCTTGATGGCTTCCGCCAGGCGCTCGGAATTCTGTATGCCGCTGCTGCCTGCCGCCGGCGAGTGCGCTTCCATCTCCAGGATGTAGCCCTCGCGGCCGGCCAGCTTCGAAGCCAGCGCGTCCAGTTGATCTTTCGCATTCGTTGTCAGCGCCGGGCTTCCATTGCGGAACGCGATCTCCACATCCGTTACCTGGCGATACTGATCGAGTCCGCTCACCGTGCCGTTCAGTTGGCTCACGTGCGACGATGCCCGCTGCGCTGCGGTACTGGCGTTTTGCGCGTTCGTGTTGGCCGCCATCGCCAACTGGTTGGCCGCCTCGGCCGAGGTCTGCGCGCGGCGAATGCCCGCCTGCGCCCGCGCATCCACGTCCTTGATGTCGCGCGCGTTTCTGGCGTTCAGTTCGTCCAGCTCGCTCAGCCGGTCGTTGATCGGGTCAGTCTGCTTCTTTACCCAGCTCTTGCGGGCAAAGGGGTTGATGCGTCCCCAGAATCCTTCTCTGGCGGGCGCCATCGGTTGAACTGCAGGGAGAGCTTGATCTTGCGCCGCCGCTTGGGGCGTGTTCTGGGCCGAAATCCCGGTCGACACCTGGTCCTGCGCCCACCCGGGGATGGTGATCGCGGATGCCAGCGCAATCAGTGCCAGCTGGCGGGGAATCGAAAGGAATACAGTCGGGGAGTTCTTCACAGGTTCCAACCTCTTTGGTTCGCGGCTCAAATACTTCTTCCGCGGGATGAGCATTACCTTCCGCTCGCCCCTTGTAACAGCAAGGCTGGTGCCAAAGGCGCCGGTCCCCGAGAAGAACTTGTATCTGGTTGAAAAGAAGTGGACTACGATGAGGCGCGCGGCCCGGAAAGGAGCGCTTTTACCCTCTGTAAACGACTGTTGCCACGTAATATTTGCACGTTCGCGTAGTTTCTACCTTATCGCCAAGGCAGCGCGGCCGCCGCGCGCTCTTCGGCAAGCCTACTTCGAGTCGACGTGGATGATCCGGATCTCGGGAAACGCGCCATCCCAGTCCTGGGGCACGTTGTCGAAGATCAGCCGGAATTCGCGGCTGTCGCCCGGCTTGAGCGGCGCCGCCGACACCGGCTCGACGTCGATGTACGGCTCGCGCGTCCGGATCAGCGTCATCGGCTGCGTCATGTTCCACGCCACCTCGCGCGCCGGATCGCGGAACAGCACCTGCGCGCTGATTCCGGTCACCGTCCGGCCGCCATTGTTGGCGATCTGGCCATCCAGATAGGTCGACTTCCCGCCGGCCAGGTTCGCCGATTCGCTCATGTGCAGATCGCCGATAGCCAGATTGCTCGCGTAGGGGTCGGTTGGCGCTGAGATCGGCGTCACCGCGGGCGCGGTCCTGCGGTGCCCGAAATACCAAAACGACCCAATCGCCACGATCAGAACCACGGCCGTTGCCACCGCCACGGGCATCCAATTGCGCTCAGGCGGTTCAGGGGGACGTACGAGTTGCGGACCTGCACTCACGAGCAGAATTGTACAACCGTTTCGGCCGGATCGCGGACCTCATTCGATCATTCGGCCGCGCGTGCAGGCATCTCGCGCCGCCTCTTCCACACCCGCGTTAACTTTTCGTCAAAAGTACCACTTTTCCACCATTCTGGGGTGGAACACGCACGCCAAAAGATTCACAATGAACGCGACTGCTGGCGAGAGATGGGCCGAAGAAGATCCGTCATCGCCGCAGCCGGATCCGCAGACGCACAACAAAAGGAACCGGACATCTAATCGAGCCGTAAACACCATTGCAGGGCATTTGAAAGGCTGGCCAACCGATGAACTCCTCCCCGCTCCACGTCCCCGACTCGCCGCCCGCCTCCGCACGCGCCGCATCACAGCCCCACCATCTGGCAGACCGGGCCTACCAGGTTCTGACCGTTGCGGCCATGCTCTTGCTCATCTGGAGTCTCTGGCTCTTCCGCTGAGCTGCCGCAGGGAAGGGAAAGCCGGTATTCCGCGCGGGCGCGACAGCGGTTTCGGAAATGTTAGGTCCGCATTCAAGGCGGCCAAGTCGTCGCGACCCCAAGGAGCGACGACGCTGAGTAATGCTTCGCCCTGACACAGTATTTCCGAAACCGCTCTATATCTCCGTCCGAAACATCGCACGGATATATAGGCCTACCGTGACGAGGATCGCCCCAACGAAGATCAAAACCCACAGTGGCGAGAATCCCTGCCCGGGGTGCCGGATCGCGCATACCCATACCCACGTGATCGCTGCGCAGAGACCGGCTGTTTCCGCTTTGAGCCACGCGATCATGTCCAGCGTCAGTGCCTCCAGGCGCGGGCGGTTTTCGTCGGTGACCGGGACGGGATAACTGAACATCGCCGGGAACCGTGCCACCACCGTCATCGCCAGGTACACGCCCAGGGCAATGATCGGCAAAGAGAGCAGAGCGAGCGGCGAACCCCAGCCGTTCGCGTTCCCGGCCGCATCGAAGTGCGTGGGAATCTGCGCCGGCAGCCGATCGGGACCATATAGCGCGAATCCGACGACAAGAAACAGCGCGGCCAGGATGGCCAGGCTGACGGCTTCCAGTAACTTTCGCATGGAAGTTTCCTCATGAGAAGGTATATCGAAACGATAAACCCCGGGCAGCCGCCTCACCCGAACGAGGCGCGCTTTACAGTCTGCCGGAGATCCCCGCCAGCCATCTCGATCTTGATACACATCTCCGCCAGCCGCGATCGCATAGTGTCCCCAATTCGGTCGCCTAAGGTCTGTCGGCGGGCCGCCATTTGAGTATCCGCAAGATCGTCCCCCGCAGCTGGAAGATCTGGGAAATGCGTCGTGATGATCGTGGATAAACTTCCGTTGTAGCGGGCGTTGAGGATGTAGGCCACCGTGTCCCAAACCCAGTCGCTGGGCTTCTGGGTCCCAAGGTCGTCAATGACCAGGACCTCTACAGTGGCTATCGGCGTTAGCAGATCGAGTTCAGTGGCGTGTACCTGTGGATTGTAGCTATTCTGGATCTTTTTTAGGAGTTCTCGGTAGTCACAGAAGAGCCCCTTAACACCACGTTCCCTCACGAGCCGCCGCAAGACGCCGATCGCCAAGTGAGTCTTTCCCACGCCGTTCGGACCGACGATTAGTAGTCCTTTGCCGCCAGTATCCACGGGATACACTTCAACAAACTTTCGCGCGGTCTGAAGTGCCTTCCCAAGCAAAGGATCCGCCCCATTGAAGTCAATCTCGAATGTATCCAGCGTGCAATTCAGATACTTCTTCGGAATCCCAGCCGCCGCAAGCCGCCGCTGCTCCCGCTCCGCCTCCTGGCACTCGCACGGCCGGCTCACCCAGTGCCCGGCCGCATCCATCACCCGCACCAGGCCCACGTCATCGCATATCGCGCATTTGCTCATTCCGTGTTCCAGCCTAGCGCACCGGCCCTCGCGCGCACCCGGTGCACGTCCCGTGTCCGAATGTGGAAAACGAAGTTCGCTCCGGAATCAGTCGAGCGACTTGTGGAAGCGGAGGATCGCGATGGTCAGCAGCCCCACTCCCAGCCCCGCCATTGCCGCCATCTGCGGCCACAGAATGTCCATTCCCACGCCCTTCAAATACGTTCCGCGAAGAACAACGAGGAAGTAGCGCAGCGGGCTCGCGTAGGTCATGGTTTGCAGCCACTGTGGCATGGTGCTGATGGGGAATCCGAATCCCGAGAACACGATCGCCGGCATGATGAAGAAAAACGCCGTCACCATTGCCTGCTGCTGCGTCGACGACACCGTCGAAATCAGCAGTCCCACGCCGAGCATGCACACCAGGAACAAAACCGACCCCAGCAGCAGCACCGAGAAGTGCCCGCGGAACGGAACCTGGAACCACAACGAGCCGACCAACGCGATCAGTGAAACGTCGAACAGCCCGATCGCGAAGAACGGCAGCGTCTTGCTCAGGATGAACTCCGCCGGCCGGATCGGCGTAACCATGATCTGCTCCAGCGTCCCGATCTCGCGCTCCCGCACCACGCCGAACGCGGTCAGCGTAATCACCAGCACCAGCGTCAGGCTGCCGATGATTCCCGGGATAAAGAACCAGCGGCTGCTGAGGTTCGGGTTGTACCACGGCCGCTGCTCCAACTCGATCGACGGCACGACCTGCGCCAGTTGTGGCGCGATCCGCTCCATGCGGTCTTTTTGATAGTCCTGCGCGTAGCCGCCGGCAATCTGCGTGATGTACCCGGCCGCGATCAGCGCGCTGTTCGAGTTGGTCGCGTCCACGATCACCTGCAGCGGCGCCGGCTGCCCCTTGCGCAACGCCTGCGCGAAGCCGGCATTGATCCGCAAGCCGACGGTCGCTTGCCCTTCGTCGATCAGCTTCGTTAGCTCCGCCGAGTTGTCCAGTTGTCGCTGGACGGCGAAATATGGGCTCGATGTGAATCGCGAAATCAGGTCGCGGCTCTCCTGGCTGTGGTCGTAGTCGACCACCACCGTCGGCACATGGCGAATCTCGTACGTCGCCGCGTACCCGAAGATCAGCATTTGCAGAATCGGCGGTACGATCAGGATCATGCGCGTTCGCTTGTCGCGCAGCACCTGGATCAGCTCCTTGATCATCATCTGCTTCATGCGCGCGAACATCTGTCCCCTCCTACGCCAGCCTCTTGTGGAATGAGCGCGTGGCTAGCACGGCAAGAAGCACGGCAAAGATCGCCAGCGGCACAAGGTCGCCATACAGCATCGCGGTCGGCGTGCCTTTCAGAAAGATCTTCTTCAGCACCGAGACGTAGTACCGCGCGGGAACGATGTGCGTGATCCATTGCAGGACGATTGGCATCTGATCGATGGAGAACAGGAATCCCGAGAGCAGAAACGCGGGCAGGAATGTGGTCAGTAGCGCGATCTGGCTCGCCGCGAACTGCCCCTTGGCCAGCACCGAGATGAGGAAACCTAACGCCAGCACGACCACCAGGAACATCGCCGAGCTGGCCAGCAGGGTCAGGAACGATCCGCGGAACGGCACGCGGAACCAGTAGATCGCGATCAATGCGCTGATGATCGTGTCCACCATGCCCAGAATGAAATACGGCACGAGCTTGCCGAACATGATCTCCGGCGCGCTCACCGGCGTCGAGATCAGTTGCTCCATCGTCCCGCGCTCCCACTCGCGCGCGATGGTCAACGACGTCAGGAACGCGCCGATCACCGACATCACCAGCGCCAGCACGCCGGGGATGATGAACGCGCTGCTCTCCAGGTCCTCGTTGTACCAGGTGCGCGTCTCCACGCGGATGGGCGCCGTCTGCATCGTGATTCCGCGTTGCCGCAGAAACTCCACCTGCACCTCCGCCGAGTATCCTTGCACCACGGCCTGCGTGTAGCCCATCAGCACGTTAGCCGAGTTGTCGTCCGTCGCATCCACCAGCGCCTGGATTCGAATCGGTCCACCCCCGGCCAGCTTCCGCGAAAAGTCCCACGGAATCACGATCCCCATTTTCGCGCGGCCGTCGTCGAGCGCGCGCGTCAGCTCCCGGTAGTCGCCCACCGTTCGCGCAACGTGAAAGTACTTGCTCGCCTGAAAGTGCTTCAGCAGATCCTGGCTTTGCTGGCTGCCGTCCTGGTCGTAGACATACACCGGCAGCCCCTTCAGGTCGAGGCTTACCCCATAGCCGAACAGAAGCACCAGGATCGCCGGCATCACGATCACGATCGCCAGGCTCCGCGGATCGCGCAGGATCTGCACGACCTCTTTTCGCGCCATCACCCACAACCGTCGCCAGCTCATGCCGCGTGCTCCTGCGCCGCCCGGCGCTCGGTGGTCAGGGAAACGAATACGTCCTCGAGGCTCGGCCGGATTCTCTCCACGCGCTGCAGCGTGATGCTGCGCTGCCCCAGCAGGTCTTTCAGTTCCCGCTCCGTCTCATCGGCGTTCTGAACCACCAGGTGCAGCGCGTTGCCGAACACCGCCGCATCCAGCACGCCCGGAGTCGACTGCAGCGCCTCCAGCGCCGGACCCAGCGGAGCGCACTCCACCTGCAGCAGCTCACCTTTCATCGACTTCTGCTTCAACTCCGTCGGCGTGCCCAGCGCAACAATCCTGCCACGGAAGATCAGCGCCAGCCGGTTGCAGTATTCGGCCTCCTCCATATAATGCGTGGTCACGAACACAGTCACGCTCTGTTCCGCCATCTGGTGGATCAATTCCCAGAACTGCCGCCGCGAGATGGGATCGACGCCCGACGTCGGTTCGTCGAGGAACACGATCGGGGGCCGGTGCAGCACCGCGCAGCCCAGCGCCAGCCGCTGCTTCCATCCGCCCGGTAGCGTCCCCGTCAGCAGATTCTCGCGTCCCTTCAGGTGCGACATCTCCAGCGCCCAGTCGATCCGCCCGGCTAACTCCTTTCCCTCGACGCTATACAGTCCGGCGAACAGCCGGATGTTTTCGATCACCTTCAGGTCGTTATAGAGGGAGAATTTCTGCGACATGTAGCCGATGTTCTGCCGCACCTCCTCGGGTTTGCGCGCCACGTCGATTCCGGCCACCATCGCTCGGCCCGCCGTCGGCCGCAGCAGCCCGCACAGCATCCGGATCGTCGTCGACTTGCCCGCGCCGTTCGGCCCGAGAAACCCGAAGATCTCTCCCTTGCTCACCGAGAGGTTGATGTGGTCGACGGCCGTGAAGTCGCCGAAGCGCTTGACCAGCTCCTCGATCACCACCGAGCTGCCGTTCTCACTCATGGGCGGCTTCCTCGGCGCCAACCGCGTCGACGAACAGATCTTCGATCGTCGGCGTCACCTGTTGGATGGCGTCGAACGGCGCGCCCGTCTCGCGTAGCCGCGTTTCGAACGCCGCCACTCGGCGCGGTCCATCGTCCACGACCGCTCGCAGGCCGTCGCCGTGCAGCACAAGGCTTGAGATTCCCTCCTCGCCTCTCAGTTCGTCGCGCACTTTGCGCGGATTTTGCGAGACGATCGTCACCACGCCCTTGCGCATCTTGCTCTTCAGATTCTCCGGCGTGTCAGAGAACAGCAGCCGCCCCTGGTGCAGCAGCGCAACACGATGGCACCGCTCCGCCTCGTCGAGATACGCCGTCGAGGTCAGAATCGCCACGCCCTCCGCGAGCAGCTCGTACAGAATGCGCCAGAAGTCGCGTCGCGACACCGGATCGACTCCCGTAGTCGGTTCGTCGAGCAGCACCACCTTCGGCCGGTGAATCAGCGCGCAGATCAGTCCCAGCTTCTGCTTCATCCCTCCCGAAAGCTTCCCCGCGAATCGGCTCCGGAACTCGCTCATCCCCGCCGCGCGCAGCAACTCGGCCGATCGCGTCTCCCGTTCGTTCCGCTTCACGCCAAACAGGTCTGCGTAGAACCGGATGTTCTCGTCCACCGATAGCTCTTCGTAGAGCCCAAACCGCTGCGGCATGTAGCTTAGCGAATGCTTCGCGCGCTCCGGATCGCGCACCACGTCCACTCCGGCGATCGATGCGCTGCCTCCATCCGGCGGCAGAATTCCCGCAAGCATCCGCAGCGTCGTCGTCTTTCCCGCGCCATCCGGCCCCACCAGCCCGAAGATCTCGCCCGCGCGCACGTCGAAGCTCAGCGCATCCACCGCACACACGCCGGGGAATGTCTTCCTGAGTCCCTCGGCCACAATCGCGGGTTGGGCTGCTTCGCTCATCTTCCGCCGGGCGCCGCTCCGCCTTGGTTCGAACCCGCCGCGCCCAATGCAATGTGCGCGTCGGCGGGCATGCCCGGCTTCAGTTCGTGGTTCGGATTATCGACATCGATCTTGATGCGGTAGACCAGCGTCACCCGCTCCGCGGTGGTCTGCACGCTCTTCGGCGTAAACTCGGCCGACGGCGAGATGAACGAGATGCGTCCGTGATACTGCTTGCCGGAATACGTGTCGGTCGTAATCGTCGCGTCCTGTCCCCAGCGAATCCGCCCCAGGTCCGTCTCCGCGACGTACGCGCGCAGCCACACGTGATCCAGATCGGCCAAGGTCACGATCGGCGTCCCCGGCGACACAACCTCGCCGAGCTCCGTCTCGCGCACCGTGATCACACCCGCATACGGCGAGCGCAGCACGGTGTAACCCAGGTTCACCTGCGACAGCCCGAGATTCGTTTGCGCCTGCTTCAGGTTCGCCTGAGCGATCGCGATGTCCTCCTTACGGCTGCCCTCCACGGCTTCGTTGTACCGTTGCTGCAGAGCGGCGTACGCCGCCTGCGAGCGTTTCAGCGCGGTCGCCGTCAGGTCCCGCTCCTGCGCCGTTGCCTCGTCCTTCGCGAAGAGCTTCTGCGCGCGATCGGCGTCGATCCGCTTCTGCTCCAGATCGGCCTTCGCGTCCTGCAGGTTCTGCTCCAGCGCCTTGATCTCCTGCTCGCGCGTGCCGGCCAGCGTCAGCGCCAGGTTCGACTGCCGCACTCCCACGCTCGCCTCGTCCACGCGAACCCGTTGCTGGTAGTCCGCATCCTCGAGCCGCGCCAGCAGTGCGCCCTGCTGCACCTCCTGGCCCTCCTCGATCGGCAGCTCCGCAATGCGACCCTGCACCTTGAAGCTCACCAGGCTCTCGTGCGCCTCGATGTTCCCCGAGAGCGCGAGCTCGTTTGTCGGAGCCGGCTTGCGCGCGAACTTCGGGTAGAGATAGAATCCCGCCGCTATCAACGCCGCCAGCACGATCGGTATCACGATCCTTCGTTTCTTCATGGCCAACCTCTACCTCAGACTCCGATGCCCGCCCACGGTCGGACACTCTTACTGCTTCGCAAACTCCGCGACGTTCTTTTGCGTATCGCCCAGAGCGCGCGCCAGCGCGAACTTCGCATCCTGATAGCTCTCGACGGAGAGAATGTAGTTCTCTTCGGCGCGCGCCAGCTCATCTTGCGCCGTAATCACCTCGACGTTGTTCGCCGTGCCTTCCTCGAAGCGGTCGCGCGTCATCTGCAACTCGCGCTTCGCCAGGTCTTGCCCCTGACTGGCTACGTCCACCTGCTGCCCGGCCGAATCCAGATTCAGCAGCGCCTGCCGCACGTCCTCTTCGATCCCGCGCCGCAGATCGGCAATTCTGCTGTCGGTGCTCCTCAGCCGTGCCGCCAGCTCCTGTGCCTCGCCTTCGCGGTCGCGGTCGAACAGCGTCAGGTCGATTTGGCCCTGAGCCATCCCCGTACCCTGCACGCCGCCGATACTTCTGCCGATCGCTCCGTAGTTCCCGCTGAGGCTCACCTTGGGATAGGAGCGGGCGCGATTGGCGCGCTGCTGCTCCACGATCGCCTCGCGCTGCGCGGCCAGCGCCTGGTAGTCGGCCCGCGATGTCAGGGCCGCGGGCACAAGCGTCTCCGCCGTCTGCCCGGCCAGCGGATGAAACTGCAGAGTTTCCGCCAGCGCAATCGGCGTGCCCGGATCGATCCCGATGTCGCGCGCCAGTTCGAGCAGAGTCTGCTGATATTGGTTCTGCGCGGCCAGCAGCGCCTGCTTGTCGTTCGCCAGTTGTACGTCCGCGCGCAGAACGTCCACTCCCGTCGCCGTTCCCGCGTCGTGCTTGTCTTTCGCCAGCTTCGAAAGCGCCTGCGCGTCGGTCACCCGCGATTGCGCCGCATCCGCGCGCGCCTGGGCCGACTCCGCATTCAGATACAGCGCGGCCACCGCCCGCACGATCATGTCCCGCGCATCCTGGTAGCTAAGCTTGTCCGCGTTCAGCGCCTGCTCGCTCGACTTCAGCCCGTGATAACTCGTCAGGTCGAGCACGTTCTGTTGCGCGTAAAGACGGAAGTCGTAATTCGAGAACGGCCCCACCACCTTCGGCAGGCCGGGAAGGGAAATGCCGAAAGCGGCCAGGTCGCGGTTCTGCACGTTCGCATAGGTCTCCGCGCTCACCCGCGGCAGCAATGCGGCGGCCAGGCGCCGCTGACGTGTGCCCGCCGCTTCATCCACCTGTGCGCTTGCGAGCTGCACGTTCAGATTCGCTTGCAGCCCCTTCTCGATCGCTTCCTCGAGTGTTAGCCGCACCGGCGCCGGCGATTGTGCTCCGCCGCGCGGCCCTCCCATCCCCGCTCCCAGCGCGAGAATCAGAAACACGCTTGGTCCAATAGGATGCTTTGATTTCATGACTTCCGCTCGCTGTCTTTTGCGGCTATCGCCCGCCAGAACAGGCGAAAACTGCCTTCCACCCAGGTCTTCAACTCCGGCTCGCCGTGCAGCGACCAGAGCAGAACCGTGCCGAGGAGCATCTGTTGCAGTCGGAGAGCGAGGTCGTCGTACTTCAGCTTCGTGTCGATCTCGCCGCGCTTCTGCCCCTCGGCAATCACGCCGGCGATCAACCGCCGGCCTTCGGACATCTGCTGCTCGATTTGCTCCCGGACCAGGTCGCTGGCCAGGAAGGCCCCGATCACGGTCCTGGCAAAATCCGGGCTCTGGCCGGGCTCCTTGGTCAGGCCTAGAAACAGGTGATGCATCGTCGAATGGATGCTGGACTTGCCCGATGCCGCGGCTTGAACCGCCTCCCGCACGTGGGCCATCTGCAGCTCGGTCATCACGCCAAGCACGTGGTCTTTGCTCTCAAAGTAGTTGAAGAACGTGCCCTTGCCGACGTCCGCGCCCTCCGTGATGTCCTCGACCGTTACGTTCTGGAATCCGCGTTCGGTGAAAAGCTTGAGCGCGGCCCGGAACAGCTTCAACCGCGTCTCCGTGGCCCGGCGCTCGCGCCGGCCGATGGCGGGAGCTTCAGGCTTGCCTGCGCTTTGCCGTCCTCTTGCCGTCGCCCTGCTCTTCTTTCTCTGACTTATGCTCATATTCGCCTGTCAATCGAAAATGACTAGTAGTCAATATTGAACCGCAGGTCGGTTAAGTTGTCAAGTCCAAAGCATCCCCGCAGCCCGGCCAAGGCGCATCGCCTGCCTTTTGAGACCTTTGGCTTCAGCGCATGGGAAAGGGCACGGCACTCTCGAAAAGCACGATGGTGCTTCTCCGTGCCTGATTCCGATTCAGACGCTTTCATTGGATGTATACGGGGGAACGGAGGGACAGGTTACATCCGATTCTCGAAGAACCTGGCGGACTTGGAGTTTGTATTACGGCGCCGACTTGATTTTGCCAGGAGACCGAACGCGCTTAGTCGCAGATCAACTCCGCATCGGGGAACGCCGCGCCGGCCTCGCCGGCCTCCGGCTCCAACGCCTCGCCCGCCGCGATCCGCGGCACGTAGAACCGCTCCACCTCGGTCAGCACCTGGTCGCCGGTCCGCGCCTGGTAGATCGCGGCGCGCAGCTTCGCCCCGCCCGGCACGCCATGCGTGAACCATGTGGCGAACTGCTTCATCTTCCCCACCGGATCGCCCATCCGCGCGTCGCGCGGCAGGTCCTTCGCCGCCTCCGCCTCGGCCATCAGCATCTCGAAGTACGCGCGGATCATCCGGTAGCGGTCCTCGGTGGTCGGCCGCTCGTAGCGGCCCGTCGCCGTGTATTCGGCAATCTGCCGGAAGATCCACGGATTCGTCGGCGCCGCCCGGCCGATCATCACGGCATCGCAGCCCGTTTCGGCCACCATCGCCGCCGCGTCCTCCGGCGTGCGAATGTCGCCGTTGCCGACGACCGGCAGCCGCACCGCCTGCTTCACCTCGGCGATCCAGCCCCACTGCGCCTGGCCGCTGTAGCCCTGTTCGCGGGTGCGCGCGTGCAGCGTCAGCCCGTCCAGGCCCTCGGCCTCCGCCATCCGCGCCAGCTCCACGCACACGATCTCGCTCTCGTTCCAGCCCATGCGGAACTTCACGGTGAAGGGAATCGTCACCGCCTTGCGGATGGCGCGAAAGATCTCGCCGATCCGCGGCAGGTCGCGCAGCAGGCCAGATCCTCCGTTCGACCCCACCACGCGCTTCGCCGGGCAGCCGAGATTCAAATCGACCGTATCGAATCCCGTCTCCTCGACAATCCGCGCCGCCTCCGCCATGGTCGCCGGATTCGATCCGAACAGTTGCGCCCCGATGGGATGCTCGTCGTCGTAGAACGTCAGATACCGCCGCCGCTTCGCCTCCCGCATCCGGCTCAGCCCATCGGCCGATGTGAACTCGGTCATGATGAGCCCGCACCCCGACTCCACATTGCTGATCGCCGCCTCAACACGCTCCGTCGCGGACCCTTGATCCCTGTCTTCTCGTTCCCTTGTTCCCTTGTTCCCTCGTTCCCAGCCTTTCGTGAACAGACTCGCGTGCCGGATGAACCGCCGGAACACCGTGTCCGTGACTCCGGCCATCGGCGCCAGCACCGTCGCTGGCCGCACCGCCACCCGCCCGATCCGCACCTCCGCCGGAACCCGCGCCGCGGCGGGCATCGCGTGCTCCACCGGATTGTCCCAGTGCTTCTTCACCGTGAATCCTCTGCGTGGCATCGCTACGCCCCGCGCTCTTTCCCGCTCTTTCCGGGCTTGGCGAGCTCCCTTGCGCGAAACTTAGCCATCTTCGCGATCAATCGCACCGGCACCGGCTTATCAAGCGGGAATCGCACCGTGCTCTTTACCACATCGTGCTCTCGAAGATCGTCCTTGAGCGCCGCGAGCAGTTTCTTCGTTGCGGGATAAATCGAGTAGTGCTGCTTCCACCCGGCAAAATACATCAGCCGTTCTCCGTCCAGTTTGTAAGTGGGCATCTTGTAGGAGATCGTCTCTTCCGCCCTGGGCACGGCCTTGCGAATCGTGTTCCGCACGCGCTTCAGCGCTCGCTGCGCCGCCTCGGGCTGCGCGGCGATGTACTCGTCAACGGACTTGAATTCGTGTGTCATTTCTTCGCACGCCTCCAGGCATCTCGTACTCCACCGGATTGTCCCATTGCTTGCGCTTGCCTAAATCCGCACCTCGATATCGGGACGGCTTTTCGCCAATAGCCTGGTTTCGATTGCCTTCAGCTTTGCCGGGTCCACGCGAAAACGTTCCGGGGCGACGGCGACTTCGGCAATAGGCGAATCCACGCCCTTTTCGGTAATTGTGATGACCCCAAGCCGTCCGATGCCATCCTGCGCATATAGGCCGAGCTGCGAAAGATCGCCATGCAATATATCGAGATATGATGTTGGGATTGCAAGGTAGCGGAAGTGCGCCGGCATGGACATCAAGCGGTGATACACGCTCCCGATGACTGCCAGCAGCCGAGTTCGGGGCCCGAGAATTTGCTTCTCGTCAATGAGTTTGATCTCGACGGCGTGCAGGTCGCCCGCGCCGCCGCGATCCACTGCTAGTACGTCCGCCGAGATCAGGGAAGCGGGTGGCTCCAGGTAGATATTGGGCACCGACAGTGTCCGTCGCAGCAGCTCAGCGACCGCATTGATAGCGCGACCTTCTCTCTGGCGCGTTGTCAGCTTCAGGGTCTCTTCCTTTACGGTCATGGCGATCACCTTCCTCCCCGTTTTTTCAGAATCCGTTCCGCCCAGGCCTGAAATCGCTCGGCGGTTATGCAAAGCGCCTCGACTCTTTCATCGTCGACTCGTTTCTCGCCATAGGAAACGTCGGTCTTCACACTGAGCAGTTTCTGAAAGTGCCCGATCCCATGCTGGTCGGTTTTCGCTTTCGTGCACGCTCGTTTCAGAGCGGTTACGGCTTCGCGATGATTTTCGCCGCGCGGGCGCACACCGCCAAATCCGGTCAACAGTGCGTCGCTATAGGAGATGGCGCTGTGCACGGCCAGCAGCGCGGCAGCAGACGCATAAGTTGAGAGGCCGTCCCGGCAGAGCTTCATCGCGTCGGCAAGCTGCGTCGCCCGGCGATAGTAAACGGTGAAACTCGCCTCGACCATGCACCACCATCATCGCACGCGAAAAAGCCTCCGCCACGGCGGAGGCCCGTTCCACGAATCCGTCGCGCCGGTTACTTGGCCGCCGCTGCGATCGCCTTGTCGCTCTTGGCGTACTTCCTGCGGAACCGCTCTACGCGTCCCGCCGTATCGACCAACCGTTGTTTGCCCGTAAAGAACGGGTGGCAAACCGAGCAAATTTCCACGTGAATGTCGCCCTTGTGGGTCGACCGCGTTTCAAAAACGTTTCCGCAGGCGCACATCACCCGCACCGCGGCGTAATTGGGATGAATCTTTTCCTTTGGCATCGCTGAAAATACTCGCCTTTCCGGCAGTTCGTCTCTATCCATATTGTAGGGGCATTCGCCCCGCCGCGCAATCTCGGGACAGGGAGGCCCCGGAAAGGCGCCTTTAGCTCTTAGCCATTAGCTTCTAGCTGCTTTCCTGGAGATTGGCCGATGAGGGTTGATCCCCAGCGCCAGTTCGGCACGAACAAGCTAAAGGCCAATAGCAAAAGCTAAGAGCTCCTCAACAAAAATCCCTCGACTTCACCTCCGCCCGCGTGATCTCCAGCGGCACAATCCGCTGCGCCTTCACGTGGATCACCCCCTCCTGGTTCTGCACCGGCCCCTCGATGCGCAGAAACCGGTTCCGCGTCACCACCAGCCGCTCGCGCTCGAACACGTCCGGCGTCAGGATCACGTTGGCGATTCCCGTCTCGTCCTCGACCGACAAAAACACAAACCCCTTCGCCGTCCCCGGTCGTTGCCGTGCAATCACGCATCCCGCAATCCGCACGAACCGTCCGCTCCTGTATGTCTCCAGCTCCGCCGCTGACAGAATCCCCTCCGCCCGCAGCTCTGCGCGGTGATACGCCATCGGATGCGGCCCCGTCGTCAGCCCCGTTCCCGAAAAATCCGCCGCCAGCCGCTCCTCTGTCGTCATCTGCTTCAGCGGTCTCGCCGCCGCACCCCTCACGGCAACTTCGCTTTGCGCATTTGCCCCGCCGCCCCGCATCACCGTCTCGCCCCGACCATCCCCGCTCGCCGCGTTCTCCCCCCGTAGCAGGGGCCCCACCGGCCGTCCCGCCCATTCCACCTGCCACAGCGCATCGCGCCGGTGTTCCACCTCGCCCAGCGAATTCAGCGCTCCGATCTGCGCCAGCGCCACCAGCTCCTTGCGATTCAGCTCCGGTACGCGCCGCGCCAGGTCATCCACGCTCTTGAAACCCGCCGCGCCGCGCGCCGCAACGAGGGCCTCCGCCGACGTCTGCCGCAATCCCTTCGCATAATTCATCCCCAGCCGAAGCGAAGGCGCCCCACTCGCCTCCGTCTCCAGAGTGCACAGCCACTCCGACCGCTCGACGTCGATCGGCCGCACCCGCAGCCCGTGCCGCTGCGCATCCTTCACCAGCACCGCCGGCGAGTAGAACCCCATCGGCTGATTGTTCAGCAATCCGCACGTGAACGCCGCCAGGTAATGCACCTTCAAATACGCCGAGGCGTACGCAATCAGCGCGAAACTCGCCGCGTGGCTCTCGGGAAATCCGTACATCGCGAACGACGCGATCCCCTGCACGATGTTTTCCTGCGCCGCCGCATCCACGCCGTTGCGCGTCATCCCCGCGTGCAGCCGTCCCTCCAGGTCCTTCATCCGCTGCATCGAGCGCCGCATACCCACCGCGCGCCGCAGCTCCTCGGCCTCCGCGCCCGTGAAGCTCGCCACCGTCATCGCCATCCGCAACAACTGTTCCTGGAACAGCGGCACGCCCAGCGTCCGCTTCAGCACCGGCTCCAGCAGCGGGTGCGGATACGTCACCGCCTCCCTGCCCTGCCGCCGCCGCATGTAGGGGTGCATCATCTTGCCCACGATCGGCCCCGGCCTTATGATCGCCACCTGCACCACCAGGTCGTAGAACCGCACCGGCGCGTTGTGCGGAATCGACGCCATCTGCGCGCGGCTCTCCACCTGGAACATCCCCACCGTGTCCGCCTTCGTGAGCGTCTCGTACACCTGCGGATCCTCGGGCAGCAGCGCCAGGTCCACCTGCTTGCCGTAGTGCCGCGGGATCAACTCGATCGCATCCTTCAGCGCCGCCATCATCCCCAGCCCCAGCAGGTCCACCTTGATCAGCCCCATGTCCGCGCAGTCTTCCTTGTCCCACTGGATCACCGTCCGCCCCGGCATCGACGCGCGCTCAATCGGCACCACGCGATTCAGCAGCCCCGCGCAGATCACCATGCCGCCCGAGTGCTGCCCCAGGTGCCGCGGCAGATCGCGCACGCGCAAACACAAATCCAGATACCGCCCGATCCGCGGATGCCGCACGTCGAAGCCCGCCTGCGCAAAGTGCTTCTCCAGCGTGTCGTTCGGCCCGCGCCACTCCCAGTGTCCCATCAGCCCCGCCAGCCGCGCCGACTGCTCCTCCTCGAACCCCAGCGCCTTGCCCACCTCGCGCGCCGCCGACCTCCCGTGGTACGTGATCACGTTCGCCGTCATTGCCGCGCCCAGCGCGCCGTAGCGCTCATACACGTACTGGATCACCTGCTCGCGCTCCTCGCCCGACGCCAGATCCAGATCGATGTCCGGCCACTCGCCTCGGTTCTCGCTCAGGAACCGCTCGAACAGCAGTTCCATCCCCACCGGATCGACCGCCGTAAGCTCCAGCGCGTAGCACACTGCCGAGTTCGCCGCCGACCCGCGTCCCTGCACCAGGAATCCACGCCACTGGCAGTAGCGGACAATGTCCCACACGATCAGGAAGTACCCCGCGAACCCGAGCTTTGCGATCACCTCCAATTCGTGCTTCACCTGCGCGCGTGCCTTCGCGAGCAGGTGCCGCTTCGCCGGCGATCCGTACCGCTTGCGCACGCCCTCCTCCACGCGCTTCGCGAGAAAGCTATCCATCGTCTCTCCCTCCGGCATCGGGTAACGCGGGAACTCGTAGCCCAGATTCGCCAGCGTGAACTCCAGCCGCTCGCTCACAATCCGCGTGTTCGCAATCGCCTCGGGAATGTCCTCAAACAGCGCCGCCATCTCCCGCGCCGTCCTCAGGTGCTGCGCCGCGTTGCGCGCGAGCAGCCGCCCCGCCCGGTCCAGCGTCGTATGATTGCGGATCGCGGTGAACACGTCGAGCAGCTCGCAATCCCTCTCCGTCGCGTAGCGCACGCCGTTGGTCGCGATCACCGGCAGGCCCAGGCTCTCCGCCACGCTCGCCAGCGACTGGTTGCGGCACTCCTCTTCGCGCTCCTGGTGCCGTTGCAGTTCGACGTATACGTTCCCGCGCCCGTAGATCGCCGCCAGCCGCTCGGCCGTCTTCCTCGCCTCGCCCTCGCCGCCGCGCGCAAGCGCCGCCGCCAGCGCGCCCTCCTCGCCGCCCGTCAGGCAGATCAGCCCCGCGGAAAACCCTTCCAGGTCCTCAACCGTCGCTGCGCCTTCCGCCTTCGTCGTCTCGCGCATCTTGAAGCGCGTGATCAGTTGGCACAGGTTCTGGTAGCCAACTTGCGACGCGCACAGCAACACCACGCGCGCCGGCTCGGCGGAGAACTGATGCGGCAGCCACGCCGCCGGCGTCGCGCGGCCGCCAAAGCTCTTCACCGCAATCTCCGCCCCGACATGCGCCTTCACTCCGCAGGGTTGCGCCGCCGTGTGGAAGCGCGCCGCGCCGTAAACGCCGTTGCGGTCGGCCAGCGCGATCGCCGGCATCTCCAGCTCCACCGCGCGCTCAATCAGCCGCTCCGGCAGCGACGCCC
Organism: Occallatibacter sp.; assembly: GCA_049514795.1. Classification (GTDB taxonomy): domain Bacteria; phylum Acidobacteriota; class Terriglobia; order Terriglobales; family Acidobacteriaceae; genus Telmatobacter. The sequence continues at coordinate 40,460 of JBEKUS010000019.1, forward strand.
CGGCCAGAAAGCTGAACGCGCTCGTGGCGTGCAGCTCGATGTACTCGCTGTCGCGTGCAAGCGACCGTGATCGCAGTCGTTCACCGGCGCTCGCCACCGCTGACGGAGCTACCGGCCGGTATTCGTCATTCAGATGGCATACCGGCGTTCCCGGCGAGTGCGCATTCGGCACATGGATGCTCTGCTCAGTCGTAGAACGCCTCCAGCCGCCACGTATTCCGCGTGCGATCGCACGTCAACAGGCACGCCACGGATCGGCCGTCGTTCGCCGCCGCCAGTACATCCCACTCCTCACAGTCCCACGCATCGTCACACGGTTTCGGCGCCCACCAGCAGCCACTCGTCCGCCACGGCCCATACGCCGCCGCAATCTCGTACCGGCTCTCTCCATCGCTGAACGCAACGGGCCGGGCGCCCATCAAGGTCCCGCTTCTGGGACCTGGGTTTGTGCGAATCTCATCTGTTCGTTGCCCCATCCTTGCGGCAGCTTTTCCAGGAAAAGATGCCGCAAGGGTGGGAAGAAACATCACCCGCACCAACCGCGCCGGCCGCACCCGCCGCAACGCCATCCGCGGGCCCGCCACGATCTCCGCGCCGCTTCCACCGCGGGTGCCCCAGGTCCGGGGTCCCCACGGACTGGTCTCAGTCCGTGGGGTGGAGATCCCCATTTTGGGACCTGGGATGGAGAACCCCTCCATGTGGAACCCTTCCGCGCGATGCGTATCCTCGAGCACCGGCGATCCCACGCGCTCCTCGCCCACCATCGCTCGCAGCCGCGCCAGCGTCACGTCCAGCCGCGAGGGCTCCGGCGTCTGCGGCGCAAACAATCCCAGTTGCACCTTGTTCTGCTGTCCCGCTTCCGCGCGCATCGTGAGCGACACCACCGCGGCCTGCGGCGGATGCGCGCCGATCTCCAGTTGCAGCAGCTTGAGCAGAAATCTCCGGTCTGCCGAAGGCACCGCCGGCCGGATCGTCGCGCGATGCGTCCCTCCGCCTTCGAGCGCCATCTCCGCCGTCATCTCACGAATCGCCAGAGCCCGTCCCGCCGCCCGCGCAACCATGCACTCGATCATCCGCGCGCCCACGAAGAGCAGGGAATCGATCTCCTCCACCGGCGTCTCGAACTCGCAGAACTCCTCCAGCGCGAACTCCGCCTCGATCGGCGCGAACGCATGTTCCGCCTCGCCGCGCGCCAGCGCCCGCCATCGCCGCGCCTGCCCACCCATCCGCGCCGCCAGCTCCGCCTCCGGCAGCGCCGCCAGTTCGCCCAGCGTGCCGATGCCCCACAGCGCGAACGTCGCCGCGCGCTCCTCGTCCAGGTCGAGCGCCGCAATCGGCAGTTTGGCAAGAGCCTCCGTCTCCGCGCCCTCGGGAATCACTGCGATCCCGTGGATTCCCGCCGCCTTCATCCGCGCCGTATCGAAGTTCGCGCTCACCGCAACCGACGCGCGGAATCCCGCCGCGGTTAGCTCCTCGCGCAGCCGCTCCGCCAATTGCGCAGGAGGCCCGAACAGCCGCTCCGTGCCCGCAATGTCGAGCACAAACGCGCACGCCGTTCTGCCGCCCGCCTCGCCCGCACACATCGCCGGGCCCGCCTCCTCGATCCGCGGCGAAAACTTCGCCGCACACTCCAGAAACACCGCTCGCGCCGCCGCCTCGCTCTCCGCCGATCGCTTCAGCAGCCGCAGCCCGCTCAGGCCCTCCGCTTCGAGCCGCGTCATTCCCACTGCCGCGCCCGTCCGCGCCGCCAGACGGTTCAGCGAGCACACCCACTCCCCCGGCGCGCGCCCGTCCAGCACCGCCGTCGGCTCCGTCTGGCAATCCGTCCGCAGCCGCACCAGCGCCTGCCAAGGAAACTCCGCCGCCCATGCGCACGCATACAATTCCCGGCTCATGCTCGCCTCCCCGCATCCCACGATGCATTCGCCTGCCACGTCGCCACAGGAGGCTTTCGCGTCGTGATCTCTATCGGCGCCAGCCGTTCTCTCCCGCGCCGCACCGCGAACTCGAATCCGCGCAGCACCGTTCCGCCCGCCGCCTCCGCGCGCCGCGCCTCGCACTCCAGCACCACCGCCGCCGCCGACTGCGCATATCCCCGCTTGCCGAGCACAACCAGGCTGCACTGCGTTCGCTCCGCCGCCTGCCGGTAGCGGAACCACGTCGCCAGCGGAATGCGGCTCGCCTGCTCCGGCGCCGTATCGCCCAGGTCCAGCACTACGCCCGCGAACCCGCCAGCCTGCAGCAGCAGGTCCGTCGCCCGCAGCCCCTGATCGAGCCGCGCCCATGCAGTTTGGTGTCCCCACGAATAGATATTTGTCCTTGGCGCGGAAGGTCTCGCACACTCACGTGCTACCCACGCCCTCGTCCCTAGCTCTCTTGCTTCCTCGTTCCCTTGTTCCCTTGTTCCCTTGTTCCCTCGGTCCCTGTCTTTCTGATCCCTGATCCCTGCCGGGGTCCCCGGCGAATAATTTTTATTCGCTGGGGTGGCTGATCCCTGTTCCCTGCTTTTACACCGCACCCACAGCAACTGCCTCAGCCGCACCCCATTCGCCGCCGCCGTCTCCGGATCGAGCGCATCGTCCACGTCCACCCACGCGCACGCACGCCCCTCCGCCGTCCGCCCCGCCACGAACCTCAGCGCCAAGCTCGTCCGCCCCGACGAAGCCGCTCCCGTCAGCTCGCTGATCGCCCCCACCGGCAGCCCCCCCGGCTGACCATTGCCCAGCAGCTCATCCACCGCCGCGATCCCCGTCGCCGCAATCTCGTAAATTGCGCGCGGCGCAGGCGTCAGCGCCGCCGGAAACTTGTGTTCCAGCGCGCGCTCGATCTCCAAACGAAGGGCAGCGGCAGTCGGCATACGATCCCAGGTGCCTAATATTATTCGCCTTTTGTTCGCCTAATGTACCGCCAAAACACCTCCGCTGTCAAAGCCCAAATCCACAGCTTTTTCAGAATTTCGGCCGGCTTCCCATTCCCGGCAATCGATAAGAAATACTTCCGGCGCTATATATAGATCGCCAGCGTTCTTCTGCACCGACTCGCTGACTTGCTAACTCGCTAACTTGCTGTCTTCTAACGCTTTCCCCCCATCTCCGCCCTCGCCGCAGACCCCATCGCCATGGCCATCACCCGGTCGTCGTGCGTCCCCGCCTGCGCCCCGCTGCCCCCATTCGGCAGCCGCACAAAGCTCCGGCATTCGCCCAGCAGCCTCCGGCTCAGGAACAGTTCCGGCTCTTCGACCAGCGCCGCGCCCAGCCGGCTCAGCATCATCGGCCGGCTCACGCTCGTCGTCAGCCAGCCCGCCTGCCCGCCGTGCCGGTAGATTCGCTCGTACTTGCACGCCGTCTCCGCCAGCGCCAGCACGCCCGAGCCGTGGTTGTTCCGCTCCACCACCAGCCACGCGCCGTTGTACTCCTCCGCCAGATCCACGACAAACTTCGCCAGCTCCAGCCCGCCCATGTGCCCGGCAAACTCCGCGCACTGCAGGCCTGTCTCCATCTCCAGCACTTCGGCCGCCGAGTAGTCGCCCTCGCTCCCGCCGCCCGCCGGATCGACCGCCACCAGGTACTCCTTCCCCTTCACCGCCGGCAGCCAGATCTCCAGCTCGCCATTCTTCCGCCGCCGTACCGGCTCCGGAGCCGCCTTCAGCCGCGCCGCTACTGCCGCCAACTCGAACACGCACTCCCCGCTCGCCAGGAAGCAGCTCTCCTCGTCCTCCGCATACTCCTGCGCTGTCAGCCCGCGAAAATCCGCCCGGATCTGCCGCCGGTACGCGATCTGCCGCAGATCCAGCTTCGCCCGCGCCATCAGCGCCCGCTCTTCCTCCGTCAGGCTCGCCTCGTCCACCGCCGGCGCCAGGTATCGCATCTCCATCCACCACGGGAAAAAGTGCCGCACCGTCCCCGTCTCATCGGCCTTCAGCTACTCCTCGTGGAAGCACCCGCCCACACCCAGCGGCGTCGACTCCATCGTCAGCTCCCCATCCGGCGCCATCGCCGCCCGCAACCCCGCCAGGGTCTCCGCCGCGTCGCCCGGCCACCGCGCCAGCTCCGAGCAATGCAGATTCTGCACCGTAAGCCCGCGCCCCGCGTTCCGGTCCGCCGCGCTCACCACCCGGTACTGCGCATCGATCTCCGGAAACACGATCTGCCGCACGTTCGACTGCGCCGTCCTTAGCGGCCCCTTCCTCAGCCGGTCGGGCAGCCAGTCCACGAACCGGTGTACGATCCGGAAAATCTCCTCCGCCGCCTCCTGGGTGTGCGCCACTTCCAGCGTCAGCGTCCCTGGCCGCGTGATCGTCTTCAGAAAGAACCGCGCCGCCACCCACGTCGTCAGCCCCATCTGCCGCGCCTTCAGTACGATGTTCCGCTCTCCGCGCCGCTTTTCGAACAGCCTCTGCACCGCGTTCGCCTTCAGCTTCGCCGGCCTCCCGTCGCGCCGCCTTACCACCAGCAGCTCTTCCGCCAGCCACATCCCCACGGTGCGCTTACCCAATTTCTGCCGCCGCTGGTCCAGGATTCGCCCGAACTTTTCCAGTTCCTTCCGGCTCAACTCCTCCGGGCGCACCTTCCACACTGGCAGCTCGAGATCGTCATCGACCGACGCGTCCATCACTCCTT
>JBEKUS010000020.1:0-44429 GCA_049514795.1 Occallatibacter sp.
GTCGCCATCGCGCATGACTACGGCTGGCTACCCGCGGGCTCCAGGGCACGTTACTTTGCCGGGGTCACCTATATTGAGTTGGGGCAGAACGGGAAGGCCGAGCCCGAATTGAAGGCCGCCGCCGGTTCATGGGACCGCAACTTGGCGAACCTGGCCAAGCTGGCGCTTGCTGGCCTGTACCGCCAGTCTTCCCGGGACAGCGAGGCAGTTGCACTGTATAACGAGATTGCCGCGAAGCCCTCAGCCACGGTTTCTGCCGGGGCCGCTCAACTTGCCCTTGCGGATCTCTACACCGCAGAGGGCAAGCAGGACATGGCGCGCGCGGTCTGGGCCAAGGTGAAGGATGCGGACAAGGACGGCGCGGCCGGGGCAATCGCCACGCAGAAGCTTGCCCCCAAGCAGTAGGATCGCGTCCAGATCTCCCGGGGTGCGGGTGGGCCGAGTGACTCTCGGCGGTTCCCCGACGACCCGGTCCCTGCCATCGGGTCTACATTGGATTCAGATCGCTGGAGCCGGGCCGGAGACGGCCCGAGCATTCTTGTCCGTGCCTGCGTCTGGTGATTGATGAGCACCGGCCAGGCCATTGTCGCAGGTTGGATGGAGATTCCCCCGAGTGCGGTGAACGACGAGGCCCGCCTGCGCGCGGAAGACGACGCGCTTGCGGCGCTGGTCGACCAGTACGCTACCGCCCTCTACCGGGTGGCCTACTCGGTCCTGCGCAACGCCGCCGACGCCGAGGATGCCGTTCAGGAGGCGTTCCTGCGCGTGCTGCGCCACAGGCACGCGCTGGGTGAGGTGCGCGATCACCGCGTCTGGCTTATTCGCATCGTCTGGAACATTGTGCTTGACCGGAAACGCCGGGCTAAGACCCGCCCCGAGACCGACGACATCGTCGAGTTGGCGCGGGTGTTGCCGTCGACGGGCCTCTCGGCCGAGGAGGTCGCGGCCGCCGCTCAGCATCATGCCCACGTATTGGCCTGCGTAGACCGGCTGCCCGCCAAGGAGCGCCAGGTTCTGCTGCTTTCGGCCTTTGAGGAACTCTCCAGCGTGGAGATCGCCACGGTCCTGGGAATCACAGAGTCCAGCGTCCGTTCACGGATCTTCCGCGCCCGCAATCTGATGGCCGGCCTGCTCGACCATGCGAGGAGTTTGCGATGAACTCGACCCCTCACAATTCGATTGACTCCGGCTCCGCGCTGGGACCCGGTGAAGAGACCCTGCGCCTCATCGCCGGTCTGCCCGCGCCGGCCGGGCTGGAAGACCGTGTTCATGCAGCTCTTCGCGCGGCGCCTCGTCGTGGGCGGCTGCTCGCTTGGCCCACGCGAACTCGTTCGATAACTGTCTTTCAAAGCAACTGGATGCGATCCGCCGCCGCGGCCGCCATTGTCTTTGTCGTGGCCGGGGGCGGGTGGGGTGTGTACAAGCACGTTGAGCAAACCGAACCAGCCAAGGTGGTCGCGATGCCGGCGCGTGTGCCGGGCGCAGGCGGACTTTCCAGTGCGGGCGCGGTGCGGACCCCTGAGACCATCCCGGGACCGGCGGTGAACCGGCCCTCAAAGGCAGGCCCCGTTCAGGCGAAGCACGCGAAGAAACCGGCCGCCCGGACTACGCCTGCGGCGAAGGGGCAGCTCACCCCGGCTGGTGCGCCAGAAGTGCAGCCGGCGACCTCGAAGTGACACTCGCAACTCCTCGAGTTCGAGGGTCAAAGCCAGCTCCGGGGCAGGTCCGTCTAAGACAATAGTCCAGAACGCAAGGAAACCAGGGAACAAGCTGGCTTGAGCTTTGCGTAGACTTCTGGCAGAACCCCTATGTGCTTGAGAAACTCTCGCATCCTGGCCTTGCTTCTTCTTCTGCCAGCGTACCGGCTCGCGCTCGCCGCGCAACAGCCGCCCGCCGCGCCCCTGCCCGACATTCGCCAACTGATGCACGAGGTGAGCGAGCACCAGAAAGAGGTGGAGAAGCTCCGCGAAAACGACACCTACACGTCTCTGATCACTACGCAGGACATCGATGGGAACGGCAATGTCACGAAGACGGAGTCCCAGGAGGACGAGAACTTCTTCGTGAATGGCCACTTGATTGCACGGACAGTGAAGAAAAACGGACATCCGCTCGATCCGCACGAGGAAGCGAAGGAGACGGAGCGCGTGAACAAGCTGGTGGAGAAGGCGCAAACGGTCTCTCCTGGCCAGCCGCTGGAGGGCCAGACAATCAGCATCAGCCGGCTGCTCAACATCATGGACGTTCGCAACCCGCGGCGCGAGAACTACCACGGGCGCTCGACCATCGTCTTCGATTTCATCGGCCGCAGAGACGTTGAAACTCATGGCCTTTTCGAGGATGCTTCAAAGAAGATGCAGGGCACCGTCTGGATCGACGAAGCCGACCGGCAGGTGGCCCACATGGAGGTCAGCTTCAACGACAATTTCCACGTCGCGGGTGGAATCCTCGCCACGATCCAGAAGGGGTCGAACTTCCGCTTCGATCAGGCTCCGGTTGGGGGCGGCGTCTGGCTGCCCACGGGCGCCGAGGGTTCCATGCAGGCCCGTCTGCTGGTGTTCAAGAGCGTTCGCCAGCGTTTCTCGGAGCGCGACTACGACTTCAAGCACTTCAGCGTCGAGGCTCAGCAATCGAAAGACGTCAAGCCGGTAGAGACCGGCAAGCCCTAGCCTCTTCTGCGTTCGCCACTCGTTTAGAGTGAAAGCATGTTCGCCCGCCGCCTCTCCGTCCAGCGTGTCGATGCCGCCGGCGAGCGCTACCCCTGCCCTATCCACCAGATCGACACCTTCGCCATGCGCAGCTTCACGGCCGACGCTGTCTTCGATGACACCTTCCCCGCAGGCGACGGCGTACTGGAGGCCGGCAGCCGGGTCCCGCTCGACTGCCTGCAGGAAGCGATGGAGGACTGGTTCCGGCGCAAGGGGTACCTGAAGCCGGAAGAGTGCCTGGAAGTTCTGGAAACGCAGCGGCTAGCGTAGGATGCGGGGATCATTCTGGTTCCCGCTCCCGGGAGACAGCGCGCCCTATCAGCCAAGAACGGGCGGAAGGCCATCGCCGCGCGCTTTCAGGCGGACTCACCGCCGGTCCAAAGCGCCAACTCCGCCTCGCGCCGCGCCTTCAGCCCCGGGATCACCTTGCCGCCAGCATGGTCCCAGGCGAGCAGTTGTTGGCCGGCGGCAGCGTACAGGCCGGCGTTGAGCTCCCTGAGGAGGGTCGAACCCGCCAGCCGCCCTTCCCCGAGGTTGAAACAGAAGTCCACCAGCGCGTCGAACTGCCCCTGCGTCAGGGGAACCCTGACCAACTGCGAGACAGCCCGCTCGGCGCCCTTCACGTCTTCCGCCAGGATCGCCTGAGCCTGCGGTTCGCCGACACCGTTTGGAAATGACTCAGGCGGGACGATTTTGTGTCCATAGCCGATGGTCGGAAAACCGGCCACGTCGGTGTATGGATGGTCCCGAAACCCCTCTGACGCCTTGATCAGATCCAATCCCTCTTCGCTCAATTCCATGGCAAGCCCCTTCTTCCGTCGGAAACGACAAAGGGCCTGCCTTGAACCCTCCACGCGAAAGGAAGGGTTCGAAGCAGACCTTAAGACCACGCTAGCAGAAACCGCGAATTAATCTGCAAAGTCGGCGTATTCTTCCGATGTGCCGCTGCGGGCGGCTTTCCCGCGACTTGCAGGAGCCGGTTGAGAATCTCGCCAATCGCTCCGTCGAAGGTCTTGTCGTGGGCTTTCTGTCCAACGGCGGCCTCGATCGACTGGGTGACCGTCCACAAGACGTAGTGAGTTTTGCGGTCGTAGACGACCAAGCGGAACATCGGCAAAGGATCGGCCGCCCCGATTGCCTTGTTTGGCTCGGAGGGACCATAGGGCGCGGTCGATCGAAGCTCCAGAACCAGATGGGATCGCTCGCCAGCGTGTAGGCGCCGGTGGCCTTCAGCGCCAGGTAGAACTCCGAGTACGGACGGTCGGGATCGCCGCTAAATTGGCCGCTATCCGAACCTGCATTCGACACGAAGATGGTTTTGGCCGCGAAGATGGCAGGCGGTGCCGGGCCGGCCTGCGCGTTGAGGGACACGTGGGCGGAAGCAGCTGCCGCAACAAAAAGTCCCGCGGCGGCAAGAACCATACCAGCATAGGTTCCGCGCATCGCGAACTCCCTTCCGTAACTCCTTCAATTTCAACACTTGATCGCGCGATGCCGCCAAGTGGACCTCCGTTCTTTATTTGCCCTTCTTTTGCACAGGATTCTTTCGCCCAAATCGGGAAAATGCACTATTTCTTATGCGGTCCGTAAATCGAACGCAGCAAAAGCCTTACCGATTCCCGCACCACGATGCCAGGTTTTTTAACAGGAATCCCATTATCAATCTCGATAATGACAGGCGGCGACCCGTGTCGCTTTAGTAAAATTGTCAAATGGTTAGAATCAGGAAAACACGCAACTTAAGACGAAAGGCGCCACTGTGGTTTGTCATCGCAGCTGGCGTCTCCGCCGTTGCGCTGGTCGCGCTTGTCGTGCTGCTGACAGCGCGAACGGTGCAAGCAGATGCGGGTCTTCCAAGACCAGCAGTCACCCAGTCTGCAGCTTCCCCTGCAACGAGTGCAACGCCGGCCTCCCTCGCTGACCAGGAACTGCAGAACTCTCCTCCGTCACAGAGCCCTGAAGCCAAGCAGTGGCATGACAAAGTCCACGGCGTCGCCTCCTGGTATGGCGGCGTCTTTAACGGGCGCCGGACCGCCAGCGGCGAAGTCTTCGACATGTACGCCTTGACGGCCTGCCACCCAACTTTGCCTTTTGGTTCCCTCGTACGCGTCGTCAACCGCTCCAATCACCGGTCGGTCGTGGTCCGCATCACGGACCGCGGCGATCTGGTTGAAGAGGAGCGCATTATCGATCTCTCCTATGGAGCCGCCCAGAAGCTTGGCATGACCTGGGCCGGCCTTGCAAAGGTGGATCTGGAGGTTCTTTCGCTTGGGAAGCCGGTAGCCGTCAGATAAGGCGGCGTCTCAAGCGTGAAACGGCCAGCCCGAGGGCTGGCCGTTGTTCTTTTGGCGCTCATTTGGTCATCGTCCGCATGCGCCTTCCGGCTGGGAATAGGCCTTCTGCAGGTATTGGCGCGCCTCGTTCACCGCTCCCTGCGTGTTGTCGTTGGTCTGCACCGCCAACCGGTACTCGTTCACCGCGCGGTCGCGCTGGCCGGTGATGTCGAAGATCTTGCCGATGGCCATGTGACTCCATACCTCGGTCCACGCCGGCTCGTTGTCGCCCCGCAGCGCATCGCGGAAGGCGTTCACACTAGCCTGGTAGTTGCACTGGGTAAACAACACTTCACCAATACGATAGCTGGCCAAGGAGCTGAGCGGATTGGAGTCGAGAGCTTTTCGGTACTCGGTGAGCGCCCCGAGCAGGTCGTTCTGCGCCACCAGTTGTTGCCCTTTCAGGATCGAGATGCGTACCTGGAGATCAGGCGAGGTCTTCAGTACCCAGTCGTTGGGGTCAACGCTGATGCGGCGCGGTCGGCCGAAGGTGTCGACCACGTATTGGGAATCGGTTCCCACCACATCTACGCTCTGGTTCACGGTCTTGCCGTCGGTCTCGACGCGGAGGTCGACCGGCATATTGAAAAGATCGAGGTCCTGGCTGATCTCGCCGATGGTCCGAAAACCCTTGTTGTTGCCCAAACGGTAGACGGAATACTTGTTGGTGAACTGTGGGGCGCCGGTGCCGTCGATCCACTGAGAGAAGAACGGGGTTAGCTGCTTCTGGCTCTGCGCCTCGGCCACCCTCTCGAAGTCGCCGGTGCGAATGGACTGGTCGGTGTACTGGCTCAGCGTACCTTTCAGTATCTCGTTGAACGCCTTGTCGCCGACCTCCCAGCGCAGCATGTGGAAGATCATGGCGCCCTTTTCGAGGGTCATCGACTGGAATTGAGGCGAGAAGGGATCGAGGCGGCCGGCACTCGATAGGGGAATGGTGTCGTAGGCTAACGCTCCGGCGGCCACATCCTCCAAAGCGGCCTTCAGAGCGCCCTTGCCGTTTTCCTCTTCCACGTACATCAGCTCGCCGTAGCGGGACATGCCGTTGGTGATCCAGGCGTCGTTGAGCGTTCTGGGGCTGACCTCGCAGCCCCACCACTGGTGCGCGATGGTGTTGGCAAGCAAGCGAACGCCCGATTTGTCGCCAATGCGCGCGCCCTGGATGGCCGCCAGCTCCGGCGCGTAGGCGGCCGGCAAGGTATCGTCCGGGAGCTCCACAACGCTGAGCCGTTCGGTCTCGGGCGCGCCGAAGTTATCGGTAAAGAAGTCGTGCTCCTTGGTCGCGGTCTGCGCCAACTGGTTGGCGGAAGCCTGGCGACTGATGGTGGTGTAGACCTTCACGTTGCCGGCGCCCACCGAGACCGGGCCCACGTACCGCCCGGCGATGACTGTTCCGGGAAAGCCCGGCTTCGTCCAGTTGAAGCCGTATTCGTCCCCCGGCTTGCCGTCGGCCAGCTTGACAGGCTTCGGGGTCCCCACGCTGCCGCTGGCGATCACCTGCATTCCCTGCGGGACGCGGATATGCAGCTCGGCCGTGAAGCGGTCGGACATGTAGCCGTTCATGGGGAACCAGCGTGCCGGGTAGAGCAGGTAGGTGATGGGCTCCTGGATGGCTGCCAGCTTCAGCCCTTCGACGGGCCCGTCCTCGTTGCCGGTGATCGTCCCGTCGTAAGAAAAGGTCCAGTGGACGATCTGACCCGGGACGAAGGGAGTGGCGGCAGTTACGCGGATCGATCCGTCCGCGGTCCGCTCGGCGTCGAGCAGCTTACCGGCTTCGTCGGTGATTCTGTTGACCTTGAGCGCCGGGTGAAAGCCGAAGTTAACCACATCCATGTTGGCCGGCGCGGTGAAGGCGACAGTCGCCGTTGCCGTCAGATGATGCGTGGCCGGGCTCAGCTCGGCGTCGATCACGTAGCCGGTGATGTCGAGCGTGGGGCGCTGCGTCTGCGCGGCCGCGGGGACTGGGGCCATGGCTGCCAGAGCCGCCGTCATCAGGCTTAGCACGCGGCGGCGGCGCTTTCCCAGCCTTTTCGCCAAAGACGCGAAAAGGTTGGGGTACGGCGGCTGCAACCGTCTGCACTCGAACTGCGAACCTCTCATATATCGATCCTTTGCCTCGCTCATCGTCGCGCCGCCGCTCGCGGGCAGCTTCGGTTCAGTTGGGAGATCCCGGTCTCCTTCAGGGCCTTGCAGCCTCCAGCGCCGCCGGGTGGGTCCCCTCCAGTTCGTGAGCCACGACGGCCGCCACGCGCTCGATGGCCCCTTGCGCTTCGCCCGGGCCGTTAGCCGATTGTACGCGCAACGCCTCCCGAATCGCCCCCAGATCTCTTCTCATGGACTCCCGAGCCGGTCCGTCCGGTAGCAGGGGGCTAAGGTGTTGGACGATGTTTGCCGCAGTGAAGTCATGCTGAATGAGCTCGGGGACGACACGCCTGCCGGCGATCAGGTTGACCATCGCCACATGGGGCACCTTCACCAGCGTCTTGGCGATGGCGAAGGTGAGGGGCGAGACGCGATAGACGACGACGAAGGGATTGCCGATGAGCGCCGCCTCCACGGTTGCCGTTCCGCTGGCGACGATCGAGGCGCGGGCATGGTGGAGCGCGGCCCGGGCATCGTCGACCAGGCGCACGGCCATGCCGCCGCCGAGGTTCTGCGCCAGGCGAGCGACGGCAGCCCTTTGCGCCGCATCGAGCGTCGGGGCCAGGGGAATCAGATAATCAAATCCAGACTGGGGATCGGCGGAGGAGACCTCGGACGCGGTAAGCCTCCGTGCGGCCTCAAGCATCTCTGGCAGATTCGCTTCGATCTCCTTCATCCGGCTGCCGGGAAGGACGCCGATCCAGGTTTTCGCAGGGTCGAGGCGATTCCCGGCGGCGAATTGGCCGCGCGTGATGGCCGGGAGCGGCAGATCGGCGAGAGGGTGGCCAACGAACTTCGCGTTGACGCCGCGGTCGCGGTAGTACGCCTCCTCAAACGGAAAGATGACTAACATGCGGCGGACATACTCGCGCACCAGCCGGATGCGGCGCTGCTTCCAGGCCCAGAGCTGCGGGCTGACGAAGTAGATCACGGGCACGCCGAGGCGGTGGAGTTCCTTCGCCAGCCGGAAGTGGATTTCGGGGAAATCGATGAGCACGGCCACGCCCGGCCGCCGCGCACGGATGGCCCGCTTTAGCTTGCGGAACTCGCGATAGATGCGCGGCAGGTGCAGAACAACTTCCGTGAAGCCCATAACGGCCATGTCTTCCGCGCGGACCACACGCTCGACTCCCGCGGACTCCATGCGCGGACCACCCATGCCGAATAGGTCCGCCTTGAGGCCGCGCGCCGCCAGTTGGCGGCGCAGCTCCGCCGCCAGCAGCGCGCCGTAGTGCTCGCCGCTCGCTTCACCCGCCGAGATGAAGATTGCCGGGGCCGTCGATGCCATAACGCCGAACTCGGACTTGACCCCATCATACCCGGCGGACTGTGTCCTTTGGGGATACCGGGTGTCCGAATCTCCATGACACGATTCGGGTTCCGGCGTAGGCTTTCTGCATGGTCTCGCTCGAGGGGGAGATTCTTCGCGCCTTTGGGGAAGGCGAATTTTTCCCTGTCTTCCAACCGCTGGTGGAGTTGCGCACAGGCAAGCTGATCGGCTTCGAGGCCCTGGCGCGATGGCGCCACAAGACGCTGGGCGATATCGCGCCGGATGGGTTCATCCCCCTGCTGGAAAAGAACGGTCTGGTGGACCGCTTGTCCATTTTCATCGTGGAGACGGCGCTGGCTTCTCCGGCGTTCAAAGACAATGCGCTGACGTTGTCCATCAACATGTCCCCGCGGCAGTTGCTGAATTATCAATCGTCCGAGCGTCTGCAGGCCGCCGCGGCGAGGAACGGCTTCGACCTGAGCCGATTGACAGTCGAGATTACCGAAAGCGCCTTGTTCGACGACCTGGAGCGGGCTCAGATCGTCGCCGAAGAGCTGAAGGAGATGAGTTGTAGTATTGCGCTCGACGACTTCGGCACGGGTTACTCGAGCTTGAAGCACCTGCAGGCGCTCCCGTTCGACGAACTGAAGGTCGACAGGAGCTTTGTCCGGTCAATGACCGAGAAACGCGACAGCCGGAAGATTGTCGCGGCGGTTCTGGGGCTGGGACAGAGTCTGGGGCTGACCACGGTGGCCGAAGGCGTGGAGACACAGCAGCAAGCCGACATGCTTCTCTGGCTGGGCTGCGATGTGGGCCAAGGCTGGCTTTATGGCAAGCCTTGCCCCGTCGATGAGCTTCCTGAGATGGCGTCCAGGTCTTGGCCCGGGGCCTCGGTGGTGATGCCGATGCCGCTGGGGGCTGATTCGATCACACGGCCCGACGTGCCGCCGGAGCAGCGCCTCGCGCAGTTGCAGGCGTTCTACGAAGGCGTTCCAGTGGGCCTTTGCTTTCTCGACCGCGAGATGCGGTATGTGAGCCTGAACCGGCGGTTCTCGGAGATCAATGGGGTTCCCGCAACGGAACACCTTGGAAGAACGGTGGCCGAGGTCGTACCGCATGTCTTTCCGCTGGTTGAGCCGCATATCCGGCGCGCATTGCAGGGCGAGCCCGTGCGCGGCGTGGAGGTGACCAAGCCGCCACGGGAGGGCCAGCCCAAGCCACAAACCATCCTGTTGTCGTATCAGCCGGCGCGCGACGAGGGAGGGGAGGTCCTTGGCGTTTGCGTCGCAATTATGGACGTTTCGGAGATCCGGCGTACGGAGCAGGCGCTACAGGAAACCGAAGACCACTACCGGCACATGATGCGCCTCGGGCCGCATGTGCCGTGGGTTCTGAACGCCAAGGGCGAGGTGATCGACGCGGGCCACCGCTGGGTGGATCTCACCGGCCAGCCGGAGAGCGAGGCGTTCGGCAATGGATGGTTGAAGATGCTGCATCCCGACGACATCGGCCTAACCCAGGAGGCCATACGGAAGACGCTCGATACCGGATCGCCTATGGACATCGAATATCGCATCCGGCGCCCGAGCGGGGAATGGACCAGAATGCGCTCGCGTGGCTCCCCCCGTTTTGGGGGCGGGGGCGAGATTACGCACGTCTACGGCGCTGTCGAAGAGATCGAAAGCGAGCCACAACCGGAAGTGGAGTCGCAGGCCCTTGAATCCGCTTAGCGATCCGTATCGGTCGGCGCTTCCCCTGAGATCGTCCTGATCGACGCGAACCGGGGCTGGTTCCCGACATGTTCGGACGCTTGCAGGCGCGGCAATGGGTTCGCTGCGTCTCTCCCTGGTGGTAGGCTTGCCTGTGGAATCGAGACGAGGAGGCTGCAGTGCGCGTTTCTTTCAGAACTCTTGCTCTGGCCGGTTTGACGGTTGGACTCTCTCTTGCGTCGCTAGCGCAAGTGCAGACGGCGCATCCGCCCGCTGCAACACCTGCGACGGCCACGGCGAGCACCGCCGCTGTGCCGGCACAAGCGCTCGACAATCCCGTCGCCGACCCCAAGGCCGTGGTGACACTCGGCCACGCGCGGTTCACGGTTCTGACCCCGCAGCTCATCCGCATGGAATGGTCCGCCGACGGCAAATTCGAGGATCATGCCTCGTTTGTCTTCCTGAACCGGCGTCTGCCGGTTCCGAAGTTCGAATCGGATAACGAAGCGAGCGGCCCCGACAAAGCGCTCACCCTCGAGACCGACGCCCTCCTCCTCTCCTACACGCCCTCTGGCGACGGTCATTTCACATCGGACGATCTCTCCATCACACTCAAGAAAGGCGACGGTGGGAGAGTCGTCTGGCGCCCCGGCCTGGCGGACTCTGAGAATCTGATGGGCACCACGCGGACGCTCGACACCGCGCTGGGCTCGAAAACCCAGGAACCGATCGAACAAGGCCTTGTCTCCCGCTCCGGCTGGGCGCTGGTGGACGATTCGACACGTCCGCTTTTTGACTCCACGGACTTCCGGTTTCTTAACGGGGAGAAGAGCCCCTGGCCGTGGGTGATGGAACGGCCCGACTACGAGAAGCCCGGCTCCTACACGGACTGGTACTTCTTCGGCTACGGCCACGGCTACCACAAGGCTCTTGGAGACTTCGTCCGCGTGGCCGGCCGCATCCCGTTGCCGCCGCGGTTCGCTTTCGGCGTGTGGTGGTCGCGCTACTGGGCCTACACGGACCACGAGTTCGACGATCTGGTCGGGAATTTCCGGCTAAATTCGACGCCGCTCGACGTACTTGTCATTGACATGGATTGGCACATCAGCGATGAGCAACTCAGCGCCATGGGCGCCGTCGACGAGTCGGGCCAGAAGCTAGGCTGGACGGGCTACACATGGAACAAGGTCCTGTTCCCCGATCCGGATTCATTCCTGAAGAAGCTCCACGAGGACGGGCTGAAGATCCCCATGAATCTGCACCCGGCCTCGGGCATCCAGCCTTGGGAGCAAGCCTACCCGGTGATGGCGCGCGCCATGGGCGTCGACCCGGCGACGAAGAAATACATCCCCTTCGACCCCACCGATAAGAAGTGGGCGGCGAACTACCTGGATCTCGTCCTGCACCCGCTCGAAAAGCAGGGCGTCGACTTCTGGTGGCTCGACTGGCAGCAGCAGCAGACCACCAACCTGCCCGGCGTAAATCCAACATGGTGGCTCAATTACGTGCACTTCACCGACCAGCAACGCGAGGGCAAGCGACCGCTGCTCTTCCACCGCTGGGGCGGCCTGGGGAACCACCGCTACCAGATCGGCTTTTCCGGCGACAGCATCTCCGTCTGGGACTCTCTCGCCTTCCAGCCGTGGTTCACGGCCACGGCTGCAAACGTGGGTTACGCCTTCTGGAGTCACGATATCGGCGGCCACATGCCCGGCGCGGTCGATCCAGAGCTCTATACGCGCTGGATTCAGTTCGGCGCTTTCAGCCCCATCCTGCGCACCCACACTACCAAGAATCCCGACTCGGAGCGCCGCATCTGGGCCTATCCCGAGCCCTATTCGGCCGTCATGCGCTCCACCTACCAACTCCGCGAAGCCATGCAGCCCTATCTCTACACCGAGGCGCGTCGCACCTACGACACCGGCGTGGCCTTCTTCCGCCCGCTCTACTACGACTGGCCCGAGGACGACGCTGCATATGCAAGCAGGAACGAATACCTCTTCGGCGACCAGATGATCGTCAGCCCGGTCACCGCGCCCGCCGACAAGATCTCCGGGCTCAGCGCCGAGCAGGTCTGGCTGCCGAAGGGCGACTGGATCGAGTGGCCAACCGGCAAGCACTTCGCCGGACCGACGACCGCGACCCGCAGCTTCACTATCGATCAGATTCCCGTCTACCTTCGCGCCGGAGCCGTCGTTCCCATGCAGCCGGAGATGCTCCGCACCGGCGAGAAGCCCGTCGATCCGTTGATCGTGAGCGTGTGGTCGCTCGCGCCGGGGAAGAGCTCGAGCTACTCGGTCTACGAGGACTCCGGCGTCTCGGTCGAGTATCAGCGCGGGGTCTTCGCGCGGACGCCGATCAAGGCGGCTCAGAGCAGGGACACGCTCCGTGTCGAGATCGGACCCGTTGTAGGGAGTTATCCCGGCATGTTGAGGAGCCGCGGATACGAACTGCGCCTGCCCGCCGATTGGCCGCCTGCATCCGTCACCGTGAATGGCAAGCCGGTTGGCTTCGCCAAGCCCGGCGAGCACGGCGGCTGGACCTACGAGGGCAACACGCTGACCGCGGTCATCCCCGTTCCCGCGACGAGCACGGCATCCAAAGTGATCGTCGAGGTCCGCCGCACGCCCGGCCTGACCGCACATCGCGAGCAGCTTGACGGATTCGCCGGCAGGATGACGAGGCTGCGCGGCGCCTATGAGGCGCTGCAGCAGACCGGCCCCGTCGCAGGCCCCTCCAATGCGCTCGCCGACGCGATGCAGACCGGCGACCGGCTAAGTTACTACCCGGAGCGGATCGCCGCCGAGCTGACGCACCTCCACGACGCGCTCGCGAAGGCTCAGGCAGACGTCGCCGGGCTCGACAAGGAGTTCGAGCAGCGGCTTAGCGATGCCTCGCGGCGCATCGGTGGCTCCACGCTGGCGCCCGCCGACATCGAGAGCGAAAAACAGAAGCGCCGCGACGCGCTGCACCGCGCCGAGGCCCTCCTCGCCGAGCTCGGCAAATAACTGCGTCCCGCCGCACACAGGCCCGCCGGCAGGGGCCGCATTTCGGATAGAATTCCGCGCATGGGTTCATCCCCGCGCGAAGGAGCCTGCACGTGACCCTCGACCGCCGCGCCTTCCTCAACGCCTGCACCCGCGCCGGCATCGCCTCGCCACTGATGCCCGGCATACTGTATACGCTGGCCGCACAGGCGCAGCAGGCCGCTCCCGGAGCGGCTGCGGAGGCCAAGTCGCCAGCTCTGGCGAAGATCACCCCCGAGATGCTCGACCAGGCCGCCACCCTCGCCGGCGTCGGCCCGTTCACCGCCGAGCAGAAGCAGATGATGCTCGACGGCCTGAACGGCCAGCGCGACGCGTACGCGCAGATTCGTGCACTCAAGCTGGGCAATGACGCGCCGCCAGCATATGTGTTCCATCCGGGGCCCGCTACGGCGGAGCAAATCCCGGCATGTCTGCCCGCCCCGACGTTCGTCGATGTGCCCGACGCGACCCTCGTCTGCATGTCCGACATCGGAGAGGAACGGGCCGCCGTTCTGGTTGCGCCGCGACGCATCGAGGACCTCGCGTTCGCTACCGTCAAGGAGTTGAGTGAACTCCTGGCCGCGCGAAAGATCACTTCACTCGCACTGACACGGATGTATCTGGCTCGCTTGAAGCACTACGATCCCAAGCTGCATTTCGTGATTACGCTGACAGAGGAGCGCGCCTTGGCGCAGGCCAAGGCGGCGGACGCTGAGATTCCAGCCGGAAGGTGCCGCGGCCCCCTCCACGGCATCCCCTGGGGCGCAAAAGACCTGCTCGCGGTGAAAGGCTATCCCACGACCTGGGGCGCGGGCGGCTTCGAGCATCAGTCCTTCGACCAGGACGCAACCGTCGTTCAGCGACTCGACGAAGCTGGCGCGGTCCTGGTCGCCAAGTTCTCGCTCGGCGCGCTTGCCATGGGCGACAAGTGGTTCGGCGGGCGGACGCGCAATCCCTGGAACCCCGCGCAGGGCTCGAGCGGCTCGTCGGCAGGCTCGGCGAGCGCCGTCGCCGCGGGCTGTGTGCCGTTCGCCATCGGCTCGGAGACCCTCGGCTCCATCTCCTCGCCGTCCACGCGCTGCGGCTGCACGGGTTTTCGGCCCAGCTTCGGCCTCGTGCCGCGCACCGGCGCCATGGCCCTCAGTTGGACCATGGACAAGCTCGGCCCCATTGGCCGCTCGGTCGAGGATTGCGCCCTGGTTCTCGACGCCATCGCCGGTCGCGACGGCAAGGACCTTTCCGCAGCCCGCGCAGCTTTCGAGTGGCAGCCGGGCCTCGACTGGCGTAGGTTGCGCGTCGGGTATCTGAAGAGCGAGTTCGACCCGCCGGCTCCGCTGAAGATAAAGGAGGTCACACCTGGCGAGACCGCCGCCGAGAAGCAGAAGCGCGAGGAGGCGAACGCAGCGATGCGCGACGCCCGCGCCCGTCGCGACTACGACCGCCGCTACGAGCTCGCCGCGCTCGATAAGCTGCGCGTGATGGGCGTCGACCTGATCCCCGTCGAGCTGCCCAAGCTGCCGTGGGACGCGATGGTTCCGCTGCTTACCGCCGAAGCCGCCGCCGCATTCGACGGCCTCACCATGGCCGGCCGCGACGCTCTGCTCACCGAGCAGGGCCCCGAAGACTGGCCCAACGATTTTCGCGTCGCCCGCTTCTATCCCGCGGTCGAGTACATCCAGGCCAACCGCGCGCGGATGCTTGGCGTCCGCCGGATGGCCGCGCTCTTCGAGCAGGTCGACGTCATTGTTACGCCCTCGACCGACGCGCAGCTCATCGCGACGAACCTCACCGGGAATCCCGCCGTCATCCTACCCAACGGGTTCCGCGGAGCCGATGCGCCGCCTCCGCCCGCCATCGACGACGGCGACCACGACGACATCGGCGGGCCGGGCACGCCCGTCTCGCTCACGTTTCTCGGCGCTCTCTACCAGGACGCGAAGCTCGCTGGCTTCGCCCGCGCCTACCAGGAGGCGACGGACTTTCACAAGCGGCACCCGAAGCTCGACTGAGCGGAGCGAGTGCCATCGATTCATGCCGCTCGTCGAGGTCGTCTCGGTTTCGAAAACAGGTCCCCGGCGCGCCGGGTTGCGCGGTAGAGCCGTCGAGTTGCTGAGGGAAGTTGGCCTCGACGAGTCCGCGCTCGCGCGTTATCCGCACGAGTTCTCGGGCGGGCAACGGCAGCGGATCAACATTGCGCGGGCTCTGGCCCTTCGGCCGCGGCTGCCGATTCTCGACGAACCGGTTTCGGCGCTCGACGTGAGTGTGGGCGCGCAGATCGTGAACCTGTTGCGCGGTCTTCAACGCGAGCACGGGCTCACCTATCTGTTCATCTCGCACTCGATGCCGCTGGTGCGCTATCTGAGCACACGGATCGCGGTGATGGAGCGTGGACGGCTGGTGGAAACGGGCGAGGCAGAGGCGATCTGCGCACATCCGGGCGAAGCCTACACGCGGCAACTTATCGCGGCCACGCCGGAGTTGCCTGCCGGCGTGGCCTGAGCGATCGAACAGAGAAGCGCGCTACTTGGGCGGTGCTTGCGGCTGAGCCGTTGTGGCCGGTTGCGCCGGCGCGGTGGGCTGCGCAGAGGCCGAGGGTTGAGCCGGAACCGCCGTGGCTGGCGCTGCGGGAGTTGTTGCCGGCGCCGTGGCGCCCGCAGGTGCAGAGGCGGCAGGGACAGCCGGCGCCGCGCCGGGTTGCGCGCTCGCGCCGGGATTCGGCAGCGTTGTCGGCGGCATCGGATGATTCATCGGCATCGGCGGACGCGGTTGCGGTATGTCCGTCACATTCACCAGCTCCACGTCGAAGATGAGATCCGATTTGGCGGGAATGCCGGGACGGTCGGGACGATCCGGAATCGCGCGTGTTCCGTAGGCCATCTGCCAGGGGATGAAGATGCGGCGCTTACCGCCGATCTTCATGCCTTCGATTCCGTAGTCGAAGCCGGGAATCACACGGCCCATGCCCTGGGGCATGGCAATCGGTTCCGGATCGGCAAACTTCGGCTTGCCGTCCGGACCGAGTTCCTGCTTGCCGTCGCTACCGATGACCGGCTGCCGGTGATCGTCCCAGGAGTCGAACTTGGCGCCGTCGGCCGCCCGCCAGCCGGTGTATTTGATGTGCCATAGCTTGCCAGCCTCGCCGACGGCTCCGGTGCCGACCTTGATGTCTTCGTACCGCAGCGAGAAGGGAATCTGAACCGGGCCGTGACTAACCTGGGGCACTCCGGGGGGAAGCTTGATCCACGGCGCTGGGGTGGCGGCCGTCGCGGCCGAGGCAGCAGGGGCTTTTGCGGATGCGGCGCCGGGTTTGGTGGAGCTCGATGCCGGTGTTTTCGGGGCGGTTTGGGCGCTTGCCGCAGCCGCGAAGGCCGCGATGAAAAGGATCAGGACGAGACGTTTCATGGCGAAAGGAATCTCCAGCTTTCTTCTTCTCGGGAGTTTATCAGGCCGGAGCGGCAGACACCGAGGGGGCCTCAGCCGAGCAGCATCCCTGCCAGCAGCGCGGCCCGGGGGGCGAGATGCTCGACGAGGACCGACTCGTGCCCGGCGTGCGCGCCCTCGCCGACCGCGCCCATGCCATCGAGGGTGGGGACGCCCAGCGCAGCGGTCAGGTTGCCGTCAGAAGCTCCGCCGGTTGCGGCCTCGTCGAGCTCGAAGCCGAGTTCGCGGGCCAGGGCCTGTGCCTTGCGGAAGAGCCGCACGGTCCCGCGGCTGCGTTCCATGGGCGGCCGGTCGAAGCCGCCGGTGACAGTGAGGGTGCATCGTGGGTCGGCTGGTTTGAGCGCGGCGAAGCGGCGCTCGACACGGGAGGCGTCGGTGCGGCGCGCGATGCGCACATCGACCTCCGCCCAGGCGTTGGCGGGGATCACGTTGCTCTTTGTGCCTCCGGCGGCGACTCCGACGCTCACAGTCAGGCCACGCTTAAGGTCGGTCCAGCCGCTTACGGTACCGATGAGGCGAGCGAGCTCGCGAATCGCACTCGCGCCTTTCTCAAAATCGACGCCGGCGTGCGCCGCAACTCCACAAACCTCTATCTTCCAGTTTCCGATGCCCTTTCGCGCAGTCTTGCAGGCGAGACCCTGCGCAGGCTCCAGCACGTACACGGCTTCGCAGGACCTGGCCAGCTTCTCGACAACCGGCCGCGACGCCGGGCTGCCGATTTCTTCGTCTCCGTTCAGCAGGAGCACGATCTCTCGGCGCAGCAGGTTCGCTTCGGAGAGGAGTTCGAGGGCGGTCAGTGCGATTGCGACGCCCGCCTTCATGTCGAGGGCTCCGGGACCCCGGAGGCGCCCATCTGTCAACTTGCACGGCATGGTTTCGAGGGTGCCGACTGGCCAAACGGTGTCGAGGTGGCCGAGTACGAGGAGGGGGCGTGTGGTGCGCGTGTGGGGGCCGAAGCGCGCCTCGAATACGTCGCCAAACTGGTTCTGACGATGGAACTTAACCCGGGCGCCCAATTGGCGTGCGCGGGCCGCGACGATGGCCAAGCAAGCATCCACCGCCGGTTTTCGGTCAGAGGGCGACTCGGAGAGGATCAGCCGCCGGGTGAAATCGATGAGGCTGGTCTGCTTGCGACGGGCACCCGCGAGCAGCGCCCGCATTGGAAGGCTGGAAGCGTCCAGATTCCGCATTCGCGCTCCTTTCGCCTGGTTCCGCGACGGTTGGACTGCGAGACTTCATGATTCTACGCTACTTAGGAAGTGTTTTCTGCTGTTCTGCTCGTGCAGGCCGGGGCCGGCAGGAGGTGCACATTGTGGCAAAAATGCCACAGGACAGGATTGAGGTTTGCGTCTAATCTATACACCTGCAAGATCTTTCTGTCACGGGAAGACGAATTGACTCACCCAACTCACCACGAGCAGACGATTGCGGCGCCGCTGGATTTCTCTGGTGTCGGCCTGCATTCGGGGGCTCCGGTACACCTGCGGCTGCTGCCTGCCGCGGCGGGTTCGGGTATTGTCTTCCGGCGCACGGACCTGGACAACTTCGAGATAGCCGCGATCGGGCGCAACGTGGCCAAGGTGAGCTATGCGACGAGCTTGATGCGCCAAGGCGTCCTGATCTCGACAACAGAACACCTGCTCTCGGCCCTGATCGGCATGGGCGTCGACAATGTCATTGCCGAGATCGACAACCTGGAACTGCCGATCCTGGATGGAAGCGCTCGGCCCTATGTCGAGGCATTTCAGCAGGCCGGCATCCGGGAACAGCGCCGCCGCCGCGAAGCACTTCGGATCCTTCACCCGGTGGAAGTGCATGATGGCGATAAGTTTATCGGCGTCTACCCCGGCCCGGGCTACCGGATCTCCTACACCATCGACTTTCCCGCCCCGATTGGCCAACAGAAGACCTGTGTCGACCTGGCGGCAGAGACGTATGGTTCGGAGATCGCGCCGGCCCGCACATTCGGCTACAAAGCCGACGAGAAGCGGTTGCGCGATATGGGCCTGATCCGGGGCGCCAGCCCGGAGAATGCGATCGTTCTGGGCGAGGACGGACCGGAGAACGGTGCATTGCGTTTCCCCGACGAGTACGTGCGGCACAAGGTGCTTGACCTGATCGGCGATCTCGCCCTGGCCGGCCGCAGGCTGGAGGGCGAGGTGGTGGCAGTGCGCGCCGGTCATGCCATGCACACGGCTCTTGTCGCGCGGTTACTAAAGACCCGTTCGGCATGGGAGCTGGCCCACGTGCCCGTGGCAATGCCGCCCGCGATGGAAGCCTCATCCGAAACGGGACGCCGCATTGGAGAAACAGCGCTGGCAAGCGCATAGAGGCCGTCGGCACCGGGTGGAGTATGCAGTTTATTAGCAGTTTTTTCGATAGAACGATTCGTATCGTTGCAATTTTGGAGTCTTCGCCGACTGTCTACTCCTGTACGCAATCAGGGCGCTCCGGGCCATCGAATGTCGCAAGTTATTTAATATCTATATCTTGAATCGTACAGATTGAGCATCCTGAAGAACCTCCGTTTCAGGCCTCCGCTGTCATCTCCCGTCCAGATCGCGAGCCGTACGCGCGGGATTCTGCACTTTTTTTGAGGCATTTGTCAGAAGACAAGGTTACTTCTCGCGCCAGAATACCCGAAAGTAATGTTTACAAGTATCCGAAAGTACCAGTTAGAGTGTATGTACGATGCGCGTGGGTAATCTATTGTGGTTACTTCAGTCTTCATCCCTGCGGAAAACCACGCGTGGGCCGATGAAGTTGGATGCGGAGTTAGCGTCCAATTGCATCAGTCGAATTCAAAGCGAATCGGCCCACTTCTTCTGCTCGCATGCACGATGGTCTTGAGCGCTTGCTCGGGAACATTCGTAGTAAGAAATCCGGGAGCAGGAACGCTGGTCGCATCGACCAGTATCGTTGACTTTGGTTCAGTAGCAGTTGGTCAGACGGCAAGCGTGAGCGTGGCCCTCTCGAATCAAGGGCTGGCTCCGGTAGCGATTTCCCTGCTCGACGTGAGCGGGCAGTCCTTCTCCGTAAGCGGCGGAGGCAGCCTGCCCGTCACTGTTGCCGCCAACAGCAGCCTGGTGCTGACTGTGCGGTTCAACCCCGCAGCGACAGGGGCCGAGGCGGGTCAGTTGACGATCGGCAGCAACGCGTCGAGCGGTTCGTCGACATCCCTGGCCCTAAAAGGGACCGGGGTGCCGGTACTGAGCGGGTTGACGTGCTCCAGCGGGTCGATGACGGGCGCGGGAACGGACAACTGCACAGTGACGCTGAACTCGACGGCGCCGAGCGGCGGCCTCGGGGTGAGTTTGACGAGCAGCAACAGCGCCGTGAGCGTGCCTTCCGCAGTGACGATTCTGGGGGGTACGACGAGCGCCGGCTTCACGGCAAATGTCTCGGCGGTGACGTCGATCCAGGCTGCCACGCTGACTGCCAGCGTGGGCGGCGTGGCCCGGACCTTCGCGGTACATCTGGGCGCAGCGGCGCCCGTGCTCGGCATCAGCTCATCGAGCCTCTCGTTTGGCAGCGTGCCGGTGAGTTCGGCGGCGACGCAGCAGCTTGTTCTGTCTTCGACGGGCAGCACTGCGGTGATGGTGGCCGGAGCGACGGTGACGGGGAGCGGGTTCTCGATCCCTGGCGAGGGGCTGCCGGTCACGCTGTCGCCCGGTCAGACGGCGACGTTGAGCGTGCAGTTCGATCCGGCGGCGGCGGGGCGAGTGGCGGGCCAGTTGACGCTGGTCAGCAACTCGCAGACAGGGTCGTCAACGACGGTGACCCTGAATGGCACGGGTGTGCCGGTGCTGACCGGATTGAGTTGTGCCAGTAAGTCCATGGCGGGCGCCGGAACCGATTCCTGCACGGTGACGCTGAACGCGGCGGCAGCTACCGGAGGATTCACGGTAAGCCTTGCAAGCAGCAACGCGCTGGTGAGGGCACCAGCCACGGTGACGGTGGCCGCCGGCGCCAGCACCGCCAGCTTCACTGCCACCGTATCCCCTGTGAACACTACGCAGCAAGCGACGCTGACCGCCAGCGCGGGCGGCGTGACGCAGATCTTTGCCCTGCAACTCACCGCCGGGCCTGCGCTGAGCCTAAGTACCACCAGTGTGGTCTTCGGGAACGTCGGGGTAAATACACAGGCGACACAGACGCTCACCTTGTCGTCGATCGGGAGCACGGCGGTGACGATCAATGCGTCGACCCTGTCGGGAGCCGGGTTCACGGCCTCCGGAACGACCTTCCCTCTGACCCTGAGCCCCAATCAGACGGCCACGCTAAACCTGCAGTTTGCACCGACCGCAGCCGGAGCGGTTTCCGGCGCGCTCACTTTGAACAGCAACTCTTCGACCGGGACTACCGCGTCGGTCGGCCTGAGCGGCACTGGTGTACCGGTGCTGACCGGGTTGACGTGCGCGAGCGGATCGATGACCGGAGCCGGGACAGACACCTGCACCGTGACGATGAATGCGGCAGCGGCAAGCGGAGGGTTTGCGGTGAGCCTGGCGAGCAGCAACAGCGCGGTCTCCGTGCCGACATCAGTCACGGTGCCAGCCGGGGCGGTAAGCGCCAGCTTCCCGGCCACCGTGACCGCCGTAAACGTAGCGCAGGCCGTAACCCTAACCGCCCGCGCGGGCAGCGTAACCAAGACGTTTTCCCTGCAATTGGGCGCTGCGCAGATCCAGCTGGCGCTCAGCGCCTCGAGCCTGGCTTTCGGTAACGTAAACGTAAACTCCTCGGCAACCAAGACGCTGACTTTGTCATCGACCGGCACGGCGGCCGTCACCATCAGCGCCGCCACCGTGAGCGGAGCTGGCTTCACGGTCTCCGGCGCCACTTTCCCGCTGACGCTGAACTCAGGGCAGACGGCCACACTGAGCGTGCTGTTCGATCCCACAGCCGCCGGGACAATGACCGGTCAGCTGACCATCACAAGCAACTCCTCCACGGGGACTACGTCGATCGTGACTTTGACGGGAACAGGCGTGCCGGTGTTGAGCGCGTTGAGCTGCAGCAACAGCTCCATGAGCGGAGCGGGGACCGACACCTGTACCGTCACACTGAACGCGGCCGCGAATACTGGAGGGTTCACCGTAAGCCTTGCAAGCAATGACAGCGCAGTCACCGTTCCGGCTTCGGTGACCGTGCCTGCCGGGGCATCGAGCGCCAGCTTCACCGCAACTGTCGCCTCGGTCAGTACTGCCCAGACGGCGACATTGACTGCCAGCGCCGGCAGCGTGAGCAAGTCCTTCGCTCTGCAGCTCAGCGCGGCCGGACCCACGCTCAGCGTCAACGCTACCAGCGTAGCCTTCGGCAACGTGAGTCTGAACTCGCCCGCGACTCAGTCGTTGACGCTCTCCTCGACGGGCAGCGCCGTCGTCACCGTCAGCGCGGCGGCGGTCACGGGGGCCGGCTTCACGGTCTCCGGCGCCACATTCCCGCTGACTCTGAACTCCGGACAGACGGCCACCCTCAGCGTTCAGTTCGACCCCACAACCGCCGGAGCGTTCACCGGACAGCTGACCCTCACCAGCAACTCCTCGGCCGGGTCATCGACCGTGATCGCCCTCAGCGGAACGGGGGTTGCGGCGTCTTACACGGTCGACCTGACCTGGGACGCACCGACCAGTTCTACCGATCCGGTGGCCGGATACAACGTCTATAGGTCGCCCAGCGGTGCCGCCAGCTACCAGCAGTTGAACGCCGCGGCGGTGACGCAGACTTCGTATGACGACACAACCGTGCTGAATGGGCAGAACTACGACTACATCGTAGAGAGCGTCGACTCCTCGGGAGTCACAAGCGTTCCCTCAAACGTGGCCACCGTGGCGGTCCCGTAAGGGGGCCGCACGGAGGCACGGAATAGCTTCAATTGATGTGGCGGTCAGTCGGCCTGTTTGTAGGCTTCGACGTGCACATCCATTACGGCCCGCCCTGAAGGGTCGACCATGGTCTGAAAGGCCGCATCCCACTTGAGCGCGGTTTCCGTACTGCAGGCAACGCTGCGCTCCCACGGCACGCAATTGACGGCCGTGGCGGAGGGGAAATGCTGCTCGAAAATCTGGCGGTAGAGATAGGCTTCCTTGGTCTCAGGAGTCTTCGCCGGGAAGCGTTCGGCGGCGCCTGCCATCATCGCATCCGTAATCTCCCGAGCGGCCGTGGCCTTAAGCATGTCAATCCAGCTATAGCCGACGCCGTCGGAGAACTGCTCCTTCTGGCGCCACAGGACTTCTTCGGGAATATAGCCCTCAAAGGCCTTGCGCAACGGCCACTTCTCAATGGGACGCGGGCGGGCTGCGTTGCGCGGAATCTTGACTTCTGGATCGAGCATCATTGCCACATCCAGGAACTCGCGATCGAGAAAGGGGACTCTGGCCTCTACGCCCCAGGCCGCCGAAGCCTTGTTGGCGCGGGCGCAGTCGTAGAGATGGAGCTTCTGGAGCTTGCGAACAGTTTCCTCGTGCAGTTCACGGCCATTGGGGGCCTTATGGAAGTAGAGATAACCGCCAAAGACCTCGTCGGCTCCCTCGCCGGAAAGAATCATCTTGATGCCCATAGCGTGAATCTTGCGCATGAGCAGGTACATGGGTGTGGTGGCGCGAACGCTGGTGATGTCGAAGGACTCGAGGTGATAGATGACGTCCGACAGCGCATCCAGCCCCTCTTGCACGGTGAAGCGGATCTCGTGATGCACGCTGCCGATTTGCCGGGCCACGGCGCGGGCCGCAATCAGATCGGGCGCGCCCTCGATCCCGATGGCGAAGGAGTGCAACCGCGGCCACCAGGCCGGCACGCGATCGTCCTCATCTACGCGCATGGAGCTGAACTTGGCGGCGACCGCGGCGACAACGGAGGAATCGACACCGCCGGAGATCAGCACGCCATAGGGAACATCGCACATGAGTTGGCGGTGAACTGCGGCTTCAAGGGTCGATCGCAACCTGAATGGGTCGTACGGCTCCGAAGGCAAGAAGCCTTCTTCCGCCCAAGCGGGCTCGTAGTACCTCTGAAATCCCTTGTCTGCTTCGTTCCCGAGGAAATAGTGACCCGGAGGAAACTCGCGGATGCGCTCGCAAATGCCTACAAGGGCCTTCATCTCAGAGGCGACGTAGAAATGCTCCTGGCGGTCCCAACCTACGTAGAGAGGATTGACGCCGATCGGATCCCGGGCAATCAGGTAAGTCTTGCGTTTGGGATCGTAGAGCACGAAGGCAAAAATGCCGTTAACGCGATTGAGGAATTCGCGGGGATTGCCTTCATCGTAGAGGTAGAGCAGCACTTCACAATCCGATGCGGTTTGGAAGTCGTGGGGCTGCCGGAGCTGCTGGCGAAGCACCTTGTGGTTATAGATCTCGCCGTTGACGGCGAGGACGGTGCCGTTGCGACGGTCAATCAATGGTTGAGCGCCGTGTTCCACGTCCACGATGCTGAGGCGCTCGTGGGCAATAATTGCCCCTTCGTCGCTGTAGATGCCGCTCCAGTCAGGGCCGCGGTGCCGGATCTTCTTGACCATGGCCAGGGCTTGGCTGCGGAGATCGGCGTTGTTAGCGCGGGCCGGGTCGAGATCGAGGATGGCCAGGATGCCGCACATTCCAGTGAGGGGCCTCCGTTTTGAACTTGCGCCCTACGAAGCTGCGAGCCATCCGGCCAGCGGTCATTTCTTTGAAACGATTGCTCCCGGGGTCACGACGACCTCGGGAGCAATCGGGATTGGATTCGCCGCAATCTACTGCACCGTCAGCGTGAACGTCGTGGAGTGCTGCAGGGTGCCGCTTGTGGCTTTAGCGGTGATGGTGTAGGTCACTGGAGGCGACGAGTAGCCGCCGCACCGATCCCCTTGAGGCACGCGTGGGCCAGAGACGCTCCGTGGATTCAAGAGAGAGATGCATGAGCACGGCGCGGGAAATTTCTGCACGACTATGAACGAACTACGTCCTTCGGTCCGGCGCCGGAGGGAGTCCAATTCGCCGGTTCAACCGGTCGGGAGCCGCTAAATGGTAGGCATTAAAAGGACATCGAGGAACTAGTCGCAACCGAACCAGAATGGCATTTGGAGTGCAACAAAGAGCGGTTCCCCCCGGATGCACGGGGAAGCATAGCGACTTGGAATGCGCTCAGTCCGGGCACATTTCAGTTGGCGGCCGTGGATTCCAGCGAAAAGCCGAGGATGGGAAAAACGGACCCGACCATACGGCGCATTCCCGGCAAGCGGCAAGGCACTGCAACGGCAACGGGCGTGTGCTTGTTTACAACTCAGACGGTTACACTCTTGACGATAATGACCGGGCGATGGGAATCCCACCGACCGCCTCTGCAGTGATTCTCAGGCGAGATTGGCTGCGGGCACTTGCAGAAGCGATCTCCACGCCGGCGTCTTGAAGCTACAGGTTGCCTCTATTGCGGCAGGCTCCAAGCCAGTTAGTTAACGAAAATGAAGAGACCGAGTCCCAAGCTGGTCGTGGGCTGGGGGCCAAGAAGAAGGACAGATTTTAGAGGATCCCCATAGTGATGCAGTTGCGCGACATTCCTCTCAGCGGGGCGATGAGCCATATACTTACAACGGATCGGGCCGCTTTATGCCATTTCTCACGGCTGAATAGCGATGAGGTGCATTTGCACGCTGGCGCCAACAAGCTCACGCGCTGGCTCGCATTTTCTCTCTTCCTCGTGATTTCCATCTGTATGCCGGCTGTACTGTGTGGTTGCCTTGGAGGGAAGATCATCTCTCCGGCGTCGAGCACAGGGTTTCTCAGGGTCACGCCGACCTCCATCAACTTCGGCGGAGTGCCGGTGGGCAAGACGGCGAATCTGACTCTGTCTCTCGTGAATCAGGGATCAGCAACAGTGAGTGTCCAGCAGATGACGGTGGCGGGGCAGGCATTCTCCGTGAGCGGCGAAGGCGACCTTCCAGTATCAGTCGCCGCCGGCGCCACCTACAGCCTGAGTGCCAACTTCAGCCCAATCGCTCTTGGAGCAACATCCGGTCAATTAACAATCACCAGCAACGCAACGGGTAGTGGACCGCTCCTGATCGCGCTCAGCGGGACTGGAGCTGCCGCCGGCCCGGGAAGCTCAATTGGCTTGAGCTCCTTGACCTGCTCGAATGGTTCGATCACAGGAGCGGGGACGGACGCCTGCACAGTTGCTCTGAACGAAGCTGCGGCCAGCGGCGGGTTCACGGTGAGCCTGACCAGTAGTAACACAGCGGTGATCGTGCCGGCCTCAGTGACAGTAGCCCAAGGGACGACGAGCGCAGGCTTCGTCGCGACTGTGTCTCCGGTCACCACGGCGCAGACGGCAACGCTGACTGCGAGCGCAGATCAGACTTCCGGGACATTCACCCTGCAGCTGAACGCGGCGGGGACCTATTCGGTGAATCTGACATGGGATGCGCCCAGCAATTCGCCCGATCCTGTGACGGGGTATAACGTCTATCGCTTACTCAGCGGCAGCTCGTCGTATCAACAGTTGAACGCCTCCGTCGTCACGAAAATCGCTTACTCCGACACCGAGGTCCAGGGCGGGCAGACATACGACTACATCGTTGAGAGTGTGGACGCCGGCGGCGTCACGAGCACCCCTTCCAACACGGTGAGCGTGGACGTTCCCTAGAGCGGCGTTCCAGTGCGTATGGTGAGTTTTCCCAGGAGAGGTGCGGTTGACTTGTCCGGCCTGTCGGCAGGTCGGCGATCTTATCGAACCTTGCGCAGAAGGCCGCCGAATCTGCCGACCCATTGCAGCGCTCGAAACTGCCCGTGCTTCCAGAGGACATTCTGGATCTTTTGCTTTGCCCGGGAGCCGTGAAAATCGACGAGCTCGAGCTGAGCGAGGAAGGCGAAGAGCTGATGGTCCTCGGCGCCGGGCGTTCCGATCGCGCTGCCGCGAAAGATGGGGTTGCTGCGAAACATGATCCGGGACGCCTCGAACAGGACGGCCTGGGGGTTCGTGTTCGGAACACCGCAGTAATCGAAGTAAGGGCCATCCTGAACGCGAATGCCAGGGCGGATGAATCCTTCAATTACAATTTCGGAGCGCGCCGGAAACTCGAGGCCCGTCGGCTCGGAGAGGGCAAGTTCGACAGGCTCCTGCCCGAGAGCGCCGGCCAAGTCGAACTCGTCCATGCCGGCAGGGCAGGCGGCGCCGCCGGCAATCACGACGGCTTCCGGAACCCCGATGGCAACGATCGTGGGCAACGCCCTGCCAAGACTCTCGGCCTTTGCGAAGTGCAGCATCAGGCCGCTTTTCGGCGACGCGCTGATCGTCGCCTGAGTGGGGCTCAAGATCTGCATCCGATAGACGCCGATGTTACGCGAATGCGTCTCGGGGTCCTGGCTGATGTTCACATGCCAGGTGCCGATGTAGCGCCCCGCGTCGAGCTCGCTCCATTGCGGGACCGCAAACCGCGTCAGGTCAAGATCGCTCCCAGTCAGTTCATTGTTGAGGAATGACGGAACGGAGACCATTCTCGGCGGAATGGGCTTGCCGAGTCTTGTTCTGGTTTCCGCGATCAGTACTTGGGAGGGCGTTTCGGGATCGAGGCCGAGGGCCATGCCAATCGACGACCAATTGCAGAGGCCGTTGGTGAAGACTCGCTGACCGGGGTAGTCCTTGACGCGCTCGAAGAGGAGGGGCCGATGGCTCGCCCGGGTTCTCTTGCCGATCTCGAATCTCCAGTCGACGGTTTCTTCAACGGAGATGAGCCGGCCGCTATGGGCAAGCTGCTGGATGAAGCTCCGGAGATCGCGCGCGGCGCTTGTTGCGGCTTCGGATCGTGTTTCGACTCCGAGGCCGCCGCCGGCTGCAGTATCCAACAACGACTGGCTCACTAGCTTGCCGCCTGTATTTCCTCGAGGAACTTGACATCGGCGGGAGTGCTGACCGAACGAGGGCCGCGGTACAGAAGTTCCGCGGCGCGCATGGCAAAGTAAGTGATGATCAAGTCGGCCCCCGCGCGCTTCATCGACATCAGAGACTCCAGCATGATGGAATCGCGATCCAGGCGGCCCATACGCGCCGCCGCATCGATCATCGCATACTCGCCGCTCACGTTGTAGACGGCTAGCGGCATGCCAAACTCCCGCTTGGCGCGGGCAACGATATCGAGATAAAAGAGCGCGGGCTTGACCATGACGATATCAGCGCCTTCTTCGATGTCGAGCGCCATCTCGCGCATGGCCTCGTCGGAGTTTGCCCAGTCCATCTGGTGCGTGCGCTTGTCGCCGGACTTGAGGGACGAGTGCGTTCCTTCCTTGAAGAAGGGGTCGTAGAGTTTCGAGGCGTACTTGATGGAGTAGGCCATGATGGGCAGATTGACGAATCCGTGTTCGTCGAGGGCCCGGCGCATGGCGCCGATCTGGCCATCGAGCATGGCAGCCGGCGCCACCATGTCGCTGCCTGCCTCGGCGTGCGACACAGTGATCTTCGTCAAAAGCTCCAGCGACGGGTCATTTTCGAGATATCCGTTCTTGAGAAAGCCACAGTGCCCACTCGTCGTGTACTCGCAAGCACACACATCGGTGATCACGAGGATATCGGGGACGGCGCGCTTGACCGCCTGGACGGCTTTCTGCACAATCCCGTCCGGCGCGTAGGCTTCCGACGCCTGTTCATTCTTTTTCTCGGCGTCGGGCACGCCGAAGAGCAGAATCGCCGGAATCCCCGCATCCCGTGCGGCGATTGCCTCATCGATGAGTCGATCGACGGACAGGTGGTAGTTGCCGGGAAGAGGCCCGATTTCGCGCCGAACGCCCGTGCCGGGAACGGCAAACATGGGGAGAATGAACTTGCCGGCCGAGAGTTCGTTCTCTCGAACCAGGCGGCGCATCGGCTCGTTCTGACGAAGCCTTCGGAGTCTTTGTGTCGGGAATCCCATGGCAACTCCTTTATGTCCAGGTAGATGTGACTGGCTGGCGTTCCGATCTCTTCAGGTGAAATGGCAGAATCTTCCCGCTCTTGGTGGTCACGGGATGGCTGCGTTTGACTTGGACCAAGCCGGCCTGACGCCACATTTCGACGCCGGACTGGGCCCAGGATTCGGGGCTATGCTCGCTGTTCCGCAGTGAGGTCATGAACTTGTCCAGGATTTTCGATTCGTCGATCTCGCCCAGGCGGGGACTCACCAGCAGATGCAGCTGCGTGAGGCCATCGCCGTTCTCCTCTTCGACCAACTGGTAGTCTGAGCTTCTGCCGCCGAATGTCTCCGGCAGCTCTCTTTCGATGATGCGGACGAAGTCCATGTCAACGAAGGTGACGCCTTCGCCGGTCAGCTTCTCATAACTGCTGATGTGCCCGAGGGTGGTGTCAAAACCCATTTCATCGAAGGGGCAGCCGCAGGGGTCGGTTGAGAGATCGCCGAAATCGCCCATGCCGACGTTGAGCAGCAACTTGGGCGACTCGTAGAGCAGCGTAGTGAAAAGATACGCGTCGAGGGAAATGTCGAAATGGGGCACCAACTGCCGATGACGGATGATCGCCGTGGTGTCCTTGTAGAGGTGACAGTGATCGGCGACGGGATGGGGCCTGCCGCAACCGGCCGCGATCACGCCGGCTTCCGATATGCCGTATACGGGCACCGCAGCGCCGCCTGCAGCCTCGATTTCTTTCTTCTTGTGCTCGGTGAGCGGCTCGCCGGTCACAAAGAAATTCGCGCCCTTCAGGTTCAGGTTCATGTCGAGCGCGGCGTTGCAGACGCGGACCGCCGAGGAGGCGAAGGTGTAAACAACGCAGTGCCCGTTCTCCTGGAGAGCTTCCGCCGCCCACTTCGCAACGCGGTGCGCGTCGAGAAGTCCGGCATACTCCGGTTCGGCCAAGGGAGATTTTGCGTAGCGATGGACAGCGAAGATTACCTTTGTCCCAAACCGTTTCTCCCAGTTGACACGGACCTGATGCTCATCCACCTGTGAGAACCACCTGCGCACGGGATTGCCGATATGGGCAAAGCGCAGGCTCGAGTTGATACCCGGCGCTCCCGGGTAAACCGGGAACCAGTTCGCGATGGGCGCCGTCAGGCATCCGTGCAGATCGAGGAGGAAGGCATCGTAGAGAGAGCGCTGGTGCAGGTAATCGAAGTCGATTCGAACCCGGGTTCCTGCGCTCCGGGTTGCTCCGCTTCGCACCTCGTAGGCGTAGCGAAGATAGGGGTTGTCGAACATCGCCTCGTCGCAGGCAAAGCTGACCCCGTTGCGTTCTACCGGCGTTTTGCCCTTGAATTCGTCGACCGTGAAGTAGACACCCTCTGCCTGGAGAGTATGCAGAGCGCGCTCCAGCCCTTCCTTCTCAATCCACGACTTCAAATCGTTCAATCCGATTTTCTGTGCCTTGAGCAGCGGCCGATAGGGGCTTTGCGCATAGTTGAAGATGCCTTTTTCCGCGAGGTGGAGGAAGTTTTCTTCGCGCCTGGCGAGGCGCTCGCGGAGCAGGGTGCGCGCCCGGCCGATGGCCTCTTCCGGCTCGATCCGCGCTTTGGCGAACTTCTGCAGGCCGTAGAAGAATCGAAGGTATTTGCGCAACTCAGACCCTCCGGGTCCCAGCCATAGCCTCTCCGAGACGCGTGGCTGGGTGAGCAAGCGCTCGGATCTGCGTAGAACGCAGAGAATGAAGGGACGTGCGAGTGTCCGCTCCGGCTTGCCCGGTCACTCGGCTGAGCCGGAGAGATTGCAGACGTCACCTTGAAGTCTAGCGAACACCTTGTTGGATGCGGGTCACACGAATTGCGTTTTCGGCTACAACTTTCAGGTATCGATGTATCAAGATGGATCTCCGAAGCCCGGGCGAACAGGTTCGGGCTCACCTTTGCGCTCCATCAGCCGCCTCCGAGAGCGCGTTCGTTCAGCGACAGCGCGAGGGAAGGACCAGAGCGCAGGGGCGTCATCGTCCTGCCCAGTTGCGGAGTTCTTGTCCGTTGGCCGCGCCGCGATTCTTATCTTTCTTCCGCCCCATGGATCACATCGCGTTCGCGCGAAAGCGACTCGTCGTAAACCCTCTCTGGCTCATAGACGGCAACATGGCTGCCGCGAGCGGAGAAAGAAAAGGGTACACACAGGAGCTTCTTGAGCCGCGATCTCAATTCCTCCCTGCGCTCAGGCGAAACGTAGAAAAGCATGAAGCCCCCGGCGCCCGCGCCAAGCAGCTTTCCGCCGATCGCTCCGGCGCCAAGGCCGGCTTCGTAGATCTCATCGATACTCGCGTTGGTGATCTTCTGGGTCAGCGACCGCTTGATCTTCCAGTTCTCGTGCAGCAGGCGCCCGAAATCGTCCAAATCGCACCGCGGGTTCCGCAGGATCGCTTCCCCTTCGTCGACGAGCGCGTGCATTTGCTTGAGCTCCGCAGTCCGTTGCGGAGTCACGCTCACCTGTTCTTGCGCAACCTCAGAAGCGGTGCGGGCAAAACCCGTGAAATACAGCGCCAGATGCCGATTCAGCTCGGCGAGCCTCTCGCTTTCGACGACGAGTTTGTTGACTTCAATGGACCCGTCGGTGTGAAAGTTGATGCGATTGAAACCGCCGTAGGCCGCGCTCACCTGATCTTGCGCCCCCACCGTCTCGTGCAACAGCTCCTGTTCGACGTAGATCGCTTCTTCCGCCAGAGTATGCTTGTCGCGGATTTGTTCCTGGAGCGCGTAAAGGCCAAGAAGAAGGCCGACGGTGAACGCCGAACTGGTTCCCAGTCCCGTGCGGGCGGGGAGATCCGCTATGTGGTGGATCTCGACGCCTTCCTGAATGTTAAGGAACTGCAAGCATCCACGCACCGAGGGATGTTCGATGGCTGAATTGTCGGCGACGTTCTCGACCCTGGAATAGGAGACTCTGCTGTGATAGTCGAAGAACGGCGGAAGCCGGCGGCAGGTAATGTAGCAGCACTTGTCGATGGTGGTGGCCAGCACGGACCCTCCGTGCTCGCGGTACCAGACCGGGTAATCGGTGCCGCCGCCGAAAAAGGAGATGCGAAGCGGTGTGCTGGTGATGATCATCTCAGACCGTTGCTCCGTTTGTTCCTGCTTTGGCCGATCGGGTTTCGCGCCGCGAATCTCCGTTGGCCGAGCTCAAATTGCCGGCAACGTTCAAGGCGCAGAACCGTCTGCCGACTTGCGGCTCATGACGAGGTCACTCGAATCCCCGTGGGGCGACGATCTGGTTGTCCCAGTAGTCCAACATCGTGGAGAGGGTGTCTGCGATGGAGTGGGACGGTTCCCAGCCGGTGTCCCGGCGGAGTTTCTGAGTGCTGCCGAAGATGATCCTCTCGTCGGACGGCCGCATCAGGCGGTCCACCTGCACAATCTCAGCCTTCACTCCGGACAGCCGGACGGCAAGGCGCAACAGGGCTCCGATTTGATGCGTCGAAGCCGCGCAGACGTTGTAGGACTCACCGGGTCTGGCACGTCGAGCCGCGACGTAAAACCCGCGCACGGCGTCTCGAACATCGAGAAATGCGCGGCGGGGCTTCAGATTCCCGACCTCGATCCTGGGCGGCTGCAGTCCGTGCTTGATCCTCGCCAACTGACGGACAAAATCGGAGGGAGCATCGCAGGTCTTGCCCGGGCCCGTGGTGTTGAAGAGCCTCAGATTCACGGCGGGAATCCCGTAGTCGAGATAGTATTCCCCGGCGAGCAGTTCCAGACAGACTTTGCTGATTCCATAGGGATGGAGCGGATGCAACGGCTGCTCTTCGCTGACCGGGACGGCGGCGGGAGGGACGTGACCGTACTCCGCGCTGGAACAGGCTGAAACCACCACAGGGCGATGCCTGAGGTAGCGGACCCCTTCGAAGAGGTTCAAGGAACCCATGACATTCGCTTCAAAGGTCCCGGTTGGATCTTCCCAGGAGAGAGTCGGCAAGCTCTGCGCAGCCAGGTGAAAGACGTGCGTTGGCTGGGTTTCTCTGAGCAGCCGCGAGATGCGATTCCCATCGCGAAGATCGCATCGGGTGAAGAGAATCCCGTTCTGGTTCTTCTCCACATTTGGGTTTTCCGCAAGGTAACTTCCGACGACCGACCAGTCCTTGCCGCGAAGAAACCGAACCAGATGGGAGCCAATGAAACCCTCGGCTCCGGTCACAAAAGCTCTCTTCTCTGCCGCCATGTGCTGCAAGCTCCTTATTTCCAAAGTAAGCAATAGACGTCAATTGAGCCAACGCATGGGAGAAAAGGGGATAGGCCGGGATCTCTTCCTTGAACTCGAGGATGGCACCATTCTACGCCGCTCTGGCGGGCTGGCGGCGTAGGCAGACGTTACTTTCGCACAGTGTCCTTGGTGATCTGGGTTGCACATCACCTCGGTGATGGGTGCTCCGTTTGACGCTTCGTTTCTGCGGCCGGCGTTTGACACAGTAAGATGGATTTGCCCAGCCGGCAAGACCACTATGGATGACAACACCCTGAGCCTGTGGTGCGCATATCCTGACAATCTGCTCTCAGATGAGATTGCGCAATTGTGTGCGGCGCTCTTGTCGGAGGACGAAAGAGCGCGGCTCGGGGCATTCCGGAGCGGTGAAGACCGCCGGGAGTTTCTGGCAGCGCATGCTTTGGTTCGCGTAGCGCTCAGTCGTGCCAATCCACTGGCTCCGGAGACATGGCGCTTTGATATAGGCCCGTACGGCAAACCAAGAATCGCCGCAGAATGCGATCTGCGATTCAGTTTGTCGCGATCGGAGAGGCTGGTGGCGTGTCTGGTGTCGGATGGGATCGAAGTGGGGATCGACCTTGAGCCGCATGGGCGTGCAGAGGCGATCGCCGAGATCGCCGTCCGCGTTTTTTCGCCCGCCGAACTCGCCCAATACGAGGCGCTTACAGGCGTGGAGAAGCTGGAGCGCGCCTTGTCGCTGTGGACGCTGAAGGAGGCTTACGCCAAGGCGCGGGGGCTTGGTCTGTCGCTCCCGCTGGAGAAGATCTCTTTTCTTTTCGGAGGCGAAGAGGGGATTCGGCTGGAGCTGGATTCGGAGATCGGAGATGATTCCGGACGTTGGCAGTTTTGTTTGCTGGAACATGCCGGTCACCGCATCGCTGTGGTGACGGAGCGAATCCCGGCGTTACGGCTCCAGTTCTGCGAAGCGCGGCAGGTTCTTGCGGAACCGAAACGGCTGGGGAGCGCCGGGGTTCGATGGTTCGCGAATCCTGCCAAGGCTCGATAGGCATTCCAATCTTGAACGCGTAGACGGCACGGTCGGACACCGGGTGACGTAAATTCGATTGTGTAAAAGAGCAGAGGGTGTAAGTTGGCTTTGGCCTGACGAGCTAAAGCCGATTCGGAAAAGGAGACTTACACCCCATGGCGAAGATTATCTCCATTGATGAACATTTCCAACACTTTCTGACTGATTTGAAGGAGAGCTTCTGGGGCGACCTGGAAGCCAGGATGCGGCTGGCCTGGAAGCAGTTTCTGGAGGCGGAGTCCAAGCGGATGCGCAATCTGTACATGGGTTACGAGTCCTACGAACGCGGCCCGCGGCAGGCGGCCGGCTATCGCAACGGCTATTACGAGCGGGACTTTGTGACCCGCTTCGGCACCCTCCGGCTGCGCATTGCGCGCACCCGGGGCAAGAGTTTCCTTCCCGCCGGTTTGGACAAGTTTCAGCGCCGGGCGCCGGAGGTGGCGATGCTGATCCGCGAGGCCTTTCTGCGCGGCATCTCGACGCGCCAGGTGGGCCGGGTGGTGGCTACGCTGACGGGCGAGACGGTCAGCGCGCAGACGGTCTCCAACCTGACCCGCGACCTGGACCATACCGTCCGGCAGTTTCATCAGGCTGCGCTCAAGGACGAATGGGCTTACCTGTTCCTGGATGGCGTCAACCTCAAGGTGCGCCGGCCCGCAGGACGCCAGTGTGTGCAGATGCTGGTGGCCTACGGCGTGCGCCCGGATGGAACCCGGCAACTGCTCGGCTTTCTGCGCACCAAAGGCGAGGGTCAGGCCCACTGGGAGGCGCTGCTCAACGATCTCTACCGCCGCGGCCTGAAGGGCGACAAGCTGCTGCTGGTCGTCACCGACGGCTGTCCCGGGTTGGCTGCGACTATCCAAATCGTGTACCCGCGCGCGGCCCACCAGCGCTGCTGGGTGCACAAGATGCGCAACATCCTGGAGAAGGTTCACAAACGCGACTACGACGCGGTCAAGACTGACGCTCAAGCCATCTACCTGGCCGATGGTCGCCGGCAAGCCCAGGCTGCCGCGCGGATCTTTTGCCGCCGCTGGCGGCAGCAGTATCCCACCGTAGTGAAACAACTGGAGCGCGATCTGCCCGAGCTGCTCGCCTTCTTCGCGTTTCCCAAACATCTCTGGCGCAAGCTGCGCACCACCAATATCATCCCGCGCTGTTTCGTCGAAGTCCGACGCCGCACCCGGCCCATGGTCTGCTTCGTCCACGTGCAATCCCTGGACCGCATCATCTACTCCATCTTCCAGAGATTCAACCTGGAATGGAAAAACCGCACCCTCCGCGTTTTTACACAAGCGTGGGGTGAACCCCTTGGGCGAGACAGTTTGTATTTTGACAGGTTGCCGTTGGTTGAAAAATGGTTTTCATTTTGTTGGATCTCCGGCAGAGTGGTCCTCGGTTGGTGAAGCGGAGACAGGCTCTGGTGGAGACCAACCTGTCAAGGAATAGCCGACTGGAGACTCATCGATCCGATGGGCTGGGGGGCCGGGTGGAACCGGCTCCCCGCTTCCTTTGCACGGCCGGCCTCTGCGCCGCGTTCTGGATCGATAGATTTCCCCATGCCCTGGAAAACTCATGCTTGGTGTTGGCGAGGCAGTCTGGGTTGAGCAGGCAGCTTCGAACTCCTCCGGAGTCTTGTATCCCAGGGCGGAGTGGAGCCGGAGCCGATTGTAATACTGATCGATGAACTCTTCGAGGTGGGCGCACAGATCGTCGATGTGCAGGTACTGGTTGGCGTAGATCTCCTCGCGCTTGAGGGTCTTGATAAAGCTCTCGCAGAAGGCGTTGTCGTAGGGGTTGGCCGGCCGGCTCATGCTGGGCAGGATGCCGTGGTTGTTGAGCATGCGCGTGTACTGCTCGGATGCGTACTGCACGCCGCGATCGGAGTGGTGCACCAGGCCGGGAGCGGGTTGGCGCAGGGCGATGGCTCGTTCCAGGGCCAACAGCGGCAGGCGCGCGGTCAGGGTGCGGTCCAGTTGCCAGCCGACCACTTTGCGCGAGAAGGCATCCAGCACTACGGCCAGGTAGACGAACTCCTGGCGGAGCCGGATGTAGGTGATGTCGGCCACCCATAGCTGGTTGATCGCGGTCAGCTTCATGCGTGCCGCCAGGTTCAGGTAGACTTCCAACTCGTGGCCCGAATCGGTGGTGGAGACGAAGGCCTTCGGCTCGACGCCCAGCAGGTTATCTTCGCGCATCAGCCGCAGGACACGCTTATGGTTGACCAGCATGCCACGGCGGTGGAGCTCGACGGTGACGCGCCGGTAGCCGTAACGGCGGCGGTGCTCGAGGACGATCTCGTGGATGGCGCTACGCACTTCCATGTCTTCTTCGCCGGGGTGGCGTTGCTGGAGGACACGATAGAATCCGGCGCGGCTGACCGCGGCCAGCCGGCACATCGGCTCTATACCAAGGCGGCCTTCGATCGGCATCAGTTCCCGGATGGCTTCCCAGATGCCGTTTCGCCAGAACCGGTAGCGGTCTGGCGTAGAGCCTCGACCTTTTCGCAGGCAGCCTTCAAAAAATCCGCTTCCAGCGTCTTCTTCACCAGCGCCTTCTTCAGTTGGGCATTTTCCTGCCGCAGACGCTGCTCGACAGCCAGAAAACGCCCTCGGCGCTCCTCCTCCACCCGTTCCCGCCACCAGTAAAAAAGCTGACGCGAAATGCCCAGTTCCCGGCATAGCTCGGTCACGTTCGCCGTCTCCCCCAGGCGCCGCACCGCGGCCTCCCGGAACTCCTTGCTGAACCTTCGTTGTTGCGTCTCTTGACCCATTTGCAGTCCTCCCTTCCCTGCAAACTGTCAAAATCTGATCTGTCTCTCTTTGGGGGTGCAGTCCAAGCGGCTTGACGTCACCGGACACCGTGCAGGGTGGTAGAGGCAGCCATGGAAAACGTATACTGGACGGCGCAAACAAAAAGGCGCCGATC
Source organism: Occallatibacter sp. (assembly GCA_049514795.1). Lineage (GTDB taxonomy): Bacteria > Acidobacteriota > Terriglobia > Terriglobales > Acidobacteriaceae > Telmatobacter. Next base: position 36,706 of record JBEKUS010000020.1, read on the forward strand.
CGGGTCACTCCGGTACCGGCGCCTCTGGCCGTGAATTGCACCGCGCTCCCAGATAAGGAACTGCCGGCGGGAATGGGTCATCGCGATCTGCTTCGAAGCCGCGGGATTTCCGGCGCGCCCCGGTCAATCCTGGATCGACCGTAAGCGTCTTGAGTTCCCAACTGGTGTCGGAGTGGGTTGAACCTTGACTCTGCTGCATGGGGCGGAGGCGGCGAACGGTCGAGGAGAAGCGTCGGATAGTAGAGCGGACACTGGAGGCTGGGGCGAGTGTGGCGCGGGTGGCGCAGGCCGAGGATGTGAACGCGAACCAGGTGTTCCGATGGCGGCGGGCTTACCGGAACGGTGATTTGCAGGCCGGCGCTTCAACGGCGCCGCTTCCCATAGTGATCGGAACTGAGGCTGCCAGTGAGCCAGAGATCGAGCCGAGACCGGAGATAACGCGGGCTGCGCCAGTGGAAGCATGCACCGCGCAGCCGTCGGGAGCGATTCACATCGAGCTTCCTAGCCGTGCCGCGATCAGCGTAGAGCGCGGCGCCGATCGCACGTTGCTGCGCACGATCCTGGAGAGTTTTCAGCGGTGATTGAGCTTCGTGCGGGAACACGCATCTGGCTGGCGGCGGGGGTAACGGACATGCGCCGGGGCTTTCACGGGCTGAGCGCGCAGGTGCAGACGGTGCTGAACGAGCAGCCGTACTCGGGCCACGGCTGCGTCTTCCGCGGGCGGCGCGGCGACATAATCAAATGCCTCTGGTTCGACGGCGACGGATTGTGCCTGTTTGCGAAGCGCCTTGAACGCAGACGATTCGTGTGGCCGACGGCGGAGAGCGGAACGGCTGCGCTGAGCCGGGCGCAGTTGTCGATGCTCTTGGAAGGCATTGATTGGCGCCGGCCACAGCGCACCTTCGAACTGCCCGCAGCGGTTTAGTCGAAGCCTAACAATCACCTGTATTCATGCGGGTTTCCGCGCGTGTTTCCACAGCGTGTCCTGGCATACTCAACGCATGACTGTGGCCGTGCTGCCCGATCTGGACTCGCTGGACAAGGAGACGCTGAAGGTGCTGCTCGTGGATCGGCAAGAGCGGCTGGTCGCGGTCAACAGCGAGCTCACTTCCACGCAGAGTGCGCCGATCGCCAGCGAAGCGGCGAAGCGAAGGCTGGCGCCGCCGGTGAGCCGGGAAACGATTCGCCTTCTTCTTCAGAACCACGATCTAAAGCCGTGGCGGGAGAAAAATGTGGTCCGTGGCGGAACTGAATGAAGAGTACATCGCCCGCATGGAAGATGTGCTGGCTGGCTGTGGAACCGGTTCACGGTACATTACACGCCCAAACACGGAAGCCGGCTGGACCAGGCCGAGATCGAGATGAGTCTTTTCAGCCGCCAGTGCCTGGGCCAGCGCCGCATTCCTTCTCTGAGCGATCTAGGACGGGAAAGCAAAGCCTGGAACCGCAAGATGAACCGCAACCACGTCACCATCGACTGGCAGTTCACGCGTAGGAAAGCGCGCATGAAGTTCGGCTACGAAAGGCACTACTTTACGCTGTCAGAGACCTAGGGGACTATTCACGACATTCCATCCAGCGGCAATCGATGGCCGACCAGGCAGCGGCGGTGTGATGCCTCCGGCGTCCGCCGAGGCGGATTCGGCCGCCGCTCTGAAAGGCGGAGCGAGGGGACTAAGGTGCCGCGCCAACCACGGGCGCAGCGAGTTCATACGTCACGCTGTTTCCGTCCAGCTTCGCGTAAGCAACCCGCGCCCTTTCCTTTCCTTCTCCGGCAATCTCCCACCCGCTGTCGTTGCGCACGAGTTTCATCTGACTCCGCTGCCGCCACCACTTGGCTACGTCTCTTGGCAGAGGGCTCCAGAGCTTCTCCCGATCCCGCAGCTCCGCCAGGTACCGGAGGAGGTTCTTGTAGGCCGTTTGGGGGCGCGAGTCGATGATGTAGTCCGGGTGGACCAGAATCGTTATTAGGCCGTTGTTCGCCATAATGATCCCGGTCTGCCGTTCCCAGAGACCCGTCGAATAGTCGTGGAACATGTTGAACTGCGTATAGTCCTGCGTGCACGTCAGCGGCAGTTCAACTAGATCTCCAATGAAGTAAGGCATGATCGTGCAGCAGCCACCACGCTGAGGATCCATATGCCCGACGTTCGGAATCGAAAGGTCATACTGAAAGTGGAGCGCACCAAACCAGTCTGCATTCCGATACAGGGCGCCAGAGCGAAACCCAACGGCATTGAATTCTCTCCCATACTCGTTGATCCGCCTGGCCCTGCGGAGAAACTCCTCGTATTCGGCATACAGGCGCCCGTCGTGATTCAGGTCGTGCACATTTACTTCGCACCCCCGCTCATTGATCTGGGCAAGGTAGCTCTTGGGAACCGTGTATCTCTCTTCCGGCACAACCTGATATGACCCGTAGAAGCCGAACGAAGCGTCGATATCCATCAATTGGCCGCAGAAATCCCTGCCTTCAGTTTCTTCAACATCGTGAGTGATGATGATGCAGGCGCGATAGTCGTCTGGCCAGAACCAGATAAAGGGAATCGTCTCCACGCCTGCATTCTTCATCGCCAGGGCAAGAAGGCGGCGATGAAGCTTATCGATCGTGGAATCGACCGGCCACCTGGGGAATGGAATCTTGTTCCAGTCCCGCAAGTTGATTCGCTGGAGGTGCTTGCGGATGGGCACGGCCATGAGGGGCCGAAGGACATAGTAGATGCGCCGGACGAGGGCCTGAGAAGGGCTGACCGGCTCGTTGAAGTGCGAGGAATACCGCTCACGCCGGAGGTTCAAGGCAACTTCGTCGGGGTTGAACGGAAGAAAGATGCGGGAGTCCTCCTGCACGACGTCGGAGGAGATGTCATAGAGAACATCACCCGCTTTGCTTCCCGGGACACCGGAAGTGCAATGCCCATAGCACGTGATGTCTTCATCCCACGTGAAGAAGCCCGCAGGCCCGGAGATGAGACCTCGCATCTCAAAGCTGCTCGATAACTCGCCGCAGCGGTAATAGTCGAGGAGTGTGGCTATCATGCATCCTCTCCATGGAAGTCGACTGTCTGGCGCTTCGTGCTCGTCAGTTGTCAGGGCGTGCTCTGGAACCCGCGCCCAGGGGGAATGAACCAGCAAGCGAGCGATATGAAGCCGGAGTGAATGGGAGAGCAAGTGCTGTTGACGAGCCCGCGATCGAGAGAACTGGCCCAGGAGATAACCGATGCGCTCCACTACGAGGCGCGTTTGCCGCGCCGCACTAGCGCCGACCTCGATAGCGCCACCACGGCCATTCCTTTGATAAGGCGAATCAGCCCAATTCCCGGCACAGCGTACCAAAGAATCCTTCAAGCCGCGCGGGTTTGCGTCCCTCCGCTTTCACGGCTGATAGTCTGAATCCGGACTGTCAGCCTATGTGGCGATAGAGAATCCGTCCCAAATAAGACGACACGGAATCGGGCAAAAGAGAAAACAGAGGGCCGGCTATCGGCATCAAGCGCCCGACTGTGTCTTTCCCTTTCTCGGCCTCAGGAAAGCGGAGGTAGCACAGGCGCTCGCGCCGGGTGCCGAACTCATCCTTGAATCTGACCAGGCCCTCGTTGTCCATCTCCGAACGCCCAAAATCGATCTCCGTGAATCCGGCCGCTTTACACTCTTCGATCAGCTTCCAGAAAAGAAACGGCATTCCGGCAAGGTGATGCAGGTTATGATCCGAGCAGCCGTACTTGTAGACCGCCTTCTTCTTATGATAGAGGGTCATGATCGCGGCGACCGACCGGCCGTCCTTTCGCGCAACCCTGATCTCCGCCGAACCGCTCAGTTTCAAAAGGACATTGGCGAACCATATCTTCGGCTGCGGGGGGAGCTGGTGGCGCTTTCGCGTCATCACCTGAAGCCGGAAGAAGTCGTCCAGCAACTCCGGGGATGAGCCGCGTTCGTACGTTAGACCCTCCCGGCTGCTTTTCTTAATCCGCCGCTGGAGAGAGCTCTTATGCAAGTTACGGAAGAGCTCGTCGATCGATGGGGCGAGATCCAGCACGTGAATCCAGTACTCTTTGTCTGGAGCGAGACCGCTATCGGAGCCACTCATCGGCTGGCGTGGCCTAAGTTCCACGTACTTCCAGCGATTGCGCCGCATTTGCTCCCGGATCGATGCGAAATACTGGGCGGGGTCCTCCCCTTCCGCCAGCAGCGGCTGAGCATGGTCGGAGAACGGTAGCGAAACCGCGCGCCTTCCCGTAATCCAACTGCTCACCTCACAGAGTGGAATACCACTCGTGAGCGGCTCGCCGGCACGGCAGTTCGTCAGCACGATTGGGCGATACCCATACGTCTCTGAAAGGGCGTTGAGCCAACGCGGATGATGGAATACGGAGGCCGCGGGATGAGTGTCGACAAGTTCCGCCCACCGGCTATCCGCCGAAGGGTCTAGCTCGAAGAGCGGCATGTGAATTCAGCACCTGACAATCTTCTCTGATTCTACTCCTTTGGTTGCATTGCGCGTGTCGACAACCAGCTTTGCTTTGGCGACGATGTCGCGATAATCGTATTGCGAGTGATCCGTTACGATCACCACGCAGTCAAATTCGGGAATCTTCTTGAGAGGAGTGCATGTCATGTTGAGGGCGTATTTGCGCCCATGTCCGACTGACGGGAAGAATGGATCGTTGTACTCGACGAGAGCGCCGCGCTTCTGCAAGAGCTCAATAATCGTGAGCGAAGGTGATTCGCGAAGATCGTCGATGTCGCGTTTGTAGGCGAGTCCAAGAACCAGAACGCGCGAGCCGCAGAGTGGTTTGCCCCGTTGGCTCATGGCTTCGATGATGTTCTCGACCACGAAATATGGCATGCCATTGTTGATCTGGCCGGCAAGCTCGATAAAGCGCGTATGAAAGTCGAACTCTTTCGCCTTCCAGGAGAGATAGAAGGGATCGATGGGGATGCAGTGCCCGCCGAGGCCCGGGCCGGGGTAGAACGCTTGGAATCCGAAGGGCTTGGTCTTCGCCGCGTCGATGACTTCACTGAGGTCAATCCCCATCCTCATGCAAAGCTGCTTCAACTCGTTGACCAGAGCGATGTTGACGCAACGGTAGATGTTCTCCAGCAGCTTGGTCATCTCCGCGGTTGCGGGCGAAGAGACCGGAACAGTGCGGTTGAAAATGGAGCCGTAGACGGCCGAGGCCAGGTCGCGCGCGGCGGGCCCGCATCCCCCGACGACCTTGGGAATGTCACACCGCGCAACCGTATCGTTGCCGGGGTCTTCGCGTTCGGGCGAGAATGCGACAAAGAAGCCCGAGCTCGACGCATCGCGGGCTACGCGCAGTCCCGCGGGGTTCCCTTTCTCGATAAGAGGAACGACAACTTCCTCAGTCGTGCCGGGATAGGTCGTACTTTCCAGGATAATGATCTGGCCATCATGGATCTGGGGCGCGATGCTCTTCACGGTCTCGGTCACATAGCTCAGATCCGGCTCGTGATACTCATTGAGCGGAGTGGGCACGCAAATAATGACGACGTCCATCGCGGCGATCTGCGCGTAGTCTGAGGTCGCGGTGAAGCCATGTTGGCGCGCGGACTGGATTTCGGTGGCGGGAATGCGAACGATATAGGAGCCGCCCTGATTCAGAGCGTCGACCTTGCGTGGATCGATGTCAAAGCCGGTCACATGAAAGCGTTGCTCGCTAAAGAGCAGCGCGAGAGGCAGCCCAACATAGCCCATTCCAACAATGCCAATGCGGGCTTCGCGGCCCTGGATACGACGAGTCAAGTCGGCAATTCTGTCAAGATCGGTCACCGGAATCATTCACCTCAGGATGACGAGACAAAGAACGGACATCGCAGAAACGCCAATCGGCCTGCGTATGACAAGCAGGGGTCTCCGTCCTCGTTGACCGACGAAGAGGAAACCCCGAAACGCAGCAATCGAGTGTCAATGTTCTTGAGGCCCTCGCTCCTGTTGCTCTCGAGGCCGCGGGACCTCGATGAGCAACAGGAAGCGGATTCGCCGCAATCTACTGCACCGTCAGCGTGAACGTCGTGGAGTGCTGCAGGGTGCCGCTTGTGGCTGTTGCGGTGACGGTGTAGCTCACCGGAGGCGACGAGTGGCCGCCGCACCCAGTCAGCAGGGTAGCTGCGCCGCCGATGAGCAAGAGCGCGATGCAGAGCAAGCGCCGCAGATTCCGTCCGTGACGGCGCATGCCTCCGATGCCGAGCAGCAGCAGGAATGCGAGCGCGAACGGTTGCAGATTACGTCCTCCAGGGAATCCCGGAGCAGCCTGGCGCATGGCAGAGGTCGATGAGGTCTGGATCGTCATCGTGACCGTCTGCTGGCCACCGCTGGTTGCGATTGAGGTGGGACTGAACGTCGCCGTCGCACCTGTAGGCAACCCGGCCGCGGAGAAACTGACCGCTGCAGGGTAGGAGCCGTAGAGCGGAGCGACAGCGAACTGGAAGCTTGCCGAGCTACCCTTGGCGATAGTCTGGCTCGTCGACCCCGAGGCTGTGACCGTGAAGTCCAGAGCCGCCACCACCACCGAAGTGGCGGAGGAAGTGGAGGTCGTGAAGTTGGTATCTCCGCTATAGACCGCTGTCAACTGGTGAGTTGCGCTAGCGGAGAGCGTGGTTGTGGAATACGTCGCCGTGCCGCCGGAGAGCGGTGCCGCCGTCGAGTTGAGCAACGTGGTCCCGTCGTAGAAGCTGACGGATCCCGTTGGCGTGCCCGTTACACCCGATACTGCTGCAACTGTGGCCGTCAGCGTTACGGTGTCTCCCGGGTTGGCGGACGACTTGTTTACGCTCAGCACAGTGGTCGACCCGGCCTGATTGACCGTCAGTGTCCCGTTCACGAACGTGAAGCTGTAGTTGGTCGCCGACAGCGTGCCTGCCGCCGCTGTGACCGGATAGCTGCCCACGGGCGACGACAGCACCGCCGTCGTCGTCAGGTTCGGTGAGCCGCTCACCACGCTCTGCGTGTCGCCGTTCACGAACCCCGAATAACCGGCCGTGAACGTTGGGTTCGCCACTCCGTAGGTCCGGCTGGCGTGGTTCGCCGTCACCGTCAGCACTGCCTGATTCACGGTCAGCGTTCCGTTCACGAACGTGAAGGTGTAGTCCGCCGCCGTCAGCGTACCGGCCGCCGCCGTGATCGGATAGCTGCCAACCGGTGACGAAGCCGTCGCGGTCGTCGTCAAGTTCGGCGATCCGCTCAACACGCTCTGCGTCTCCCCATTGACGAACCCCGAATAGCTCGCCGTGAACGTCGGACTAGACGCTCCATAGGCCCGACTGCCGTTGTTCGCCGTCACCGTCAGCGTCGCCGGCGTGATGCTGGCCGTCAGCCCCGTCGGCTGCGTCAGCGTGTAGTTCCCCGCAGAGTTGCCCCCGATCGTCAGACCCGACACCGTCACCGCGATCCCGGTCCCCACGCTTGACTGGGCGAACGTCCCTGTTGCTCCGCTCGTCCCCAGTGTCACGGTGTCGCCCGTCACCACGCCCGACAGCGCCGCTCCCGTCGTGCTCAGCGTTGCTGTCGTGCCGCCGTCATAGGGCTTGTTGCCGGCCGTCACGCCTGTTACCGTCAGCGCTTTGGCCGTGATGTTGGCCGTCAGTCCCGTCGGCTGCGTCAGCGTGTAGTTGGCCGATTGGCCGCCGCTGATCGTGTAGCCGCTCACCGTTACCGCGATTCCCGTACCCACATTGGCGCTGGCAAACGTCGCCGTCGGCGTTCCCCC
>JBEKUS010000021.1:0-44741 GCA_049514795.1 Occallatibacter sp.
TTGGTTCTCGCCAAGGTCCTCGACGGTCAGTTTCTGGTAAGGCGACCAGTAAGCTTGCAGATTGCCGAAATGGTTCAGCCCGAAAAGGGTCGCCGTTAGAAGCGCGGCGGCAACCACAACGGATCGCCAGGAAAAGGGTTGCGCCAGGACGACGAGGAGAAACGCCGCGGTGAACCACCACGACGGCGAGAGCCACAGGAATGCGAGGATTGCGAGGAGCCAGATTCCGGCCAGGCTGCCGAGCAGGTTGATTGAATAGGCGCCCACCGTATTCCGCGACGCTTCGAGGTAATATCCCACCCAGCGCCCGATCGGGATCATCGCTACGCAGAGCAGGAAAAGGAAGACGGTGATGAGCACCATGCAGATGACGAACAGCGCGAAGTAGCCCGACCCCTGAAGCGTGAGCGCTTCACCCCACAACGCCGCGTCGGGGGTGTAGGAAAGCAACGACGACATGACCGCCAGCAGCGAGTGCCAGTTGGGAAACGGCAAGGTGATCAGGACGACCAGGCCGCTGACCGCCGCCAACGAGGGCCACAGGCTGCCGCGCCTGTTCGAGGTGAAGCAGCCGACGCCGAAGCCCAGGAAGCAGACGATCAACGTCAGATTCTGAAAGAACGCGAAGATCTTCACCTCTGTTCCCAGCCAGCGGATCAGCACCATCTCCAGGTAAAGGCCCGCCGCACTCATCAGAAAGAGGCGCCAGGCTTCATGCGATTTCCCGGGTATTTCGGGGTTCGAGGCGGCGGTCTGGGACACAGTTGTGGTCATCAATGATTCTCCTCGGCATCGGAGGTTCAGGATCGTTGCATTGCAACCCGAATTCTCGAGCTGGTTGAGATCAAGCTAACACACGCCAAGTTGCGCTCCGGGCGGCGAAAACCCTGCCGTATCTGAGTCATCACTCACACAAAAGTGGACAATATTCCTGGCGTGAAAATGCGCGCGGGACTGTCTGGAAGAACCGCCGAATGGACGCATGAAAGACAGATGGCGCTCACGCGCGTCGAGCGGTGGAACTACCCACCTCGGAACCGTTGGCGGCGAGCGCGTGGAGGGCTCCGCGATCCGGGACGCTGGCGCGGCTGCAGCGACCAACTATGAGTCGCCGTCAGGCCCTTTTCCGCGCCACCAGAATGCGCAGCGGCGGAAACGTGCCTGTCCAGTCGAGGGGGCACAACTCCACGGTCACGCCGTCCTCGGTGAACGCCGCCGAGTACTCCCTCATGTGCTTGTAGTCCGAGATGACAGCGGTACCGCCCGGCTTGAGCACACGCGCGATCTCATAGCACGCCTGCGCCCGGCCGGGCGCATCGTAGATGTTGTGCAAGCACAGGTTCGAAAGCACGACATCGAACTCGCCGCCGGGAAATCGCTTGTCGGCAAGCTACTGCGCTTTCACCCGCGCCTTCGCGCGGGAGCGCCGTTTCCTCCGCGATTCTGGCAGTTCGTCGCCATCCATGGGAGGGTTCCCCCTGCCGGCTTTCCTCAGAATCTCTAGAGCGCGGGGAAGATTCGCTCGCCTGGCGCGAAGCGAGATGTAATCCTCAGCATTATGCACGGCAATCATTTGCGCAACGGCGACGTTGATCAGTTGATTCAACGCCACCCCCTCCGTTTCGGCCATATTGCGAGCCGCTTCAAAGAGCGATGGCTGTAAACGCAGAGCGAAATTACTGGTTCTCATCGGATATCCATCCTTTGCAGGGCCTCTCGTGGAGTAAGCACCTCAATATGAAAGTCTTCTGCGACTCCGGCGAAATCCGAGACATTGAATGTGACAATCGCATCGGCATGCCCATTGACCGCAGTTTCCAACACCATTTCGTCGTCGGGATCGGACAACTTTGGGCGCACTTTGCGAAACATGCTCACTTCGAGCCCGACGGAGCAAAGCATATCGATCAGACTATCCACTTCATTTCTCGTGAGGCCGGAAGCGTGCAAATGTTCCCTGCGCGTTAAGACCGCTTCGTATTCCAGGACCAGCGGAGTGCTGATCAGCAGTTCAAGCCGCGACCTGAGAACGTTCTCAACAAGAGCTTTCGCTGTCCCGGTTTGGCTCCGGATCGCTGCAACCAGAACCGATGTGTCGAGAACGACCCGCACAAGGCAATCATATCACATGCAATATCACTCTGCATCGCTGGCATTCGCGCCGTCGGGCCGCTCCGGCGCTCCGTAGCGGGCACGCGTCAGTTCATCTGGCTCGACTTCGACTGCAGATATTTGTTGAACGGAATCTCGAAGTAGAAGAGCTCGTTGCCGTCGGCATCGCGCAGCTTGTGCAGATAGAGCCTGCCGCCCACCAGCGGATTGGTCAGCCCGGAGAGATCGTAGAACAGGAACCCGGCGCGCGTGGTGTGCGGCTCGACGGCCAGGGCCGAGTACTCAAAGGTATTGAAGTCGGCTTCGATGTCTTTGATGCTGCCCTTCGGCTTCACGTGGAGCGGCGGTAGCGGGGTGGGCAAGGGAATCCGGCCCCCCTCGCGCTCTTTGCGCGTCATCATCCGCTCCACGTCCTCCGGCTCGGCCGCCCGGATGCGGTCGCCGTCCGCCGTTAAGAAGAGAATGCGCGCGTCGGAAAGCGAGATGGGCCGGTTCCCGAGATTGGTCACGATCAGCCGGATCGGCATCACGTCGTGCGCCAGGTAATCGACGCGGAAGATCGACTCTTTTTCCTTGGTATCGTATGGCTCGGCGGCGATGGCCACGTGCTCGTCGGGGTGGATTTCGACCGCCGGATACGAGGTGGCCGGCTGAACGGGAGGGGGTGCATGGTCGCTGGCCGTTGCCGGCAGCGCCAGCCAAAGCAATACAAAGGGAAATCCACCCAGGATTCTCATCGCTTGCGACTGTATCATTTTAGGGTTAGACCGGCGGGAATCAGATTCGGTTGCTTATGATCCTTCTTTTCTATAACGTCATCCTGCTCGTTGCGCTCGTCGTTGGCGCGCCCTGGTGGCTTTGGCGCCTCGCCACAATGCGGAAATACCGCGAAGGGCTGCGGGAGCGGCTGGGCCGCGTGCCGCGGAGGCTGGCGCGGGGATCCGCCACGGCAGGCGGGCGGCCGCTGATCTGGCTCCATGCCGTCTCGGTCGGCGAAGTCCTGGCCGTCACCCGCATGGTCCGCACCGTCGATGCCGAACTTTCAGACTATTCCGTCGTCATTTCCACCGCGACGCGCACCGGCCAGGCGCTGGCCCGCGAGCGCTTCGATCCGGATCGCGTCTTCTACTGCCCGCTCGACCTGCCCTGGGCCGTCCGGGCCTACATGAATGCGCTCCGGCCGAGCCTGCTGATTCTGGCCGAGACAGAATTCTGGCCCAACCTGCTCGGCGCGTGTTTCCGGCGCAAGATTCCGGTCGCCGTGATCAATGCCCGGATCTCCGGCCGCTCGTGGCCGCGCTATCGTAAGCTGCGCCTGTTGTGGCGGCCGATCCTCGAGCGCCTGGGCCGCGTATTGGCTCAGAGCCAGACTGACGCCGACCGTCTGCTGGCTCTCGGCTGCCGCCCCGATCGCGTCGCCGTCGCGGGCAACCTGAAATTCGACGTGCGCACCGCGCAGGAATCGGAGGCCGCGAGCATCCTGAAATCGATGGCCGGCGGTCTGCGGCTCGTGGTAGCCGGAAGCACGCTCGAGGGCGAGGAGTCGGCGCTGCTTGAGGCATGGCCGCAACTGCTTGCCGCGGACTCGCAGCTCGCGATGGTCCTCGCGCCGCGCCATCCGGAGCGGTTCAGCGCCGTCGCGGCACTTCTCGATCGATCCGGCATACCCTGGTGCAAGCGTTCCGCCTGGCCACCGCCGGCCAAGACCTCGCGGAAGACAGGATCGCTTCGCCCTGGCGAAATTGTGCTCCTCGATACGATTGGCGAGCTGGCTTCGGTCTATGCGCTAGCTAGCGTCGCATTCGTGGGCGGCAGCCTGGTCCCCGCCGGGGGACACAACCCGCTTGAGCCGGCGCAGTTCGCCGTGCCCACCGTGATGGGGCCGCATTATGCGAACTTTGTTGCGATCACCGATAGCCTGCGCAGCCACGACGCGCTGCGCATCGCCGCGAAGGAGGAGTTGGCCGCGGTCCTCATCGACCTCCTCGGCAATCGTTCCGCCGCCAAGGCGATGGGCGCGCGCGCGAAGGAGGTTTTCGACTGTCAGGCCGGCGCCACCGATCGCTGTGTCGCGGCCATTCGTGAGTTGCTCGGCAGCGCCGGCCAGGAGCGCGTTGTGAGTGCGACGCCCGCCGCACGCCCGCTGCTCTGGCCGCTCGTCCCGGTCTACCGGCTCGGTTTGGCGCTGCGGGAGTACGAGTTGCGCTCGGGGCTCCAGAAGGTTAGCCGGCTCAAGTGGCCGGTCGTCAGCGTCGGCAACCTCTCGGCCGGCGGAACTGGGAAGACGCCGCTCACGATCGCCCTTGCCAGAGCGCTCGCCGCCCGCGGTCTGCGCGTGGACGTGCTCTCGCGTGGTTATGGCCGTAAGAGTCCGTTCCCGGCGCGCGTCGATCCAAACGGGGCGGTGGACGACTTCGGCGACGAGCCGCTGGTGATCGCGCGCGAGGCTCAGGTGCCGGTCTATGTCGCCGCGGAGCGATATGAGGCGGGCCTGCTCGCGGAGTCGGATGAATCTGAGGGAGCGAGCCGCCCCAGCGGGCACAAATCGCCCGCCGGGGACCCCGGCAGGGAGCAAGCCGGCGTGCATCTGCTTGACGACGGCTTTCAGCATCGCCAGCTTGCCCGCGACATCGATATCCTGCTCCTCAGCAACCGCGATCTGCGTGATCGTCTGCTTCCGGCGGGCAATCTGCGAGAACCGCTACGCGCGGCCGATCGGGCGCAAGTCATCGCGATTCCAGCGAACGAGCCCGAAGTCGAAGCGGAGCTCAATTCCCGCGGCTGGCAGGGAACTGTCTGGCGCCTTCGCCGCCGCACGGATGTTCCGCACCTCGACGGACCTGTCGCCGCCTTCTGCGGCATCGCGCGGCCCGAGCAGTTCTTCGAGGGCCTGGAGCAAGCCGGGGTGAAGCTCGCTGTGCGCACCGTCTTTCCCGATCACCACCGCTACAAAGCGAGCGATCTCGACCGCGTTGTGGATGCGGCCCGCGCTGCCGGGGCCCCGGCGCTGATCACGACGGAGAAAGACCGCGTGCGCATCGGCGCGCTGGCCGAATCGCTTCCCCCGTCGCTTCCGCTTCAGACGGCACAGCTCCGCATCGAGATCGAAGACCAAGATACTGCGGTCGACGGGCTTATGCAGCGTCTGGCTCACCGATAGTCAGTATTCGCTTTGGTCCAAAGATCAGTTCGCAATGGTGGTGTGGCGCCCGGAATGGTCGAGACAGACATCGGCGCCAAGCTATGTCTTTTGTCCGGAGCTTCGCGAGAGGTTGAGCTGATCAAAGCCGCTGACCGATCGGGATCCAGGGCGAGGGATAGGTCGGGCCGATGTACTCGGCGCGGGGGCGGATCAGGCGGTTGTCGTCCAATTGCTCGATGACGTGGGCGGCCCAGCCGGAGATGCGGCTTATCGCGAAAATCGGCGTATAGAGGTCGATATCGATGCCCAGAGTGGCGTAGGTCGAAGCCGAGTAGAAGTCCACGTTGGCGTTGAGCTTCTTGTCCTGGTTGATGTAGAGCTCGATGGCCCGGGACATCTCGTACCACTTGAGGTTGCCGGAATCGCGGCCCAACTGCTCGCTCATCTTGCGCAGGTGCGTTGCGCGCGGGTCCTCGGTCTTATACACGCGATGCCCGAAGCCGGAGATCTTCTGCTTGGCGGCGAGCATGTTCTTGACGTACTCGACCGGGTCGGCGCCCTGCTTGTCGATGGTGAGCAGCAGGCGCATCACGCCTTCGTTGGCGCCGCCGTGCAGCGGGCCCTTCAGCGCGCCGAGGGCGCCGGTGATCGCGGAGTGCATGTCGGAGAGGGTGGCGGCGATCACGCGGGCGGCGAAGGTGGAGGCGTTCAGCTCATGGTCGGCGTGCAGCACCAGGGCCATGTCCATGGTCTTGACGGCGGTTTTCGATGGCTTCTCGCCGTTAATCATCCAGAGGAAATTCCCGGCGTGCGAGAGCGAGCGGTCGGGCGGAACGATCTCCTTGCCCTTTCGGATTCGGTCGTAGATGGCCACGAGCATGGCGATCTGCGCGGTCAGATTGTACGCCTTGCGAACGTTTGCGTCGTGGGAATTGTCCTTTTCATCCACATCGTAGAAGCTCAACGCCGAAACCGCGGTGCGTAGCACCTCCATAGGCGTGGCCGTCGTGGGAAAGCTGCGCAGCAGGTCGATCACCCGGTGATCGAGCGACCGCGCCAGAGCAAGTTGCGCGGTGAATTCACGCAGGGCCAATTCGTTGGGCAGCAAGCCGTTCCAAAGCAGATAGGTGGTTTCTTCAAACGTAGAATGCTCGGCCAATTCGTGAATGTCGATGCCGCGGTAAGAGAGGATGCCAGCTTCTCCATCGATCCAACAGATCCCGGAGTTTGCAGCGACGACCCCTTCGAGACCCTTTCCTGCGGTGGCAGTCGGCATAGACCTTGCGTCTCCCTCAAGTACTTTGATGGCGATTTGGCCGTTTCGATCGTCTCCCGGGCCCGGGAAAAAGGCTCGGCGCTAAAGGATGTGGTAAGACTTTTATAACTTAGCCGTTCCGTGCTTGTCACGAAGGGCGGGACGGGGGGCCGGCGGCGCGCTTCTCGGGGGAGGAAGAACCGGGAGGCCGGCGCAATCTCCGGCCATTCGATTTATCCTGTAAAGGAGTTGGGGGTGTCCAGCGGGATTCCCGGACTACCGTTCCGGGCGCTCCCTCTGTAAGATCGTGAATTATCGGGATTTCCGGAGCGATGAGGGCCGTTTTACCCCGTCGCGGCGTCTAACCGGAATGGATGCCGCCAACGTGACGGGCGTGGTTGGCACGATGAGAACCGCCTGTCGAAGAAAGGGAATGAATGAGCGAACTTGATGATGCCCCCCGAACGTACTCCGGCGCTTTGTTGGCGGCAATCGCCGTCGCCCTGCTGGCCGCTATCGGCAGCCTGATCTGGTGCTTCACCCTGGGCACCCGGTTGAGCACCGCGCAGGCCGAATTGGCCGACGCCAAGCAGCAGAGCACGCAGCTTGCGGCGGAACTGCGCGAAACCAAAATCCGGCTGCAGGTGGACACGGACGAGCTGAGCAAACAGAACGGCCTGACGCAGAAGGAACTGGATGCTCGCGCGCAGGCGATTATCCAGCGCGAGACAGCCGACAGCCAACGCCTTGAGAATGCGCAGAAGCAGACCGCACAGCAGGTGAGTGCGGTATCCACCGACCTGACGAACGTGAAGTCGGATGTCGGCGGCGTCAAGACCGATCTGGGCAGGACGCAGAGCGACCTGGCAACAACCATCAGCCAGCTCCAGGCCGTGCGCGGCGACCTGACAAACACCAACAGCGTTATTGCCCGCAATCACGACGAGCTGGTGCTGCTGGAGCACAGGGGCGACCGCAACTACTACGAGTTCAGCCTGGCCAGGGGCCAGAGGAAGCCCGTGGGCACAGTCACGCTGGAACTGAGGAAGACCGACGCCAAGCACAACCGGTTCACACTCGAGATCTACGCCGACGACAAGGTGTACGAGAAGAAGGACCGGAACGTGAACGAGCCCTTGCAGTTCTACAGCGGCAAGGAGCCCACGCTCTTTGAGATCGTGGTGAACAGCATCAACTCCAAGAGCCAGATCACGGGCTATCTCTCCACGCCGAAGAGCGCGCCCGTTCCGCCTACTGCTCAGTAATCGGAACCTGGGGCGCGACCACCAGGTTGGGCTGATACCGGAAACTGAAGGTGAAGTCCAGCTTCTTGCGTGCGTCCCATTTGTCCTTGGTCATCATGAAAGCGGAAACGAACGTTCCCTCGACGGTCTGGCCGGCTTCGAGAGTCGTGTCCAGCGGCGAGATCGGCGTATTGTGCGGCACCGGCATATCCGGGTAGGCAACGAAGATCCGGTCATAGTCGCCCTTGTTGGCCGCGTAGCTGGAGTGGATGCCGTCATCCAGCGTGACGTTGGTCAGCACGTTCGCCAGGACCAGCGGGTGATCGGTCTGGTTGTGCAGCCTTACCTTGGCGAAGATCATCATCTGGTCCGCGACCCGCTTGGGCGCCGGCGCCCCGCTGGCGTCGAACCCCGAGGTTTCGGTGTGCTGCGGATGCGCCCAGACGGCGACGATCTCTCCGGTGGCGAAAGGCGGCTTTTGATTCGCGATCACGTAGATCGCGATGGCCGCGCCGACTACAACGGTTGCGATGATCGCAGCAACCAGCACGTGGCTGGTTCCCCTGGTCAACGACTCGCCGCGCGCTGCATCGTCCAGTTCCGCCGAATCCTGCTGCAGTAGGCTCATTGTGCCCCTTTCGCCTCATCTTAGCTCCAAGAGAGCATTCCAGGCTACGAAAACTCCTCCCGGCCTGCGCCTCCGAACCTCGAACAGCACCAAAGCCTGAGAGCAAATTACCAAGGAAACTAACGAGCCGACAGCGCGTGGCCACGCGGAAGGTGAACGATCAAAAGGCCAGCTAGGCAGCGCAACCTTGCACCGGTCCGCCGCTTATGGATGCGGTACGCTCCATCGGGCGCTCCAGGGAACGAACCATTCCCCTGAGCCGAGCGGGCTGTGTGCAGCGAAATTCGGAACCGGCGGTTGAAAGCTCGCCGAGGCGTCTGCTGAGGTGGCCTGAAGCGAAGACGGGCGGTCGCCGGAGGGTTCTGCGACTTCGGACCAACGGCATTCGATAGAACCTGCTCCGGCTTGCCATGAAGTTTTCACCGATCCACCTCCTCAGAATGGAGCGCTCGCATCCTTCACGATCAGAGTACAGCGGTCGACAGCCCGATCCAAGCCCTAAAATGGCCTTCTTCGATTACGGCCGTGACCGCAGACCCGCCAGAAAGTCATCCGCCTCCCGCGTGTTCAGCACGTCCCCGGCCGTGAGCCAGGCCCGGCGTAACTGCTTCACGCCGTATCCCATCTTGCCCAGGTTGCGGCTGTCGTGCGAGTCGGAGGACATCACGATTGGGCAGCCCAGCTCCTTCGACAGCCGCAGGTCGTGATCGTTCAGGTCCAGCCGCTCCGGGGCTGCGTTCTGTTCCATGGCCACGCCCAGCTCGGCCGCGCGCTTCAACACCGCGGCCATGTCGAGTGCGAAGGGCTCGCGGCGCAGCAGCAGCCGTCCCGTCGGGTGGCCCAGGATGCGCACGTACGGATTCTCGATCGCCTTCAGCACCCGCTCCGTCATTTCCCCGCTGCTCTGCTCGAATCGCGAATGCACGCTGGCGATCACCGCGTCCATCTGCGCCAGCACCTCGTCGGCGAGCGCGAGCGAACCGTCAGCCAGGATGTCGACTTCGATGCCGGTGAAGACGCGAATTCGGCCCTCCATCGCGCGATCCACTGCGCGCACCTGCTCGATCTGCTCGAGCGCGCGCTTCTCGTCGAGGCCGTTGGTCACGCCCAGGAACTTCGAGTGGTCGGTAATGGCGATGTAGCCGTATCCGCACTCGATTGCCGCCTCCGCCATCTCGCGGATCGAGTTGCGCCCGTCGCTGTCGCTGGTGTGCATGTGCAAGTCGCCGCGAATATCGCCCTGCACCACGACCCGAGGAAGTTTGTGCTCTGCCGCCGCGTCGATCTCGCCCAGGTTCTCGCGCATCTCCGGCGGCATCCAATCCATGCCCAGTGCAGCGTAGATCTCCTCCTCCGTCGCCGCCGCAACGGTCGTGCCGTCGTCCAGCCGCGCCAGCGCCCACTCGCTCAGCGTGTAGCCCATGCGAAGCGCCCGCTGCCGCAGCGCCACGTTGTGCGCCTTCGAGCCGGTGAAGTACTGCAAGGCGGCGCCGTAAGAAGCCGAAGGCAGCAGCCGGACGTCCACCTGGAACCCCTCGGCGGCGTGAAAACTTACTTTGTTCTCGCCCTTGGCGATGATGTCTTGGATACCGGGATACGCCGCCACGTAGTCAACCGCCGGACCCGTCTTTTCCGGATCGCATGCCGGACCCGTCGCCAGCAGGTCCAGGTCGCCCACGGTCTCGCGCCCCCGGCGCAGCGAACCCGCCGGTGTCGCCTGCTCGATGCCGTGAAACTCGAGGAGATAGGCCGCGATTCGCCGGGCTTCTTCGTCGGCCACGTCGATGCGGAAACGGCCCGCGCTCCGCCGGTAGTCCTCGATCCCCTTGCGCAGCCTCTCAATCTGTTTGGCGCCCATGCGCGGCAGGCCGCTGAGCCGCCCCGCCTCAATCGCCGCGGCAAGCTGCCCCACGCTGTCGATGTTGGCGCTGCCGATCACGCCCGCGTCCCACAGCAGCGCCACGGTCTTGGGCCCCATGCTGGGCAGCTTCAGCAGCTCCAGCACCCCCGCCCCGTACTTGGCCAGCAGCTCGTCGCGCTGGGGCAGCGACCCGGTTTCGGCAATGGCCTGCAGCCTGGCCGCCATTCCCTTGCCGATCCCGTCGATCTCCATCAGACGCGCAGGATCGCCGGCTGCCGCGGCCAGATCCACGGTCGTCTGTTCGGCGGCTTCGGCCGCGCGCCGGTAGCTCCGGATGCGAAAGCTGTCGGCGCCGTCGATCTCCATCAGGTCGGCAGTCTCCGCCAGCAGGCGGGCCATGGTCTTGTTGTCCATGGTGTGGCCTCCGTCCGCAGTATGGACCATCCGCGGGTATTCAAACCAACGAGTTCATTCCAGGATGCTGTCAGGAGGGGATTCCGGGCGCACAATCGCCCCGCAAGCCGATTTCTGAGCTGTGACAAGAATCATCTGTCCGGGCACACCTCAAGCGAACCGCCGGACGGCGGTCGCTGCGAACGCCCGGTTCAACGCGCTTTTAGGCGGCGCTGTTCGCGCTATCCCGGAAGCGCGCTACAGCATCGGCCTGTGGGCCTTTCTGGCCCTCAACGATGTCGAACTCGACCTCATCGCCTTCTTTGAGCGTTTTGTATCCGTCCAGTTGAATCGCGGAATAGTGAACGAATACATCCGGCCCATCTTCACGTCCGATGAATCCGTAGCCCTTGGCGTTGTTAAACCACTTGACCTTACCTTTGTACTGAGCCACAGGTTCCTGCCTTCCTTTTTCCTCTCGCACGTCGGGTTTCTGACGAGACGGCGGGCTAGCAAGGGGAATTTCCCGCCGATATCTGATATGACGCGGAAAGTCGGCGAAAGGTTGATCTCTTTCCGGAAGTTCCACAATGTGGAACATGGGGCCTCGCGGACCTCGGCGGAGAGGCGACACGCGACGCGGAAAGAAAGGGCTCGGGTGAGGCTATTTCTGCCGCTGTCCGGCGTTCTTTCGCTGGTATAAGAGCACGCTGGTCAGTGTCTTACCGTCCTGAATCGCGCCTTTGTCGATCATCTTCAGGATCTCGGAGAGCTTCACCAGCCGGAGCTCGATCTGCTCGTCTTCCTCCGGCCGGGCGTCCCCCGCCTCAAGCCCTTCGGCCAAGTACACTTTCATCGATTCGCCCAGGAAGCCGGGGCTGGCGTAGTACTCGACCAGCGGGCGCCACTTCTTCGCACGGTAGCCGGTCTCCTCGGCCAGCTCGCGCTTCGCTCCGGCGAGCGCTTCTTCGCCGGCGTCGATCTTGCCCGCGGGCAGCTCCCACAGATACTGGTTGGCGGCGTGCCGGTACTGGCGCTCCATCACGACCCACGGATCTTTCTTGCTCTTCGAGTTGTCCAGGGCCAGGATCACAACACTCCCGTTGTGACGGATGATCTCGCGCTCGTTCTGCCGCCCGCCCGGCTCGAGAACTTTGTCGTGGTCGACGCGGAACAGCGGCCCCTGGTAGACGATCTCGGAGCTCAGGACCGTGGCCCGCTCCGCCACTGCAACCTTTGCCGCCTTCCTCCCCTTTGCCTTCGCCGCCTTCCGTGTCGATTCTGTGGGCATTTCAACCTCGTCTGGATTGGGGCGCTTGTGAAGCGCGATTCATCACGAGTATACGCACAGCGCCCGGAAGCCCTCGCCGGTTCTGCATCGATCGGCCCCGGCGTGGCATCCTTAAATTGAGCGACACGCCGAATTCGCCCGGACGCATAGTTGTGCCGGCCGAGCAAACAAGCCGCACGGGTACGAAAGGCCCCACGGGAACGAATCGCCCTACGGGAACGAATCATTGACCGCAGACTGTTATCCCATCACCGTGACGCCGGGCCAGAGCCGCCTGTTTCTGGATTTTTGCGCTGGAGCGCTCGGGGCCTTTCTGCCCGCGGATGACCCGAAGCAGCCCGGTCCGCCGCCCGCGTCGCACCGGACGGACCTGGTTCGGCTGCTGGCTGTTCAGAACCCGTTCCCCGCTGCCGCGCCCGCGCTCGCAGCCCTGGCAGCAGGCGCAGGAACCGTTCTCACCGGCCAGCAGGTGGGCTTGTTTGGCGGCCCGCTCTTCTCGCCGTTCAAGGCTGCGACGGCGATTGCCCGCGCGCGCCAGGGCACTGCGTGCGGCAGCCCCCATGCGGCTGTTTTTTGGCTTGCCTCAGAGGATCACGACTTCGCCGAAATCAACCGCGTGACGTTTCCCGCCGGCCGCGAACCGGCCGAGCTTGTCTATTCCAATGCGCCCGCAGCCGCCGTGCGCGCCGGAAGCATCGTCTTCGACGACTCGATCGCGCCGCTGGTTGAGCGCGCCGCCGAGCTGCTCGGCGCGTCGGACGCGACCGAGGCTCTGGTCGCCGCGTACAAGCCGGGCCGCACCTTCGCGCAGGCCTTTGCCGGCTTCTACTCGAAGCTCTTTGCCGCGCAGGGCCTGCTCATCGTGGACCCGAGCGGCCGCGACTTCCACCGGCTCGGCGCACCGGTTCTGCGCGCTGCGGTTGAGCGCGCCGACGAGTTTCACGCAGCGCTCACTGAGCGCAGCCAGGCGCTCGAGGCAGCCGAGTACCACTCGCAGGTCGCGGTCGCGCCGCAGTCGAGCGTGCTGTTCCTCATCGACGACAAGACCGGTGCACGGCTCGCGCTTCGCCGCCGCGCGCCCACTGCCGCCGAGCCGAACGGCTTGTGGCACGCAGACCGGCAGACTTTCTCAACATCCGATCTCCTTGGCATTCTTGACGCGGAGCCCGAGCGCATCTCGCCCGCCGCGTTGCTGCGGCCCGTTTTTCAGGACCTACTGTTCTCGACCTCGACGCAGGTTGGCGGCCCGGCGGAGATCGCCTACCTGGCGCAGTCGACCGTCCTCTTCGAACGCATTCTCGGCCGCCAGACGCCGCCCATCGCACGCTTCTCCGCCACGCTGATCGAGCCCTCGGTCGCGAACCTGCTGCGCAAGCACGAGTTGACGCTCGAACAGGTTTTCGCCGAGGAGAACGCGTCCACGTTGGCGCAGCGGCTGGCCGCGCGCGCGATGCCCGTCGAGACCAAAGAGCGGCTCGCCGCCGCCGGCAACGCTCTCGACGCCGAGCTCGACGCGCTCGTCGCGTGGCTGCAGTCGCAGGACAAGGGGCTGGGCCAGTCGGCCGACACTGCCGCCGGCAAGATGCGCTACCAGATGAACCGCCTGCGCACGCTGGCCGCCAACTTCCAGCTCCAGCGCGAGGCCACGCTCTCGCGCCACGCCGACACGATCTTCCAGTCGCTTTTCCCGGGCGGCGTTTTGCAGGAGCGTGTCCATGGCGGTGCGTACTACTTCGCCCGCTACGGGCTGGAGCTAGCCGAGACGCTCTGCGGGCAGGCTGCGCGTCTATGCCCGGGGCATACGGCGATCTGGCTGTGAGAAGCAGGAAACGGGGATCTGGGTTGAGCGACCAATTCTGAATTCCAGCGGATAGATGCTGCGTTTCGCCGTTATTCTCTTCCCTGTTCCCTACTCCCTATTCCCTGCCGTTATAATCCTCGCGAACGCCGTCGAGGTTCCCATGAAGCGACTTTTCGCCTTGCTGACCGCCGCATCGCTCGCCGTCCCCGCTGTAGCCGCGCAAACCGTCAACTGCGCCACGCCGGGCACCGACAACGCTTTCCTCGGCATCCACACCATCCACCTGTGGAGCGGGACTCCGCCTCAGGCCAAAGGCGACACCTGCAACGACATCCCTGCGCTCACCGTCCTCGATCCGCGCCAGGGCCAGGAGAACGGCTCGGCCGTGATCATCCTTCCCGGCGGCGCGTACATCCACTTGGCTGGCGACCTCGAGGGCCGCGAAATAGCCGACTGGTTCGCCGCGCGCGGCTTCCGCGCTTTCGTCCTCAGCTACCGGCTCAGCTCAAACGGTTATCTCCTGCCGATTCCGCTGCTCGACGCACGCCGCGCCGTCCAGACGGTTCGCGCACGCGCCCTCGACTACCACATCAACCCCAATCGCATCGTGGTCATCGGCTTCTCGGCCGGCGGTCACCTTGCCGCCCTTGCCGGAACGCAGTTCGTCCCCGGCAATCCCGACGCCGACGACCCCATCGAGCGGGCCTCCAGCCGCCCCGACTTTCTCGTCCTCGGCTACCCCTGGCTGGGCGCCATCTCCAGCGACACCTCGCACCTGAGCTACTGCGAGCTCCTGAACGTGATGGACCAATGCGAAGCGCTGCGCGCCAAATTCGATCCCGTTCTCTACGTCACCAAGGACACGCCGCCCACGTTCATCTATCACACGTTCGCCGACCAGACCGTTCCGGTCGGGCAGAGCCTGGGATTCTATGAGGCGCTGGTCAAGGCTGGCGTGCCCTCTGAGATGCACATCTTCGCCAACGGTGGGCATGGCACCGGCCTGGGCAAGGGCGATCCCGCGCTCGACCAGTGGCCGAACCTTCTGGAGATCTGGCTCCGCGCGCAGGGATTGCTCACGGTCGACAAGGAGGCGGTGGGGGCCAAGCCGTAAACAGCAAGTTACCCGTTATCAGCGATCTGCTTTCAGCTCCCGGCCTTCAGCACAAACCGGGCGGGGCACGGTTGTCTGCGCCGAGAGACCGGTGCGCTTTCTTGCGTCCCAAGAGATGGTTTTTCATGCCCGCGTCGCCAGCGCTCCACACATCGAAGAGGGCAGGCACAAATGCGCTGAAAACCGATAGCGGAGAGCTGGAAGCTGTCCAGAAACTAAGAAGCGGGCCGCCGGAACTGGGAGTGGAAGGTCTTCCCAAAACCGGCTGCCCGCTGGACCCTGGACCGGGTCTAGGTGGTACCTTCAGTGTAGGCTTGTTCTGGCCGAAATCAAGCCCCTTTTTGAACGTTTTTTCCAATTCGTGACTCAGGTCACATATTGGTTCCAACTCGGTCCGTTCGCGTTGACTTGGGGGGCTGCCCCTGATACAAAAAAATGTTCCACCTACGAAATTCGATCATGAATAGGCGCTGGGGCCCGGTACTCCCATGCAAGAAATCTTTCAACAAGTCGAAGAGCTTCTGATCGGAGCCATCCCGACAGCACTGCTCTTCATCGGGTTGGTCATCGCATACCAGTTTCTGGTGCAGGGTCCGCTGACGGCGGTTCTGGCCAAGCGCCGCGCCCTGACCGAAGGCGCCATGGAAGACGCCCGCAAGGCGATCGCCCAGGCCGAGGCCAAGGCCGCCGAGTACGCCGAGCGGCTCCGCCTGGCCCGCGCCGACGTTTACAAGCTGCGCGAACAGCGCATCAGGCAGTGGAGCGCCGAGCGCGCCGCCGCCCTCGAAATCGCCCGCAAGGCCGCTGGCGACAAGGTCCGCCAAGCCAAGACGGCGCTCGAAGCCGAAGCCGCAGATGCCCGCACGACGATCGAGGCCTCCGCCTCGGAACTCGCCGGCCGGGCTCTCCACGCCGTGTTGCCGCTCGCTGCCGGGGGATCCCGTTGAGACACGCCCTCTCGAAAGTCCGTTTTGTTGCCGTTCTCTCGCGTTATTGCTTTTTCGTGGCGGTCGCCTCGGCGCTGGCGCTGGTTCCCGTTCGCGCCGCCGCTCAGGCGCAGGCCCCCGTCGCCGGCTCTACATCCGCTGCGGCTGCTTCGCCGTCCACCAGCTCCGCCCCGGCGGAGAAGTCCTCGGAGAGCGACCAGGAAGAGCACCTTCTTCATTCGGGTGTCGTGCAGTCGGTTGCCCGCCTGCTTCACCTGAAGCTCGAAACCACGGTCGATCTTCTGTTCGGAATCAATTTCGCTATTATCTTCTTCGCCATCGCCATTCCGCTCGGGCGGCTGATGCCCAAGATCGTCCGCAAGCGCTCCCAGACCCTGCGGCACGACATTCAGACCGCGCGCGAAGCGACCGCCGATGCCCAGACCCGCCTCAGCGCCGTCGAGGCCAAGCTTGCCGGGCTGGACGAGGAGATGCAGAAGTTCCGCGCACAAGTCGAGCACGACAGCCTCGAGGACGAGAAGCGCATCAAGGCGGCCATGGGCGAGGAGAGCACGCGCATCGTGGCTGCGGCGGAGCAGGAGATCGAGGTTGCCGCCAGCCAGGCCCGGCGCGATCTTCGGCATTTCGCCGCCGATCTCGCCATCGAGCAGGCGGCCAAGCAGATGTCGCTTTCGCCGGAGATCGACCGGGCGCTGATCGCGGAATTCGTCGCCGGGGTTTCCGGCGAAGCTGCGGGCAAGGGAGGGAAGAACTGATGCCGGCCTTTGTCGCCCGCTATGCCCGCGCCTTTGCCGATGTGGTCACGTCGGCCAAACTCGATAGCGCCGCAATTGACAGCCGCCTCGCCGACTTTCTCGCCGCGTGGGAAGCAAGCCCCGAGCTGCGGACATTCTTCGTCAACCCGGCGATCCCCGTGGCGCAGAAGATCGGCCTTCTCGACAAATTGAATGGAAAGCTCGCAATGCAGAAGGAACTCCGGAACCTACTCGCCGTGCTCATTCAGAACGACCGCATCGGCCACGTGGCCGAAGTGGCGGCGGCGTACCGCAGCATCCTGCGCGAGCAGATGGGGATTCGTCCGGCCGAGATCCTCACCGCGCGCGAACTGAGCGCCGATGAGCGCAAGTCGCTGGCCGCCGAGGTAGCCAAACTCGCCGGAGCGCAGATCGACGCGAGCTTCAAGCTCGACACATCCATTCTTGGCGGCGCCGTGGTGCGCATCGGCTCCACGGTGTACGACGGCAGCGTGCGCGGCCGCCTGGATCGACTTAAGGAAGCATTAACCGCCGGCTGAGGCCGGCAAGTTTTCAGTTTTCAGTCATCGGTTGTCAGTCATTTTGGATGAACGGAGAACGGTAACTCAGCAGTCGGTATTTGGTGGTTAGGTCCGTTGGCAAGAACGGCAGTCAGCGCTCGATTCCGAATTCTCGATCGTCGGCAACTGACAACTGACCCCTGATCCGTGACCCCTGATCCCTGAAGGAACGTACATGGCTCAAATCAAGGCAGACGAAATAACACAACTTCTTCGCGAGCAAATCGCGAACTACGACGCCAAGGTCCAGGTCGACGAAGTTGGGACGATCACCTCACTCGGCGACGGCATCGCCCGCCTCCACGGCCTCGATAAGGTCATGGCCGGCGAGCTGCTCAGCTTCCCGCACGGCATCGCCGGGCTGGCCCTGAGCCTGGAAGAAGATTCGGTAGGCGCAGTGATTCTGGGCGAGTACACCGAGCTGAAGGAAGGCCAGGAAGTCAAGCGGACCGGAAAGATTCTCTCCGTGCCGGTTGGCCCGGGCCTGATCGGCCGCGTGGTCAACGCGCTGGGCCAGCCCATCGACGACAAGGGGCCCATTGCCGCCGCGGAGACATTGCCCGTCGAGCGCATCGCCCCCGGCATCATCGACCGCCAGCCCGTGCGCGAGCCCATGGCCACCGGCCTCAAAGCCATCGACGCCATGATCCCTATCGGCCGCGGCCAGCGCGAGTTGATCATCGGCGACCGGCAGACCGGCAAAACCGCCGTCCTGCTCGACACCATCATCAACAACGCCAAGAACGACCTGATCTGCGTCTACTGCGCCATCGGCCAGAAGCGCTCGTCGATCGCGCAGGTGGTGCAGACGCTGACCGAGCATGGCGCCATGGGCCACACCATCGTCGTGGCCGCTTCGGCCTCCGAGCCCGCGCCCCTGCTCTATTTGGCGCCCTACGCCGCAACCGCTATGGGCGAGTACTTCCGCGACAGCGGCAAGCACGCGCTGATGATGTACGACGATCTTTCCAAGCACGCTATGGCGTACCGCGAGATCTCGCTGCTGCTGCGCCGCCCGCCGGGCCGCGAAGCCTATCCCGGCGACGTCTTCTATCTCCACTCCCGTTTGCTCGAACGCTCCGCCAAGATGAGCAACAACAAGGGCGGAGGATCGCTCACCGCTCTGCCGGTCATCGAAACGCAGGCCGGCGATGTTTCGGCGTACATCCCGACCAACGTCATTTCCATCACCGACGGCCAGATCTTCCTTGAGACCGACCTGTTCAACTCCGGCGTCCGCCCGGCGGTCAACGTCGGCCTCTCGGTATCGCGCGTCGGCTTCTCGGCGGCCATCAAGGCGGTCAAGCAGGTTGGCGCCACGCTGAAGCTCGATCTGGCGCAGTACCGCGAGCTCGCGGCCTTCGCGCAGTTCGGCTCCGACCTCGATCCCCTCACGCAGAAGCAGTTGGCCCGCGGCGTGCGGCTCACCGAGTTGCTCAAGCAGCCGCAGTTCCAGCCGCTCACCTGGCAGCAGCAGGTGGCGGTTCTGTTCGCAGGCACGCAGGGCTATCTCGACGATCTTCAGGTCGCCGACATTCGCGCCTTCGAGGACGGCCTCTACAAGTACTTCGCTGCTGCGCAGGGCGGGCTTTTGGACGACCTTACTCAGAAGCGAGCGCTCGACGACGACCTCCGCAGCCGGCTGCACGCGGCCATGAAGGAGTACTCGGCGAGCTTTAAGGCGGAACTGGCGGCGGCGGCAACTGCATAAATGCTTGGGTCAGTGATAATCGTTTTCACTTTTTGCTAGATAACGAGGGAGTATGAACACTAATCAGCTAGGACGGAAAGAGCAGGAGATTATGAACTTCCTGCATCAGCGGATTTTTGACACCGTCCTACAATCGCCATCGGCCTCGGAGAATCTGAAGCAGGGTGTTCGTCTCACGATTATGCGCATGGAACAACGTGATGCAGCAGGGATGATCCAATACTACTGGTCGGCAATCATTGGAACGGAACACAGTATTGGCTTCGCTGCCAAGATGAGGCAGGAGGGTTTTGACCGTTTTGAAGAAGCCCTTGAGGAATTTCGTGTTCACTTCGACGATAAATTCTTGCGCTCATAGGAACTTGGGAGCAGATTAGCCTCGTTGCGGCGTGAATGCGAGAAATAGGGGAGCAAGATTAGGGGCACGGGATCAGATTGAGCCAATTGCGTCGACAGCATCGGTAACTGTCCACTATTCACTGACCCCTGATCACTGGAAGACTTATGGCGAATGTACTCGATTTACGACGGCGGATCCGCAGCGTGAAGAGCACGCGGCAGATCACCAAGGCCATGAAGATGGTCTCGGCGGCCAAGCTGCGCCGCGCGCAGGAACGGGCTTTGGCGGCGCGGCCTTACGCCCGCATGATCGTGAGCGTTCTTCAGTCGCTCACCCGCCGCGTCGACCTCTACGGCGAGAAAGCCGGCAACCTGCGCCACCCGCTCTTCCTCACGCGGCCTGAGAAGCGCGTGCTGCTCGTCGTCGTCAGCGGCGACAAGGGCTTTGCCGGCGCTTTCAACGCCAACATCCTAAAGACGGCGTACCAGTTCATCAACGGCAACCCGGATCTGGAAATCGACATCGAGGCCGTGGGCCGCAAGGGCCGCGACCAATTGCGCCGCCGTTATCCCGTCGCCAGTTACACCGAGAAGACCGACGAGCACGGCCACAAGCACTTTGTCCGCGCGCCGCGGCAGGGCAATGTCGAGCTCACCGGCGACCACCCCGGCCTGCTGGTGCACCTCGATCCCGCGCGCGTCGAGAAGCTGACGCACGGCATCGTTTCCCGCTACGTGCACGAGGAGATCGACGCCGCCTACATCGTCTACAACGAATTCAAGTCGGTGATCTCGCAGCGGCTGGTGGTCGAGCGCCTGCTGCCGCTCATCGAGCTGGGCGCGCCGCAGATCGCCGGGGCCGTCGAGCTGACCGCGGAGGAAAAAGAGCGCCGCGCCGAGGCCGCGCTCTCCGCGGGCATCGAGCTGGAGCCTGCCGACACCACCGAGGCCGACGAAGAGGCCGAGAAGTTCGGCACCGCGAACGTCGACTACATCTACGAGCAGCCCGCCGGCGAACTCTTCGCGGGCCTGCTGCCGCGGTACATCTTTTCCATGCTTTTCCACGCCATGACCGAGTCGGTGGCCGCCGAGCACGCGGCCCGCATGACGGCCATGGATTCGGCAACCAACAACGCCTCCGACATGATCGACTCGCTCACGCTGCACATGAACCGCGTGCGCCAGGCCGCCATCACCAAGGAGATTATCGAGATCGTATCCGGCGCCGCCGCGCTCTAGAAGAGCAGCTATTAGCTCTTAGCCTTTAGCTCTTGGCCTTTCGTGGCGTGCCGGCTGACAAGAAGACTCGCAGAGGCTGGATCGGGAAGGAAGGGGCTAAAAGCGAACAGCTAATAGCTCCGACGAAGAAGGAACACATGGCAGAAAACATCGGCAAAGTGATTCAAATCTCCGGCCCCGCCGTAGACGTTCAGTTCGAAGAAGCCACCATGCCGCCCATTTATCAGGCGCTGCGCGTTACCAGCGAGGGCTTCACAGTGCCTACGCCCATCAACGTGATCCTCGAGGTGCAGCAGCACTTGGGCGAGGGCCGTGTGCGCACCGTTGCCATGCAGCCGACCGACGGCATGGTGCGCGGCATGAAGGCCATCGACCTCGACGGCCCCATCCGCGTGCCCGTGGGCAAGGAGACGCTGGGCCGCGTGATCGACGTCATCGGCAACCCCGTGGACGAGCTCGGCCCCTTGGGCGAAAAGCAGCGCATGCCCATTCACCGCCCCGCGCCGCTCTTCGACGAGCAGTCTACCCACGAGGAGATGTTCGAGACCGGCATCAAGGTCATCGACCTCATCCAGCCCTTCCTGAAGGGCGGCAAGATCGGCCTCTTTGGCGGCGCCGGCGTGGGCAAGACCGTCATCATTCAGGAGCTCATCACCAACGTGGCCACCTCACACGGCGGCTACTCGGTGTTTGGCGGCGTGGGCGAGCGCACCCGTGAGGGTAACGACCTGTGGCTCGAAATGACCGAGTCCGGCGTCATCAAGCCAGGGCATTGGCAGGAGTCGAAGTGCGCCCTGGTCTACGGCCAGATGACCGAGCCGCCCGGAGCCCGCCTGCGCGTGGCCTTGAGCGCGCTCACCGTCGCCGAATACTTTCGCGACGTCGAGGGCGCCGACACGCTTCTGTTCATCGACAACATCTTCCGCTTCACCCAGGCCGGCTCCGAGGTCTCCACGCTGCTGGGCCGCATGCCTTCGGCCGTGGGTTACCAGCCGAACCTGGCCACCGAAATGGGCGAGCTGCAGGAGCGCATCACCTCGACGAGCAAGGGCTCGGTCACCTCGGTACAGGCCGTCTATGTGCCCGCCGACGACTTGACCGATCCCGCTCCGGCCACCACGTTCGCCCACCTCGACGCCACTACCGTGTTGAGCCGCCCGCTCTCCGAGCTCGGCATCTACCCGGCCGTCGATCCGCTGGCTTCCACCTCGCGCATCCTCACCGCGCGCGTCGTCGGCCAGGAGCACTACGATGTGGCGCAAGGCGTCAAGCGCATTCTGCAGCGGTACAAGGATCTGCAGGACATCATCGCCATCCTTGGCATCGACGAGCTCTCGGAAGACGACAAGCTCACCGTGGCCCGGGCAAGAAAGGTGCAGAAGTTCCTTTCGCAGCCTTTCCACGTGGCCGAGACGTTCACGGGTTTCCCCGGCAAATACGTCAAGATCGCCGACACCGTGCGCGCCTTCAAGGAGATCGTCGAGGGCAAACACGACGACGTGCCCGAGCAGGCGTTCTACATGAAGGGCGGCATCGAGGATGTGCTCGAGACCGCGGAGAAACTGAAAGCGACGGTATAGAAACAGTTATCCGTGATCAGTTGTCAGTGGTCAGTTCTTCCCGCGCCGCTGCCAACCGCATCGACTGATAACTGACAACTGACAACTGAGAACTGACAACTGAGAACTGACTTATGGCTGATGAATCCAATCAACTCCGCGTCCGCCTCGTGACTCCCGAGCGCACGCTCTTCGAGAGCGACGCCGACGCCGTGGAGTTGCCCTCGAAGTCCGGCTACATGGAAGTGCTCTATGGCCACGCGCCGCTGATGGCCGAGCTGGGCGCGGGCGACGTGGTCGTCCACGGCGGTCCCGATGGCCCCGACGCCCTCACCCGCTACAACGTCAGTTGGGGATTCGTCGAAGTCCTGCCCGGCCGCGTGACGATCCTCGCCTCCGATGCGTTGCGGCCTGAGGAGATCGACGTGCAGCGCGCCGAGCAGCAGCTCGACCGCGGCCTGAAGATGTGGAAGGAAGCCGGCGAAAGCGAAGAAGCCTTCGACGATGCTCTCCGCGTCATCTCCGAAGCCGAGGCCAAGATCGCGTCGTCCGGCGAAGTCATCAAGACTCACTAGCCCGGCATCGTTCGATCCGCTTCATCGAAAAGCCCTGCTCCTTGGAGCAGGGCCTTTCACTTCCAGCCATGCGCGTTCCTCAAGCCCAGGTGCGAATGCCGATCACGCCCCACCATGCGAGGTAGATGACGGCGATAACCAGCGCGGGAGTCGTCAGCCAGGCGAACCAGCGGGTGAATCCGCGAATCTCCTTCTTGCGCGCGAGCCAAAGCGCGACCGCCGAAACAACCGCCGCAACCCCAAAGAGCAGCGAGGTTAGACAGATCCCGACGGACCAGATGGTTGGATTGCCGAGGCGCGAGATCATGTCGCTGGCAGAGCCTATAAAGAAGGCGGCGAAGCCGGCGAGACTGAGCGCGGAGATGAGCGGCCAAAGGCGCATGGCGCGCTCTTGCGGGCGGCGGCGCTTCTTGAAGAAGCCGCCAATCAGCCAGAAGGGCGCGTAGAGAACGACGGCGATCAGCGCAAGCAGAAACCAGGTAGTGAGCGCGATCTGGAACCAGGCCTCGAGGGCGGGAATCTTGCGGATGGTCTCGCCCGCAAGGATGAAGCGGCCTTCGGGGTTGGGCGCCAAAAGGGCGACGGTGGCTACCGGCTCGGGCAGCTCGTTTTTCGGCAGATCGCGGAACTGGCCGCCGGAAACGTGAGCCAGCGGGTGATTCATGCTGCCGATCCCGGAGATGAACATCTTGCCATCCTGGAAGCGGACATAGGTGAGCCCGAGAATACGCTCGGCGAAGTGTCCGAACTCGTTGCGTGGGGAGGCGGGCGCATACCAGCCGGCGTACTCCTGTGCGTCGGCCGGCAGCGGAGCGGCAGCCGGCACGGGAGGCCGTGTGAGTCCGCGCGTAATGTACGCGCGAATCGCGTCGCCGATCTTGCCGAAGGCGGCGCCGTTGCCCGTGTTGATCGAGTAGAAGTAGCCGACGCCGGACTCCGGCATGTAGGACATATCCGTGAGGCCGCCATTGACGCCGCCATTGTGACCGTGCCAGACGAAGCCGTCGTGGACGCTCCAGTAGTTGCTCAAGCCGTAACCGGCCTTCAGCCCCTGCTGTGCAGCCCAGTGGCGCGTGGGCGTCTCCATGCGCTCGATTGATGCCGCCGGCATTACCTCGGCGTCGCCTACTTTGCCGCGGTTCAGGTAGAACTGCACGTAGGCTGCCATGTCGCGCGCCGAAGCGTTGATGGCCCCGGCCGGACGCAGCAGGATGTTCCAGTAGGAGAAAGGCGTCTTGCCGTCGTCGTGATAAAGCGTGGTGGACTGCGCTGGGGTCTCGAAGTACGTAGCGGTCTTCATGCCGATGGGCTTGAAGAAGTTCTCCGTCACGTAGTCTTCGAATCGCTCGCCGGTGATCTTCTCCACGATATAGGCGGCAACCGGAGGACCGGAGTTGCAGTAACTCATGCGCGTCCCGGGGCGCCAGCGCGAGATGCGCGATTTGCGGTAATAATCGAGCCCTTCGCGCAACGTCATGCCTTTCGCGTCCTTGGCGTACTCCGCCATGTGCATGTCGTCCCAGCCTGTTGTGTGCTCGAGAAGGTCCACGACGCGCACCGGATCGGTTGCCTCCCATCGGTTCTCGAACCAAATCTCCGGGATGAGCTTGTGCACTGGGTCCATCAGCGAGAGCTTGCCCTCGTTCACCAGCTTCAGAATCGACAGCGAGGCGAATGCTTTCGAGGTGGAACCGATGCGAAAGAGCGTTTCATCGGTCGCCGCGCGATTCGCGGCGACATTCGATTTGCCCAGGCCCGCAATCCACTCCGGTCCGTCGCGATGAACGATGGCCACGGCGACGCCGGGAGTATGGGTGTCGGCAAGGATCTTCTCGATCTGCTGCTGTAACTCGGGGATCGACTGCGCGGGTTTCGGCTTGTCGCCGGGCTTGTTCTGCGCGACAACCGCGGCCGGTGCGAGGGCCGCTCCCAGAGCGGCGACGATGGCCCACCTTACCGTCATCATGGATCTTCTCCTTGTCCTGATTGGACGCCGCGGCGTCTTGTGTTTGGAGTCTGTCTGCGTCCGTGTATGAATCCGGACGCGCCACACCCCCCGATTTCAATTCAGGAGAATGTTACTCCATGCCCGCGAAAGGCCACGCCATTCGGCAATGAACTGACTGGGATGCGAAAGACCGGCTCAGGACTTGTTTGTGTTATTCCCGACTACGCGCGCGAGATCACCACACCGTCCGCGGATAGTTCTCTGCGATCTTCTCGTCCGATGAGATCAGCGGCGCGAAGCCGTTCACCTTCGCCTGCGCGACGATTATCCGATCAAATGCGTCGCGTGTCCACTTCTCATCGAGCGCAGCTCGGGCTACATCCGCGAACGGCAGCTCGCACGGCCGAACGCCGAGCTCGTGTTCCAGCTTCCGTTGAATGTCGCGCGCCGGCAGCGTGAGCCTCCCGATCTCGTACAGGTACTCAAGTTCCAGCAGCACCATGGGCGAAACCAGCAACTCCGCTCCTGCGATCAGCCGCGAAGCCTCCCGTCCGATGGTGCGCAACCGGCCATGAGCAAGCCGGATGACCGCGTTGGTGTCGAGATAGGCGATCATGCTTTTCGGCGAGTCCTGCGCGCCGCAGCTCGAACGCTCGCCGGTGCACTCCGCACGGGCTTTGAGACGGGTCCAAGCCTTCGGTCCCACTTCTGTTCCCACTCGCGCATCATGTCGGCCTTCCAGGAATCGTCGTCGATATCCACACCGGGAGCGATAATGTCCATGGGCGTCACCCGGCTGAGCTTCGAAGGAGCATTCTCGGGCACGATCCGCACCCTGCGACCCTTGTGGGTCACCCAGACTTCCTTCCCATCGAGGGCTTGGTTGACCAGATCGAAGAGACTCCGCCGGAATTGTGTGATCGGCACTTCCATAATCGTCGATTGTAACATATATGTACATAAACTAACGTACGGCATGTACGCCAAAGGCGTCCGAAATCCCCCACATTCGCCGCCTGGCCCGCTCGCGCACAGACCCTCTGACTTGCCGACTCGCTGACTTGCCTGTTCCCCCTCTCCCTCGCTAAATTACATTTACGCGGCATCTTTCCCACCTGCTCTCATGCCGCCGGCCGTCTGGCTTCTTCCCTGGAGGGTTTTGCATGGCGTCCACGCCCGTTCCCGCCGCCGCCAATCTCGACATCGACTCCACGTTGCGCGAAAACCGCGTCTTCCCGCCGCCCGAAGACTTCAGCGCCCGAGCCCGCATCGGCTCGCTCGCCGAGTACGAAGCCCTCTACAAGCAATCCATCGACGATCCAGAAAAGTTCTGGGCCGGCGTCGCGCGCGAGCTGCACTGGTTCAAGCCCTGGGACAAGGTCCTGGAGTGGAACCTGCCCTGGGCGAAGTGGTTCGTCGGCGGCCGGTTCAACTTGAGCTACAACTGCTTGGACCGCCACGTCGACCCGCAAACCGGCGGCGAGCGCGCGCAGAAGACCGCGCTCATCTGGGAGGGCGAGCCGGGCGAGATTCGCCGCCTCACCTACGCCGAGCTGCACACAGAAGTTCAACGCTTCGCCAACGCGCTCAAGGTCCTTGGCATCGGAAAGGGCGACCGCGTCGCCGTCTACATGGGCATGACGCCCGAGCTGGCCATCGCTTTGCTTGCTTGCGCACGCATCGGCGCCGTCCACTCCGTCATCTTCGGCGGCTTTGCCGCCAACGCCATCGCCGACCGCGTGGCCGACGCCGGCTGCCTCGCCATCGTCACCCAGGACACCAGCTACCGCCGCGGCAACGAGATCCAGCTCAAGCGCACGGTCGACGAGGCCATGCCCGCCTGCCCCACGGTCAAGCACGTCATCGTCTACCGGCGCACCGGCTCGCCGGTCAACATGGTCCCGGGCCGCGACCATTGGTGGCACGATCTGGTCGCCCAGGCCGCGCCCGTCTGCCCCGCCGAGCCCATGGACTCCGAGGACCCGCTCTACATCCTCTACACCTCCGGCTCGACCGGCAAGCCCAAGGGCCTGCTCCACACCACCGGCGGCTACGCCGTGCAGACCTACCTCACCTCGCGCTATGTCTTCGACCTGCGCGACGACGACATCTACTGGTGCACGGCCGACATCGGATGGGTCACCGGCCACTCCTACGTGGTCTACGGGCCTCTGCAGAACGGCGCCACCGTGCTGATGTACGAGGGCGCGCCGAACTGGCCCGATTTCTCGCGCTTCTGGAAGATCGTCGACGACCATCGCGTCACCATCTTCTACACCGCGCCCACCGCCATCCGCGCCTTCATCAAGTGGGGCGACGAGCACGTCGACAAATACAAGCTCGACTCGCTGCGCCTGCTCGGCACCGTGGGCGAGCCCATCAACCCCGAGGCGTGGATGTGGTACCGCGAAAAGATCGGCCGCAACCGCTGCCCCATCGTCGATACCTGGTGGCAGACCGAGACCGGCGCCATTATGGTCGCGCCCATCCCCGGCGCCATACCTACCAAGCCCGGCTCGGCCACGCGGCCCTTCTTCGGCATCCAGCCGGAGGTCGTAACGAAGCCCGACGCCGAGGGCCGCTTCCACGCAGTTCCCGCGGGCCACGGCGGCCTGCTCGTCATTCGCAAGCCATGGCCCTCCATGGCGCGGACGATCTACGGCGACCCCGAGCGCTACCGGAAGACCTACTGGTCCGACGTTCCCGGCTGCTACTTCACCGGCGACGGCGCGCGCCAGGACGCCGACGGATACCTCTGGCTGATGGGCCGCGTCGACGACGTGATCAACGTCTCGGGCCACAGGCTCGGCACCATGGAAGTCGAGTCCGCGCTAGTTGCGCACCCCAAAGTCGCCGAAGCCGCCGTCGTCGGCCGCCCGGACGATCTCAAGGGCCAGGCCATCGCCGCCTTCGTCACGCTCGAATCCGGCAACCCGCCCAACAACGATCTCAAGGACGAGCTCCGCAAGTGGGTCTCGAAAGAAATTGGCTCGCTCGCCCGGCCCGACGATATCCGCTTCACCGAGGCTCTGCCCAAAACGCGCAGCGGCAAGATCATGCGCCGCCTGCTGCGCGAGCTCGCCACCCACGGCGAGATCAAGGGCGATGTGACCACGCTCGAGGACTTCACGGTGATCGCCAAACTGCGCGAAGCCGAAGAAGGCTAATTCTTATCGAGGAGACGCACGCATGTCAGGACCAAACAAAGAAGTGATTCGGGCATTTATTGAAGATGTCCTCAGCCAGGGCCGATTGGAGCGGGCCAACGATCTGGTGAAAGAGGATTTCGTGGAGCTCGATCCTCTTCCCGGGCAGGAGCAAGGAAGGGAAGGCCTGAAGGCAATCATTCACATGCTGCGGTCGGCGTTCCCCGATATGCACTGGGTAGTAAAGGAAATGGTGGCCGAGGGGGAGAAGGTTGTCACCCGGTTCGTGTGGACCGGCGCCCATCGTGGCGCATTCCTCGGAATTCCAGCCACAGGCAGGAGCGTCGAGGTCAAGGGCGTGGTCATCGACCGCCTGGAAGACGGAAAGATGGCCGACAGCCGCATTCTGATGGATACCATGGGCCTGATGCAGCAGCTCGGCGTGATTCCCGCGCCCCCACCAGCGGCTTGAGTCTTTCCGAATTATGCGCCGCCTGCTGCGCGAGCTCGCCACCCACGGTGAGATCAAGGGCGACGTCACTACGCTCGAAGACTTCACCGTGATCGCCCGCCTGCGCGATGCGGAGGAAGGCTGATCGGTTTCGCTGGGCTCCGCCTCTGGATCAATGCGCTGTTGTGCCAGAGCGTAGCGAAGCCCGTCTAACCAAGCGACAGTTCTTATCTTCGAGCCGCTCCCCGGCCGAAAGGAGAACCTTCCCCCATGCCAATCCCCCACTTGGCCCTACGCGTTTCCCTAGCGCTTGCATTCGGCGCAATCCCTCTCAGTCTCCCAACCCCCGCCCGCGCAGCCAGCAAAGGCGATGTCTTCTTCGGCTACAGCCGCACCGGCAACAACACCTTCTACCCCAACGTCGGCGGTCTGAACGGCTGGGAGCTGGACGGCCAAGTCCGCTGGAAGCGTTTCATTGGCGCCGAGGCCGACGTGGCCCACTACGGGTTGGGCGCCAATGCCGCCGTGCCCCGCACCACCACCGTTCTCTTCGGCCCCGAGCTCTCGCTGGGCACGGCCGGGTACAAGGTCTTCGGCCACTTCCTCGTCGGCGGCGAGCACTCGGCCAACAGCAGCGGCTCAACGCCTATCTCCGGCGGCGCGTTCGCTTATGCCCTGGGCGCGGGCGCGGAGGGCCCCATCGCCCCGCTCTTCGCCTGGCGCGTTCAAGTCGACCGGATCAGCGCGATCAACCAGTCGCCGTCCAGCGGAACGCACGCCCGGTTCTCCTCCGGAATCGTTTTCCGCTTCTGAAAAAGCACTTATCGTCTCCAGCTCTGTAATCAAGCGCGCCGCTTTCCCCGTCTAATCTCATCTTGGGGGAGAGCTGTGACCGCCCGCTATCGCTGCCCATGCTGCGGATACAAAACGCTCGTTGCGCCGGGCGCGATGCAGTTATGCCCCGTCTGCTGGTGGGAGGACGACGGACAGGAGGACGGCGACGCCTCCCAGGTCCGCCTCACGGTCAACGGCCAACTCAGCCTGAACGAAGCCCGCCAGAACTTCGCGCGGGTCGGCGCCTCTCATCCCCGGTTCCTCCCTTACGTGCGCCAGCCCGAAACGCCCGAAAAGTAACCTGCTCTCGGTTCCATACCCTGATCAGTAACGTGTCTTTCGCGATGCTCCCTGTCTCTTCGTACCCTTCGGCGGTTTGACCCTCCGCTGCATACCCCCGTACCATAAGACGAGGCATTCGTCGGCCGTGCGCGTTGAGATCCCTGGCACTTCAGCCCGCGGCCTCGCTCGATGCGGCGCACGTGCCCGGAAGGACCCAAGTTGAGCTCCAGCGGCACCCTCGAAAACAACCCGGAAACGGCTGACTCCCTGCACGAACACGACCACGAACACGAGGGCGCGGAAGCCCACGACCATCCGCACGGTCCGGTTCTTAACCCCGAGTGCACGCGCGAGCTGGTCATCGACGTTCCCGCCGATGAGGTCGCCGCGGCCTGGCGCAACGTCGCCAACAGCTACCGCAAATACGCCAAGATCCCCGGTTTCCGTGCTGGCAAGGTGCCTGAGACCGTCATCCGGCGCCGCTTCGCCGCCGAAATCCGCAAGGAAGTCATCGACACGCTGCTACCCGAGCGTTTCAACTCGGCGGTCGCCGAGCTCGGCGTCCGTCCCGTCGGCCAGCCGCAGGTTACCGAGCTGACCGTCGACGAAAACTCGCCGCTTCACGTCAAGGCGGTCTTCGAATTCCTCCCCGCGTTCTCCATCGACGGCTACAAAGATGTCCAGGTCGACAAACCCTCGGCTGAGGTCACGGAAGAGGAGTTCCAGCACGAGATCGAGCACCTGCGCGACTCGCGCGCTACCATCGAGCCGGTCGAAGAAGATCGCGGCCTGAAGGACGGCGACTGGGCGCAGATCAGCTACAAGGGCGAAATTGTGAAGGACCCTGCCGCGGCCGAAGGCTCGCCTGAACCCAAGCCCGTTAGCGGCGAAGACACGCTGGTTGAGATCGGCGGCAATGACACGGTCGAGGCCTTCACCACGGCTCTTCGCGGCGCCAAGCCCGGCCAGGAGCTCAAGGTCGAGGTTATCTATCCTGCCGACTACGCGGACGCGGGCCTGGCCGGCAAGACCGTCGCCTACGACGTGGAAATAAAGGCCATCAAGAAGCGCACGCTGCCCGAATTGAACGACGATTTCGCCAAGGAACTCGGCAATTACGAAAGTTACGCCGATCTGGAAAAGAGCGTCCGCGAGTACATGGCCAATCGCAAGCGGCGCAACGTCGAGACCGAAACCAAGGACCGCCTTTTCGCGGCGATAGTGGAAAAGTTCCCCTTCCCGGTTCCGGAATCGCTGGTCCAGGACCAGGTCGACACGCGCCTCGAACGCGGCCTGCGCGCCCTCGCGGCACAGGGCATGCAGCCGGACCAGATGCGCAAGCTCGACTTCGGCCGCCTGCGCGCCGCACAACACGACAGCGCTCTGGCCGAAGTGAAGACCCATATCCTCCTCGACCGTATCGCCGGCGAAGAAAATATCGCCGTCTCGGACGAGGAAATGGACAAGGAATTGCAAATCGTCGCCCTGCAGTCCCGCGAGTCTCTCGAAGCCCTCAAGGAGCGTTTGACCAAGGACGGCGGGCTTGCTAGGCTCAGGGAGCAGTTGCGGCGGGACAAGACGGCGTCGATTCTGTACGAACGTCTGCCCGGATAGGCGAACCCCGTCGGGCACCCTCTGGTGTGGAAATTCCGGGCCGATTGGCCGATACATACGATAGCGGGAAACAGGCAGCTAGGA
Source organism: Occallatibacter sp. (assembly GCA_049514795.1). GTDB lineage: Bacteria > Acidobacteriota > Terriglobia > Terriglobales > Acidobacteriaceae > Telmatobacter. The sequence goes on from JBEKUS010000021.1 coordinate 30,886, forward strand.
GCTGAAAACAGAATGGCATTGGTTCCCATGGTGGTTGAGCAGACGAGCCGGGGCGAGCGCGCCTACGACATCTACTCTCGTCTGCTGCGCGACAACATTATCTTTCTTGGCACCCCGATCGACGACATGGTCGCCAACCTCATCGTCGCCCAGATGCTCTTCCTGCAGGGCGAAGACCCCGAAAAGGACGTCTCGCTCTACATCAATTCTCCGGGCGGCTCCATCACCGCGGGCCTGGCCATCTACGACACCATGCAGTTCATCAAGAACAACGTGGTTACCTATTGCATCGGCCAGGCCGCCAGCATGGGCGCGTTTCTGCTTCTGGCCGGAACCAAGGGCAAGCGCTTCGCTTTGCCCAATTCCCGCATCCTCATCCATCAGCCGTCGATGGGCGGCTTGAGCGGCCAAGCCACCGACATCGACATTCATGCGCGCGAAATCCTGCGCATTCGCGAAATCACCAACAACCTGATGGCCCGGCATACAGGGCAGCCGCTGGAACGGATCGAGCGCGACGTCGAGCGGGATTTCATAATGAACGCGCAACAAGCCAAGGAATACGGGATTGTGGACGAGATTATCGACCGGCCGCGCGCATAGCCGGGCGCGGAGATTTGGATTAAACTCATCGTTGGAGAGCCATCATGATGAAGACGCGCACGGGACCGGAAGAAGCGTTGCGCTGCTCGTTCTGCCACAAGTCGCAAGACGCCGTCGCCAAGCTGATCTCCTCGCCCAGCGACTACCCCCGCGCCTACATCTGCGATGAATGCGTCGCCGTCTGCAACTCGATCCTCGAGGACGACCGCAGCGGCGAAGCCCCCGCCACCACGGCGGGTCATCTGCCCAAGCCCACCGAGGTCAAGAGCTTTCTCGACGACTACGTTATCGGCCAGGACCAGACCAAGAAGAAGCTCGCTGTCGCCGTCTACAACCACTACAAGCGCATCCAGATGAACCGCTCGCGCACCAGCGACGTCGAGCTGGCCAAGTCCAACATCCTGCTTATCGGCCCCACCGGCTCCGGCAAGACCCTGCTCGCTCACACCCTGGCCAAGATGCTCGACGTGCCCTTCGCCATCGTCGACGCCACCACGCTCACCGAGGCCGGCTACGTCGGCGAGGATGTCGAGAACATCATCCTCAAGCTGCTCCAGGCCGCCGACGGCGACGTGAACCGCGCCCAGCAGGGAATCATCTACATCGACGAGATCGACAAGATCGGCCGCAAAGACGAGAATCCCTCCATCACCCGCGACGTTTCGGGCGAAGGCGTGCAGCAGGCGCTGCTCAAGATTCTCGAAGGCACCGTGGCCAACGTGCCGCCGCAGGGCGGCCGCAAGCATCCTCACCAGGAATTCACCGCCGTCGACACCACCAACATCCTGTTCATCTGCGGCGGGGCCTTCGTCGGCCTTGAGCGCGTCGTCGGCCGCCGCGTGGGCAAGAAAGCCCTCGGCTTCCGCACCATCGACGCCGACGCCGATCAGGCCACCACACGCTCCCACCGCGACACCGAACTGCTGCGCCGGACCGAGCCGCAGGATCTGATCAAGTACGGCCTCATTCCCGAGTTCGTCGGCCGCCTCCCTGTCATGGGCGTCCTCGACGAGCTCGACGAAGCCGCGCTCATCGAGATCCTCACCAAGCCCCGCAACGCCATCCTCAAGCAGTACCAGCGCCTCTTCGAGTACGAGAACGTCCGCCTGCACTTCACCCAGGATGCGGCCTGCGCCGTCGCCCGCGAAGCCATGGCCCGCAAGGTGGGCGCACGCGGTCTGCGCATGATCCTCGAAGAGCTCATGCTCGACCTCATGTACCACCTGCCCTCGAACAAGCGCGTCCGCGACCTCGAAATCACCAAGGACATGGTCGAGCGCCGCGATCTGTCGCTCTGCCTGCTCGAAAAGGCTGGCTGATCCTCCCCGGCAGTTGACCGTCAACCCGATCTCTCACGAAGGGCCGTCCCAATCGAGGACGGCCTTCGTATTCCTGCTTCCGCCAGAGCGGATGCCTGATCGCGCTACACGCAATTCGCCTGCATTAGACGAGCACTCCGCGCGTCGGGACTCATGCGCTCGCCAACTCGTTTAACTCCACACAGCGATCGGATTCGTTCCCACTTACACGACCATTTTCCGCCGCGCAACTCGCCCTCCGCCCTCGTGTCTAGACACACAACGGCCGGTCGGCATGACTTGAGCCGGAGGGAGAAACCAACACATGAGTGCAACCAAAGCAACAATCGTTCTGGGCGCATTGCTTTCCGCAGGCATGGTGCTCGCGCAGGCGCCGGACTCGAACCAGGGCCCCGCTGCCAGCGCGCCGCAACCCGCGCAGCCGGGTTATCAGCACCGCACCTTCGACCCCAGCCAGTTCGCCGCGCATCTCGGCCAGCGTCTGGGCCTGTCGAGCGACCAGGTGGCGCAGATTACGCCCATCCTTGCGGCTCGCCATCAGCAGATGCAGGCCCTGCGCGCCGATGCTTCCCTCAGCGAGCAGGATCGCCACAGCGAGGCGCGGGCCATCCGGCAGGATGCGAACAGCAAGATCGAAGCAGTCCTCACCGATGCGCAGAAGCAGCAGTTCGAGCAGATGCTCGCCCAGCGCCGCCAGCACCACAACCACCAGCCGCAAACCTCGCAGCCCCAGGCGTAGCGAGAGGCGCCCAAACCGGGCGCCTTCTGGGAAACGCGGTCCTGTTCTTGCACTCGGAAGGGAAGAGGTCGCCGCAGAAACTCACTTACCGGACGATGGCTCGGAACCACCGGGAGAGGTCGCATTGACCGTGATCGTTGTGCCCGGAACCTTCGGCAATCCATCGTCCGGCTCGAGATGGGGCACCGCCGGTTTCATCAAGGCGGCGAACCTTGCAAATCTCCTGCACTCTGGCGCGGAGTCGAGATCTGCGCCGCGCGACACGAGATATTCCGCCATCGGCTCACGGCCTGTGCGGCACGCGCAATTCAGAGATGTTTCGCCATAAGAATTCCGCGCATTCACTCCCATGCCACGATCCAGCAGCGCCCGGACGAGGTATTTCTGCCCTTCGCCCGCCGCCAAAGTGAGTTGATCTGCGGTTCTGGCTCCTAGCCCGGCAAACTCAACCGTCGCGAGTTGCCACCATCCATAAGGAACCCAGAACACGGCGACGATGACGGCAGAGGCAGCGAACTGTCCCCAACATCCGGTCGTGACGCTCGGCTGCCCCTTGATCTTTCGACGGATCAGCGTCACGAAAAACCCGGCGATCCAACCATACAGGCAGATTTGTCCCGCGATCCCGAGTAGGAGAAGTCCAACATATTCATGAACGAGAGTGAAGCCGATAGCCTGGGGCCCTTCTTCCCAGGTCAGAATCGTTTGCTCGTAAATTAGGCGCGTGGCAAGTGCGGAGGCGGCGCAAAACGCGGCCCAGCCGAACACGCTAAATGCTGTCGGGAGTGATCGCATCGAGGGCTGCGATTCGGAATGTTCCACGGCCTTGCCACCCGATTCTACTACCTTCCATCAATCAATTAAGGTGCGGGGATTAGCGAAATTTCAAAGCTGGCTCACCTTTACCTTGAGCGCCGCAAAGTCGACCGTCCCCAACCCGCGCGCCGCGGCCATCGCCAGATACGGCAGATGCTCGGGATCCAGATCCCAATAGGCCTTCGCGACATACGCGTCAATCGCCACCGGATCGGTGCCGGCCACAAGAGTCTTCTTCAGGGCCACGTCTTCCAGGTTCCCGCCCGTAGGCCCGTTGCGCACGAGCACTCGGTAGCAGTCCAGCACGGTGAGCGTGGGCAGCATGAAGCTGGCCAGATCGACCAGGCTCTGGTGGATTTGCTGGTGCAGCCGGTTGCGCTCCCCGCCCAGAATCCCGTACCAGTTCTTCATGCCCAGCGTAGCCCCCGTCAGCTCGTGGTGTTTGGCGACAGGGATGTTGATGATCTTGTCGGCCTCAAGGAACGGCGCGAAGACCGGCCAGGTCTTCAGCACCACGCCGCCCATGTCCACTTCGCGGAAGCGGTCGGGATCGGGCAGAACCACCTCGGCGCCCTCGGCCCGCGCCGCGGCCTGAATGCCGGAGCGGCGAAAGCACCGCTGCGCCTCGTTGCAACTGACATCGGTGACGATCACCCGCTTGGCGCCCGCCTGCCAGCACTGCCGTACCACCTCCGCGACCACGTCGGGGTTGGTGTTCGCCGCCTGCTCCGGCGTGCGATCCCATGCGATGTTCGGCTTGATCGCCACCACATCCTGCTTAGTGATGAAGCGGCTCATTCCGCCGAGGTTCTCGATCGCCTGCGCGGTCAGCGCCCGGGGCTCGCCGCCCTGGACGACCGTGAGCGCGGGCCACTGCGCATCGGCAGCCACGCGATGATCGCGCCGCGCCTGCTCCGCCCGCCCGGGGATGGGCCGGGAGCTGCGCTGGCTCAGCCAGTACGCCGCGCCGGCCGCGCCCGCGGCCACGCCGCTCACGCGCAGCAGTTGCAGCATCGCCTCGCGCCGCGTCATGCCCGGTGCGGGCTTCGCTGCTTGGGTCTTCGGATTGTCGGCCTCGCCGGCCATACTCATTCTCCTCGCCCGTCCGGACCCTAGACCTCCATGAGCCGGATGCGCTGCGGATCGTTCGTGCCCAACTTGTGTGAGCTGTCGGCCGCTGTCGCGATGTACCTCGGCGGCCGCCCCACCGCTTCCAGCGTGCGCATTCCAGCCTCGGCGCGCTTCTGTTCGATCATCTGCCACGCCGTTTGATCCAGAGCAACCCGATCCTCGCCCACCACAAGCGCATTCGGATACCAGAGTCGCTCGGGATGGAAACTTGGCCCTCCGTCGTACACCGACGAAATCGCGTCGCCGATCGTGAACGACACCTTCTCGCGGATCGCTGGAATGCAGTTCAGGTCGGCCACCCCGGGATTGCAGTTGTTCCCGTGCAGCAGAAACGGCTTGTCGACCACGCCGTACATGTTCTTCATCGAGAAGGTGACTCCCGCCATCTGGTGATCCTTGAGGATAGGCAGGTTGATCACCATCGCACAGTCGCGCGTGAGGATCTTCGTGAGGCGAATCTTCGCCACGCCCCACGACGACTCTTCATCATCGAAGCCGGCGGAATCGGCCGGGTAGCATCGGATGCGGCTGGGATCGGTGCTTATCGTCATGCCGCAGGCCTCGAGGAAGTGGGCGTTCTGGTCCCAAACCACGATGTTTCCCGCTTTCACGCCCGCCTGCTGCAGGCGCTCGGCAATCGCCAGCGTGAGCGCCGCATGAGTCGAAATGCCGCGTCCGCCCAGGCCGTTCACCTTGAGTCCGATCGTCTTGCCCGCGAGAATGGCCGCCGGAATCACGCTCTTCCACGCCTCCACCGGCTTCTGGCGCCCGGTGTAGGCGGCCATGGCCTTGTCGAGCAGGTTCAACACGCGCTGCTCGTCCGGTTGTGCGCCCGTGCCATGCAGCGACGCGTCGCGCGCGACGACCACCTTCGACTTGCCCGCCGTCTGCGCGGCATGTGCGTCGAGGATTCCCGCCAGCGCCAGTTTGTCCGCCGCCGCGGCCGAACCCAGCAGGGCAACACTCGTGGCTGCCTCCTTCAGAAACTCTCTGCGGCTCTTCATTCCTGCCTCCCACCTTCTTCCGGCAACCGGCTTCCCGCCGCTTCTTCTAGAGCTTCGCTTCCACGCCATGCGCCAGCGCGATCAGCGCCTGCTGCGCGCCGGGCGAATCGTCATACGCCACGATGCGCACCAGGTACGGGCCCTTGCGGAAGATGACGCTCTGCGAGTAGGCCACGCCCGCGTCGCCCACTTGCGCGCTCTTGCCATCGCTCGACTGCCCGTTCTCCAGGATCTTCCTGGCGCCCGCCGCATCTCCCATGGTGAAGACGTCGACCGTTGCCTCCAATTGGCCCTGGTACTTGTAGTCCGACGTCGATGTCGAGACAACGCCGGCCTTCAGGTACTGCTCGGCGTCGCCGTCGATGTACTGCCACAGGTCCTTCGCGGCATAGACGCGCGTATCGGCCGTCTTCTCCCATCCTGCCACCGTGCCCGTCGCCGGGAACGGATCGACCGCCTTTTTCTTGCACCCAACGCCCGCAACTACAACCGCGATCGCGAGCACGGCAACGGCTGACTTCCAACTTCCTGGCCAAGAACTTCTCAACGCAGTCTCCTTCACTTACGGGTTAGCAAGATCTGGCTCGAGGGGGAACGGCTTTCACCAATACTTGTGACATAGACGGCGGGCCGGTCCTGCAACGGGCACGCGTATTCGCATGCTCCGCAGCCCACGCAGCGGCTGGGATCGACGCGCGGTTGCTTCAGCGTCTTGGTGTTGCCCGCCGAATCCACCACCTGCGCCTCTTCCACATAGATCGCCTTCGGCGACACCGGGCACCACTCTTCGCAGACGATGCAGTCGATGGCCATCGCCCAGGGCAGGCAGCGCCCGCGGTCGTAGAACGCCGTGCCCAGCCGCACCGGCTGGCTCTGTGGTGCACCTACGCCCACCACCCATCCCTTGTCTTTCGGCGTGAGCTGCCAGATCGCCCCTGTCGGGCAAACCTCGGAACACAGCACACAGCTTGGCTCGCAGTAGCCGATGCGCGGCACCAGCGTGGGCGACCACAAGCCCTCCAGCCCCGCCTCTTCGAGAGTCGGATGCAGCGCATTGTTGGGGCACACCTTCATGCACTCGCCGCAGCGGATGCACCGCGCCAGGAAATCCGGCTCGTCGAGCGCGCCCGGCGGCCGCAGCAGCCGCTCGTGGCGGCTCTTGCCCAGGCCTGTGTTCGCGCGCATCAGCGGCACCGCCACGGCGCCAGCCGCCAGCCCGGTGATCGTTCTGCGGCGGCCCAGGTCGGGCGAGGCCACTTCCTTCTCTTTGCGGAAGAAGCGGAACGTAAGCGCGTGATCCGGGCAACTGCCCACGCAGTTCAGGCACATCAGGCACTCGGACTTGCGCCACGGCGCGCCGCCGATGGGATCGTCGCCGCCCTGGCAGTCGAGCAGGCAGCGGTTGCAGTTGTTGCAGCGCTCGGGATCCTTGTGCAATCCCAGCACCGACCACCGCGAAACCGCTCCCAGCAGCGCGCCCAGCGGGCAAATCGCCCGGCACCAGAACCGCGTCACCCGCAGGCTGGCAAACAGAATCACCAGGAATAGAATGCCCAGCGCCAGTCCTTGCGCGAAGTGTGCTTGGCGAAGGTCGAGAACCAGAGCCGACAGCACCATGTGGACCGTCTTGGCCGTCGATGCGATTGCCGCGGCGTGGCTGTGCTCCAGCGGCTCCAGAATGGCGCGCGCCACCAGGTTGAACCCCGGCAGAATCGCCAGCCCCATCGACCGCACCAGCAGGCTGAAGGGGTCGAGCAGGCCGATGACCATCGATCCGAACGCCGCGGCCACCAGCCCCGCAATCAGCACCACGTATTTGATCGTCTGCCAGCGCTTGTAGCGGTTCGATTCGATGCGCTGCTTGCCGCGCTTGGCCTCCGATTTCATGCCGCCCACAAAGTGCTGCAGCGTGCCCATCGGGCAGATCCAGCCGCAGAAGAAGCGGCCGAGGAGCAACGTGGGCAGCAGGATAATCAGACTCCACAGCAGGCCGCGGTAGAGCGCGTGGCCGGCGATGGCGTTGGTCACGGCGACCAGCGGGTCCCACTCGAAGAACAGCCGCACCGGCGCGAGCAGATGGATGTCGCTGGTGGCGCCGGGGATGCCGCGCAGCGAGGTGAACGCCAGCAACCAGACAAACAGGAGCAGAAAGAAGACCTGCGAAATCCTGCGCAATCGCCGCCATCGGGACCCAGTCACTCGATTCCTCCGCCCGCGCGGTTCCGCGCAAGCATTCCTCGGAACTCAAGCCGTAAAGGACGATGATCGGTGTTCGGACGAGGGTCGAACAGTGATGCAGATCACGTTTTCGGGGAATCGGCCTCATCCGCAGGCGCGCAGCACCCGCACCAGCCAGGATGCGGCCTACAGGTGATTGATCAGCGACGCAATGCAAGCCGCGCCAAATCCGTTGTCGATATTGACCACGGACACATTCGGCGCGCAGGTGTTCAGCATGCCCAGCAGCGCCGCCACCCCGCCCAGCGAAGCCCCATAACCCACGCTCGTGGGAACGGCGATCACCGGCGCGTTCACCAGGCCTCCAACCACCGTCGGCAGCGCTCCCTCCATCCCGGCGCACACGATGAGCACGCGCGCCGACTGCAGCGTCTGCTGCTGCGCCAGTAGGCGATGGATTCCGGCCACCCCCACGTCGGCCACCAGCTCCACCGTGTTTCCCATCAGCCGCGCGGTCACCACGACTTCCTCGGCCACGGGCAAGTCGCTGGTCCCCGCGCACACCACGGCCACGGTCCCCTTGCCTGCCACCGCCTCGGTCTGGTGCAGGGTGATCGCCCGCGCCATCTCGTGGTGCTCCGCGCGCGGTTCCACGCCGTGCACAGCCTCGTACGCCTCGCGCGAAGCCCGCGTCGCCAGCACGTTGCCGCCGGCCTTGGCCATGCGCGCGAAGATCGTCGCCACCTGCGCGGGCGTCTTGCTCCCGGCAAAGATCGCCTCGGGCATGCCGGTGCGCAGCGCGCGGTGATGGTCGAGCTTGGCGAAGCCCAGGTCCTCGAAGGGCAGCGTGCGCAGCCGCTCCAGCGCGTCGGCCACGCCGGTGCGGCCTTCCCGCACCTCGTTCAACAGGGCTTCAATCCGCGCACGGTCCATCAGCGCCCTCCCTTTTCCGGCGCGCGCTTCGTTTCGCCGTACACCCGCATCGCCTCCTGCATCACCTGCTTCAGCGGAACCCTGTGTTCGCGGGCGATCGCGCGGCAGTGCTCGAACTCCGGCGACGCATTCGCCACATCGCCCGACGGCCAGCGCGCGATCTTGATGCGCACCTTGCCCCACGGCGTCTCCACTTCCGTAAACTCCCGCGCCAGGGCCATCTTGCTTTCCAGCCGCCAGCGCAGGCCGATGGTCGTCGTCTCGCGCAGCAGCAGATCGCGCAGCGCCGGCATCCGCTCGGGACTCGAGAGCACCGTGATCTGCACGCCCGCGCGGCCCTTCTTCATCTGCACCGCCGCCCGGTACACGTCCCACGCGCCCGCCTCCAGCAGCAGCTCGCTCACGTAGGCGAGCAACTGCGGCGTGGCATCGTCGATCACGGTTTCGATCACGGCAATCGGCTCGCTCGCCCCGGCGGCCTCGTCCGCCGCCTCGCCCACCAGCAGCCGCAGCAGATTCGGTTCGCCGGGCGTGTCGCGTCCGCCGGCTCCGTAGCCGCGCGCCTCGATGCGCATTGCCGGCAGCGCACCGTACTCGACATCCAGCATCCGCAACACCGCCGCCCCGGTCGGCGTCACGCGCTCCATCGGCGGCCCGGCAGCATACACCGGCGCATCGCCCACGAGCGCCACCGTGGCCGGCGCGGGCACGGGCAGCGTCCCATGCGCGCACTTCACCGTTCCGCTTCCCACGTTCAGCGGCGAGGCCATCCAGCGGTCGACGCCCAGCGCTTCGCACCCCGCCGCCGCGCAAACGATGTCGACGATTGTGTCCACCGCGCCCACTTCGTGGAAGTGCACCTTCTCGATCGGGACTGAATGAATTGCGGCCTCTGCCTCGCCCAGCAATTGAAACGCCCGCGCCGAGCGTTCCTTTACTGGTTGGCTGAGCGGCGCCGCCTGGATGATCGTGAGAATCGTCTTGAGCGACCGGTGCGCGTGCTCATCGTGCGCCGCCGGCTCCGCTTCATGCGCGGGGTGTTCGTGAGCATGGGTATGCTCGCGGTCGTGTGTGTGGCCGTGATCTCTTTCTGATCCCTGATCCCTGACCCCTGATCCCTGAGCAATCACATCCACCTTCACCGCCGCCAGCCCGCCGCGGCTTACCTTGCGCATCTCCAGCCGCGCGCCCACATTCAGGGCCGCCGTCGCCCCGGCAAGCACGTCGAAGGGCACGCCGGCATCCACCAGCGCGCCGAGCAGCATGTCGCCGCTAATCCCGGAAAAGCACTCCAGATAACCGATCCGCATCGCTCTGTGATTCTAACGTGTTGCAGGCCAGGGTAGGGAAGCAGGAACTACGCGCCCCGCCGCGTCAGAACCTCAACGGGCAGCACCGCGTTCAACGAGCCCGAACGAAAGCCGGAGCAATCGAGAGTCACGTACTGGAACCCCGCCCGCTTCAGCGCCGCGGTGATCGCGTCCAGCATCTCCATCGTCAGCGCGCGGGGCAGCTCGCCGCGGGCAATCTCCACGCGGGCCAGCTCGCCATGATGGCGCACTCTCAGCTCGCGGAAGCCCAACTGTCGCAGGCTCTCCTCGCCGCGCTCCACCTGCTCCAGAACCTCGCGCGTCACGGCGCGCCCGTATTCCACGCGCGACGAGAGGCACGGCGCCGCCGGCCGGTCCCACATCGGATATCCGGCGGCCTTGGCCAGGGCCCGCACCTCCAGCTTGGTCAGCCCGGCCTCGGCGAGCGGCGCCAGCACCTCATGCTCAGTTGCGGCTCGCTGTCCGGGGCGATAGTCCCGCGTGTCGTCGGCGTTCATGCCATAGGCGATGTGCTTGAAACCCAGCTTCGCGCCCAGCTTCTCCATCACTTCAAACAGCTCGTCCTTGCAGTGGAAGCAGCGGTTCGCGTCGTTGCGCGCATATTCGGGATTGTCCAGCTCCTCGGTCGCAACCACCTCGAGCGGCATTCCCAGCGACTGCGCGAAGGCCACGGCCTGCTCCAGGTCGCGGCGCGCGAGCGAAGGAGAATCGGCCAGCACCGCCAGCATCCGAGCGCCCAGCACGCGCTGCGCCGTCGCCGCCAGAAACGCCGAATCCACGCCGCCCGAGTACGCCACCATCAGGCTCCCGAGCCCGGCGAGCCGCGTCTCCAGCGCGAGCAGCTTCGCCGCCGCCTCCGTCGCTCCGGTCTCTCCGCTTTGCGCCCCTGCCGGTCGGGGAATTCTCGGCTGTGCGCTTGCCGCCATGCTCCTGATTATACCGGCGGCCGCATTTTGCCGCCCCTGCCGCTCCTCTCTCTGCGATCGGCACACCGGACCCGCGTTTGACGCCTTCGCCTGCCCGCAATAGCTTGGAAGAGAGCGGCTGCGTATCGATCCGGCCGCCTAGTATGAGGAGGTCGGATGCGATATCGGTTCTGCCCACGCTCCCGGACGGCTCTCTTGGCCGCTGTGATCGTCGCGATTCTCTGCGCCGCCGCGCCGGCACAGGATCTCAAGAGCTTCGAGCAGCGGACCACCGTAAAGGTGCTTCCCAACGGGCTCACGCTGATCCTCTGCGAGCGCCACGAAGCGCCGGTCTTCAGCTACACCACGTTCATTGATGCGGGCGACGTGAACGACCCGACCGGCCAAAGCGGGCTGGCGCACATGTTCGAGCACCTCGCCTTCAAGGGAACCACCCAGATCGGGACCACGGACTACGCCGCCGAAAAGGCTGCTCTCGACAAAGTCGAGGCGGCCAACGACGCCTACAAAGCCGAGCTTCTGAAGCCCGTCGGCCGCGACGAGAAGAGGCTCGCCGAGCTCAAGAAGGCTTTCGTTGACGCGCAGGCCCAAGCCGAGAAATACGTCGTCCCCAACCAGTTCACCGAGGTTGCCGAAGCCAACGGAGCGCACGACTTGAATGCCTCGACCGGCCTCGATGACACGCAGTACTTCTGGTCGATGCCGGAGAACCGCCTGGAGCTTTGGGCGTGGATGGAATCGAGCCGCCTGGCCGACGCCGTCCCGCGCGAGTTCTACAAGGAACGCGACGTGGTGATGGAAGAGCGGCGCATGAGGACCGACTCGAACCCCGAGGGAAGGCTGTTCGAGCAGTTCCTGGCCACCGCCTATGTGGCGCACAATTACGGCCGCAGCGAAATCGGCTGGCCCAGCGAGGTTGGCCAGATCACAGCCACCGAAGCCATGGCTTTCCACAAGAAGTATTACGTGGGAGGCAACATCGTCATTGCCATCGTCGGCGATGTCGATCCCAGGACCGATCTGCCCATGCTCGAGAAATACTTCAGCCGTGTGCCCGCCGGCTCGAAGCCGGAGGACATGACGACCGTCGAGCCGCCGCAGTTCGCCGAGAAATCGGTCGTCATCCGCGAGCAGACGCAGCCGATTTACCTCGAAGGCTACCACCGGCCCAGCTACCGCGATCCGGACGACGCCGTCTACGACGCCATCAGCGACATCCTTTCGAACGGCCGCGTGTCGCGGCTCTACCGCAGCCTCGTCGAGCAGCAGCAGATCGCGGCGGCCGCCGTGGGCGAGAGCCCCTACCCGGGCAGCAAGTACCCCAGCCTCTTTTGGTTCGGCGCCCTCCCGGTTCCCGGCCACACCAACGCGGAGTTGCGCGACGCGATCCACAAGGAGATCGAAAAGCTGAAGACCGCGGACGTCACCGACGCCGAGCTCCAGATGTACAAGACGCGCACCCGCGCCGACCTTCTGCGCGGCCTCGCCGACAACCAGGGCCTCGCCGATTCGCTCGCCGTGTACCAGACCCGCTACGGCGACTGGCGCAAGCTTTTCCTCGAACTCGACCGCGTCGACAAGGTCACCAAGGCCGACATCAGCCGCGTGGCGAATAAGGTCTTCCTGCCCTCGAACCGGACCAGCGCGGAGGTCGACACCGAGCCGCCCGCCGAAACCTTGAAGAAAGATGGAGGCGCGCAATGAGGGGAAACAGTTGTCAGTTGTCGGTTGTCAGTGATCGGCCGGACGCGCATCGGACTCCGTGCCCCATCCTTTCGCGTTCTTCGCGAAAGGGTGGGATCCTGCCGGCTTCGATCTGCGGGCGCGCATTCTTGTTGGCCGCAATTCTTCTCGCGGCCGTCGCAATGCCGTCTTTTTCTCCCGCCCAGCAATCCAAGCCCTGGGAGCAGATCCCCGTCCCACGACTGCACGCCTTTCATCCCCAGCAGCCCAAGCGCATCGATCTCAAGAATGGAATCGTCGTCTTCCTCCAGGAGGACCACGAACTCCCGTTCGTCTACGGATCGGTCCTCATTCCCGGGGGAACGCGCGACGAAGATGCCGCCAAGGCGGGCCTGGTGAGCCTGTATAGCCAGTCCTGGCGCACCAGCGGCACAGCCACGATAGGCGGCGACGCGATGGACGACCTGCTCGAAGCCAAGGCCGCGCACATCGAAACCGACGGCGGCGAAGACTCGACCACGCTGTCATGGGATTCGCTCAAGGGCGACGCCGACCAGGTCTTCTCTCTCGCCATGGACCTGCTCTTCCATCCGCAGTTCAGCCCCGAGAAGCTTCAGTTGGCAAAGCAGCAGGAAGCCACGGCCATCGTCCGCCGCAACGACGAAGAGGACGAGATCGCCGGCCCAAGCTGGTCTACGGCGCCAACAGCCCTTACACGCGCCAGCCGGAGCTCGCCACCGTCGCCGCGGTCAGCCTCGACGATCTTCAGGCCTGGCACGACCGCACGCTCAAGGGCAGGCTGATCGTCGGCATCAGCGGCGACTTCGATTCCGCCGCGATGGAGGCCAAGGTCCGCGCCGCGTTCGACGGCCTTCCGCAGGCTGCCGCGACGCCGGCGCGCCACGACGAGTTCCCAGGCCCCAGGCCCGGCCTCTACTTCATCGACAAGGAAGACGTGAATCAGTCGAACGTGCAGATCGTAGGGCTTGGCCTCGACCGCCACAGTCCCGATGTGCCCGCACTCGCCGTCATGAACGAGATCCTCGGCGGCGGCTTCGGCAGCCGCCTCTTCCAGAAAATCCGCACCCAGCTCGCGCTGGCGTACGCGGTCGATGGGGGAATCGGATTCGCGTACGACCACCCCGGTGCGTTCCAGGTCGAAGTGCTCACCAAGAGCGCCACAACTGTGGACG
>JBEKUS010000022.1:0-44009 GCA_049514795.1 Occallatibacter sp.
GGCGGCTTGAATCCCGTGCCCAGCACCGCGTCGACAAACAGGTCCGCATCTAGTGAATCGTTGTGTTGCGCGAGTTCCTGGGCGCTTGTGACGGCGTGAACCCGCGCGCGCCCGGCCTCGTTCAGCTCTCGCCAGGCGGTGGCCGCATCGCCGGCAAGCTGCTCCGGCGCACCCAGCAGCAACACCGTCACGTCGAGTCCCGCGTCGGCGAGCAACCGCGCCGCCATCATGCCGTCGCCTCCGTTGTTGCCCCGGCCGCAGAGGACCGTCACCCGGCGCGCTTGAGGGAAGTGCGCACGCGCGAAGTCCGCCACGGCGCGCGACGCGGCCTGCATCAGCTCCAGAGACGGGACCCCGAAGCGCTCCGTCGTGGCGCGGTCGCAGGCATGCATCTCGGCTGCGGACAGGACTCGCATCGCAATCATGGTACTAGAGAATTGAGCGCAGGATGGCGCGCCTCGGGGGAAAACCTGCGGAAAGCGCCGGCTACAGCGGATTCAGAGTCGCTGTAGGGGAAATCGAGGTCGCCGAGTGGCTCTTTCCTGTCCGGGGTCCCCTGCGAATGATTCTTGTTCGCTGGGGTGGAAGGTTGAGCCACCCTGCACACGGCCCGCTGTGGGACGAGAACTCTGAATCTGCTCTAGTGCATCAGCCGCGCCTGCAGGGAGTTCCGCGAGTTGGAGCGGGTGAGCACGCAGGCCCCGGTTTTATCGCAGCGGAAATGGATGGCGGCGGGAAACACCTGCCACTCCGGCGCACGGTTCCGCATCCCGCTTGAGCCAATCAGGAACACGCGGCCGCCGCCGGTTATCACGGTTCCCTTTGAGGGGTTGTCGCCCACGATCACGTCGTCGCCCTCGATCGGCGTCGATAGCTTCTGTGCCTGCTGCTGTGCGCCGCGGCCACCCTTGGAGGCCTGCTTGCCTGCTCCAGCCAAGTTATTCTCGTGCCGCAGCCATTCTTCCTGATCGTCGCCGCCTGGGAAGTTCGTGGAGAAATCCCAATTCGACAGGCGCTGATAGGCCTCCTGCGAGCAGGGGAGGCTGCCCGAAACGGTGATCTCCGCGATCTGCCCGTCGGTCCCCTCGATGTTCTCGACCGCGTCTCCAGTTGGCGATTGCCGGGGCTTCAGCGCCTGCGAGTGGTCTGGCGAGCCCGCGGGTTGTGCGGGAGAAGGAAGCAGGATCTCCTTCTGGCACACCACGACCCCCGACGAATCGTGAAGGCGGATGTCCACGGAAAGCGGGTGCGGGGGGTCCATGGCGACGGCCTGAAACTCGGCGGTCATTCCTTGGTCGGAGGGGTCCACGAAGAGCTGGTAGGCGGCGCTGCCTTCCCATCGGACGATGAGGCGGCCGGAGAGCCCGGCCGGATCGAACTGGCGCGCTCCCATGTCAACGTAGAGTGCAGGCGCCTTTGCCGGCTTTATCAATCGCGGAACGAGCAGAAGCCCGAGTGCACCGATCACGGCCGCGAGCCCGATGAGAAGCAGAGTGGTCGACCGTTTCCGTTGCGCCTTCTTGATGTCCTCCTTGCCGGCCGGTTCCGGTTCCATCATGGCCTCGCGGAAGGAATAGAGTTCCTGCTCCCCCATCCGTTCCTTGTAGGGCAGGACATGGTACTCGGGTCCGGTGCCGTCGGCCGGCGGCTGGGGCCGGTCCACCTTTTCCGGGTCATTCGGAGTGTTTTGGAGATCGTCGCTCATGAGACAGGCCCCCATCCCTGGATCGGACCGAGCCTGATTGATCCATTGCCATTCAACCACTGGACCCGGAAAAGCGGCAATAGCCTCTCCGTGTGATGGCTCACCGAACCGCACTGCGAGTAATCAGGAGAGTCATAGGACCTCAGCTTCGGTCCACGGAGCCGGCGGCCTGCTGACGAAACCCGGCGTCCCACAGCCTACGAGCGGCCCATCGCCGTCTCCACCAGCAGCCATGCGTTCAGCCCGGCGATCAGCACAGCGGTGGTCCACGCCAGCGCCTGCAGCCAGCGCGCGTTCACAAACTCGCCCATCTTTTTCCGGTCGCCCGTAAACATCACCAGCGGAACCACGGCGAAACTCAATTGGAACGAGAGAACCACCTGACTCAGAATGAGCAGGTTCTCCGTTCCCCTCTCGCCCATGAACGCAACAACAACTACGGTGGGAATGATGGCCAGCGAGCGGGTAATGAGCCGCCGCAGCCACGGCGAAACGCGCATGGCTACGAAGCCTTCCATCACCACCTGGCCCGCCAGCGTACCGGTAATGGACGAGTTCTGGCCGCTGGCCAGCAAAGCGAGGGCGAACAGCGTGCTCGCACCTGCCGCGCCCACCAGCGGGCTAAGCAGCTTGTAGGCGTCCTGGATCGCGGCTACGTCGAAGTACCCGCTGCGGTGAAAGACCGCCGCGGCCACGATCAGGATTGCGGCATTCACGAACAGTGCGATGGTCAGCGCCAGAGCCGAATCCACGTTGGCGAAGTGGATGGCCTCGCGCTTGCCTTCCGGTGTGCGCTTGTAGCGCCGGCTCTGCACGATCGACGAGTGCAGGTACAGATTGTGCGGCATCACCGTGGCGCCCAGGATGCCGATGGCGATGTAGAGCATGGCGCCGTTGGTCACGATCGACGGCGACGGCACGACCAGGCTCCGGAACGCGGGCCAGTATTCCGGCCGCGAGAAAATCATCTGCATGCCGAACAGCACGATGATCGTCCCGATCAGCGCGATCACGATCGCTTCGACATAGCGGAACCCGACACGCTGCAGGAGCAGGATCACCAGCACGTCCGCCCCGGTGATCAGCACGCCGTAGAAAAGCGGGATGTGGAAGAGAAGCTGGAGCGCGATCGCCGATCCGACCACCTCGGCAAGGTCGCAAGCCGCGATCGCAACTTCGGCCATGAGCCAAAGCACGAAGGCCGTTCTCCGCCCGTAGCTCTCGCGGCAAAGCTGCGCCAGGTCGCGCTCGGTGGCGACGCCCAGCTTCAGCGAGAGGCTCTGGAGCAGGATCGCCATCAGGTTCGAGAGCATGATGACGAACAAGAGTGTGTAGCCGAAACGCGAGCCGCCGGCGATATCGGTGGCCCAGTTGCCTGGGTCCATGTAGCCGACCGAAATCAGGAACCCGGGGCCAACAAAGCCCAACAGCCGACGCCAATAGAGGGGCGAGCGGGAGATGCGCACGCTCGAATGAACCTCCGGCAGGGAGGGTTCAGCGAGCGTGACGCGGGTGACGACGTCTGTGGCCATCGTTCTCTCCCTGGGGGAAGCGGTTGCAGGAATCACCTGCGAATAGGATGCCACAACTTGTTAACTATGGTTAACTATTTTTTTTATCACAAATTACGTTTTTCTTTTGTTCGCCTTGGGGATAGGGAGAGAACAGCCCGATCAGCTGAGAGAGCGGTGGCGTCTGTCGGCGCTCAGATTGAGAATCGGCACCGGAGCGAAACTGGAGAGTCCATTTAACTCTCTTATTATGTAAAAGATATATCGCGACTGAACCCCGGAGGATACCCGCGCTCCAGAATCGGATCTACAGTCGGTCCCAGACGGGTTATGGGGCGCGGATCGCTCCCGCCTGCGTCCCTGGACATCCCAAGGATCGGAGGGGCGGCAGAGGAACGGTGCCCTCTGCCGCGACTCAACCCTATTGGAGCGGATAGGCTCCGGGCGTCTTCGCCTCCGCCTCGGTCCATCCCAGCAGAACGCGCACATCCGCGGGAAGCAGGTCTTTGGCGGGCACGTTCGTAACCCCGCGCTGCAGCTCAAAGCGCCCGAGATCGGGCCCCTTCAAAACGGAGCGGGGCGACCGGTCAATCTGGACGCCGTTCATTTCAAACGCAGGCTCCAGCTTGCGGAACTCGGCAAGCGAAGCGGCCTTTGCGGAGCAGGTCTCGCCCGCCACGGGCGCATCGGCGATCAACGGCGGCGGCGTGCCGGATGCGGCGACCCAGGGGGAACGGATGTAGACGTTGCCATCGACTTCCTTCGCCTGCGGGTGTACGAGCTTGCCGCAAAGCGACGCTTTTTGAGCAAACTCAAGCAGCGGATCGCGGAACGTCTCTGTGGCTGCCATCAGGTTGTGGACAAAGACATGGCCGTCCCGTTGGTCCAGGCCCGGGCCCGTCGAAGCATGCCAGTCGAAGAGATCGCCGGCGGCCACCCGATCGTTGCGCTCGAAGGATACACGTGCATTCACAAAGGTATTGTTGTAGGCGTGCACATCCGCCGAATTCAGGACGCGGAGCCCGCTGCCCGAGTTCACCACCACGTTGCCGGCGATAGTGGCGCCGCGCGAGATTTCGATGAAGATGCCGTTCTGCACGTTTTCAACCCAGTTGTCGACGATCACGGCGTCGTGGTTTCCCACGTCGAACCAGACTCCGTTGGAATAGGGTTGGTCGGCGATCAGGTTGTCGCGGAAGGTGACGCGATAGGTCTGGTTGAAGATCTTCACCGCGGACGGGAAATAGCCGGTCAACTGCTTGATGTTGTTCCGCCGGAAGATGCTCTTTTCGATCAGCACATCGGAGGAACCGATGACGTAGAGGCCTTCGGTGCTGGTGTCGCTGATGAGCGAATTCCGGAAGACGAGCCCGTCGCCGCGGAAGTATCCGGCCACATGGGAGCAGTAGGTGATGGTCACGTTCTCGATCACCGTGTCCGTGACCTCTTTGCCATAGGTCGAGGGGTCGGAGAGGCCGACGGGCTCGTTGGTGGGCTCGTCCGCCGAGGTGAAGTGCTTCTTGCCCTCGATTTCGAGGGCGCGATACGCATACTGCGTGAACGTGAGGCCGCGAATCACCGGGCCTTTCCCATCGGAGACCTTGCCGTGCGCGGGCCCGCTGGTGCGGACCAGCGCGCCGTCCTGCGCGGTGATTTCGACCAGCCGGTTGGCGGGATCGGCGCCAATGTATACAAATCCGTTCTTGTAGTCGACGTAGAACGAATGGGGATCGAGCTCTCCTTCCCAGCCTTTGGAAATGAGCAGTTCGCCGTCGATGAAGACCATGTCGTTGTTGAACCGGTGCAGCGGCGTCTTCATCCCCTCGCGGCGTCGCTGCCACCAGGGCAAAGGCTCAGCCGGAAAGAGGTGCTTCCAGGGGGTCCTCCACACGTTGTTGGGCAGCGCCTCCCATTGCGTCGCCACCTGTGTGCCCTTCAGGACAGGATGCTCGTCTTCGTACGGCTGCATCGTGATGCCCTGGTTCAGCACCAAACCGCCCGTCCTGTAGACGCCGCCGCGCAAGACGATTGCATCGCCGGTCACGACGCGCTCGATCGCTGCCTCGATGGTTGTGGGGCTTTTTAGATCGGTCCCGATCAAATCGCTCTTTCCGTCCGGCGCGACATAATACACCGTGCCCGTCTTCGGGATGTCATAACGCTGTTCGATCGGCCCGTAAGGTCCACCCGAAGGCTGTGAGCTGGCGAATCCGGCAGGAAGGAGGAAGAGCAGGGAGAAACGGAAGAGGAGATTTGTCCGCATATGAGTCCTTTTTCCTGTGCATGCCGATTCAATTCCGCGCGCACCGGACTTCTTACAGCGCAACCATTCTATGACACGGTTCGTGGATCGTTCTGTGGAGCGGCCATTACTAGGGCCTGCAACCAATCCCTTCACCCCGCCTCCCGTTTGACCCTGCCGGTGCGTCTAACTAGACTTGCAGGCAGGGTTTGCCCATGATGCGTCGATTGCGGTCCTCCGCCCTTCTTTTTGCGGTTTCTTCATTCCTGTTGGCTGGCGTGGCGCCTGTTGGCGCACCGGCACAGTCGTCGAGCAGCTCCTCGTCCAGCCAGAGCTCGTCGTCCGGGCAGACGTACGCGCGGGAGAAGGCGCCGTCGCTGATCGATCCTGCCGGGCCGATGGTCTCGCTCATCGGCTCCGAGGCGCTCTTCGCCATGGCCGCCGGGCTGAACGTCTGCGGCTACGACGAGGGCCTGCAGCAGAGCGCTCCCATCCGCCGGCGCGTCCGCGACGAAATCAACCAGGCTCTGGCCAGGAGCGAGGATGCCCGCATCCGGCGCGATGCCCTCTGCCTCTACATTGCCCAGCACCGCATGACGGGCACCACGCGCGACATCTCGCAGTACATTTCGCTGGCGCTGTACCTGACGGCCCCGCCGGAGCTCGAGATCACGGCGGATCTGACCGAAATGCCGCCGGACTCGACCCAGGTGGCAGATGTAGCGCCCCTTCTGCGGGCGTTTGCCGCCGCCGTCGATCTCCACGGCATCTGGCTGACGACGCATCTTCTCTACGACGAGGAGATCAACAAGCTGCACGATCCGCTTTCGCAGATGGTCGTGGCCGCCAACCTCTACCTCAAGATTCCGGCCTCGAGCTACGAGGGCAAGCGGTTCATCGTCGTTATCGAACCGCAGCTTTCGCCGGCCATGGTGAATGCCCGCCTCTACGGCGCCGACTATGTGGTGGTGGTTTCGCCGGTGAATGGCGCGATCCCCATGGCTGGCGTGCGCCACACCTACCTGCACTACGTCATCGATTCCCTGCTTTATGCGCGCACCAATGCCGTGGAGCGCGAACAGCCGATCCTGAAGGAGATTCGTGACGCGCCTCTCGACTACCGGTTCCGCTCCGATACCACGGCGCTGACCATCGAGTGCCTGATCAAGGCGATCGAGGCGCGCACCATGGACACAGGCATCCCGGTGTACAGGATTCCCGCCGGGGTCGACCGCTCGCAGTTGCCGCGCTACGAGCACGAGCGCGAGCTCACCCAGCAGAGGATCGACGCGGTGAAATGGGCCGCGATGCAGCACGACATGAGGCAGGGGTACGTGCTGACGCAATACTTCTACGAGCAGTTGCTTTCGTTCGAGAAAGACCCCACCGGCCTGAAGGACATCATCGGCGAGATGGTCTACAGCATGGACGTGGACCAGCAGGTGCACCGCGCGCGCCAGATCGATTTCGACAAAGAGGCCGACGAGGACGTACTGCAGCGCAGCAAGCCACGGCAGTTGACCGGGCTGGATTTGGCCGAGGCGAAGCTCGCCGACGGCGATGTGGCCGCCGCCGCCGCGCTGGCGCAGAAGGCGCTGGCGCAGGATGCCGGCACCGTCTCCTCGACGGCCGATGCGGCGCGAGCGCATTTCATCCTGGCGCGCGTCGATCTGATGAGCGGCCACCCGGATCAAGCGGTCAACGACTTCCAGAAGACGCTCGCGACCAGCAAGGAGCAGCGGCTGCTCGCCTGGTCGCACATCTATCTGGGACGGATGCTGGATCTGGAGTGCAAGCGCGACGATGCGCTCACCGAATACAAGCAGGCTCTGGAGGTGCGCGACGGGCAGCTCGATACCCGGCTGGCGGCCGAGCGGGGCGAGAAGACGCCTTACGTGCAGCACGGCCACGAACACGACTGCGACGAGGACACCGGCGATAACCCGCCGGACAACACGCCGGCCAAGCCGCCGCCGCAAGCCCCGCAAGGCGCACCAAAGCCGAAGTGATTGTTGCCCGGTGAATTCCGCCTTGCGGAAACGCGTGCCGTGCGCGAACCGCCCCGAGCGGGGCTGAGCCCCGCCGTGCGAACGGCCATGCGAATATGCCGATAGATTTGAGAAGAGAGGCCGATGCGAGTCAAGAAGCGAGAGGAAGCGGAACAGAAAGAGCTTGAGGCGGCGCTCGGGCATGAGTTCTCGAGCCCCGAGCTGCTGGCTCGCGCTCTGACGCACCGCTCGCTCGCCCACGAGTTGGCGAAGACCGGCGGGAACGAGCGGTCCGCCCAGGCCGACAACGAGCGGCTGGAGTTCCTCGGTGACGCCGTGCTGGGGCTGATTGTGGCCGAGGCGCTCTTCATGGCGCATCCGGAGTGGCGCGAAGGAGAGTTGACGCGGGTTCGCGCGGGGTTGGTGAGCCGCGAGCACATGGCGCAGGTAGCGGAGAGAATTGGGCTGGCCGAGCATCTGCGTCTGAGCCCCGGCGAAGAGCGCAGCGGCCTGCGCTACAAGAGCACCGTGCTTTCAAATACCATGGAAGCTGTGATGGGCGCACTGTTTCTCGATGGCGGGATGGAGCCGGTGCGGGGATTCATCCGGCAGCAGGTGATGGGCGAGGATGCCGATCGGCTGGCGCTGGAACTGCGATCGGGAGCGGCTATGGGCAACTTCAAATCCGCGCTCCAGGAGCAACTGCAGGCGGCTCGCGCCGGAACTCCCGTGTATCGCGTGAGGAGCGAAAGCGGACCCGGCCACCGCAAGCGCTTCCTGGTCGAGGTCCGCCTGAAAACCGGGACCGGAGAGAAGGGAGCGCCGCTGGCTCGCGGGATGGGGAGCACGAAGAAGCACGCGGAACAGGATGCGGCGCGGCGAGCGCTCGACCGCCTGTCGATTCTGGAGAGCGTGGCCGCCGCGACGGCAAGCGCTTCCGGTGCGGGCGAGGGGCCGGAACTGACGCCCGACGCCGGAGAGACGAAGGAGCGTGACGCGCAATGAGCACGCCAGCCCCAGTGCCGCTGCCGTTTCTCCGCCGCATGGCGATCCTCCGCGAGCATCTGCCTACGCTGCCGCAGGTTTTGGCCTCGCTGATGCAGACGGTGGTGGTGGCGCTGTTCGTCCTGACGTTCGTGCTGCAGCCCCTGCTGATTCCTTCGGAAAGCATGGAGCGTACCCTGCTGGTCGGCGATTTTCTGCTCTTCAACAAGCAGGTCTACGCGCCCTCGGGGGTTGTGAGCCGGTGGCTGCTGCCGTATCGGCCGGTCCAGCGCGGGGACATCATTGTTTTTCGTCACTCGCAGCCGCCCATGCTGATCAAGAGAGTGGTGGGCCTTCCCAACGACCGGCTCCGGATCGCTGGCGGGCACGTCTTCGTGAATGGCCTCGCCCAGGACGAGCCGTATGCGGCCTTTGAACCCGCGCCGCCAAACCCCGTGCGCGACAACTTCCCCGGCAAGACGTACAGCGATCCGGAGGTCGATCCCGACTGGTGGCTCCAGATGCAGAGCCTGACGCGCGACGGCGAGCTGGTGGTGCCGGCCGGCGAGTACTTTGTTCTCGGCGACAACCGCAATCACAGTAAGGACTCGCGCTTCTGGGGATTTGTGCCGCGCCAGGCGATCGTGGCCCGGCCTCTGGTCATCTATTTCTCGCTGGTGCGGCCGTCGACCACCGACGTGCAGCCATCGGCGCAGCCGCCGGGGCCGCAAGCCGCGGATGATAGACTCGGACACGAACGGGATCTCGCCGGGCGGCTGACGGGATTTGCCCGCTGGCGGCGCATCTTCCGCGTGGTGCACTGATTCGGCCCTTGAACGGGCCGGGAACCGCCGAGACCTTCCACAACGAGCAACTGAATGGCGAAGAAGAAAACGCGAGCAACCAAAGAGCCCGCAGGGAAGCGCCAGGAACCGGCGCCCAAGCCCGACCGGGTGGAGGAAACGCCGTTTGAAGCGGCGGCCAGCATCTGCTCGGTGCTGGTGGTGGGCATGTTCATCCTGACCTTTCTGGCGCAGAACTTCGTCATCCCGTCCGGATCGATGGAAAAGACGCTTCTGGTGGGCGATCACCTCGTCGTCGATCGCATCACGCTGGCGCCGCCGACGGGCTGGATGCCGCTGCTTCATTACCGCGAGCCGAAGCGCAACGATATCGTCGTCTTTATCAAGCCGGTTGCCGAGCCGGAGCCCGACTCCGAGGGCAAGCCGCAATATTTCTTCCTGGTCAAGCGCCTCGTCGGCGTGCCCGGCGACAAGATCCACCTGCGCGGCGGGATCGTGTTCATCAACGGCGTGGCGCAGAACCAGCCGCACGCCGAGCCCACCACGCCGGACAACTACCAGCAATTCCTGGACGAGTTCCCCTCCATGCCGCCGTATCCGCAGCCGGGCGGCGCCACGGAGACTTGGGCTGTCGATTTTCACAACCACATCGTCGATGGCGACCTGGTGGTTCCCGATGGCATGTACTTCATGATGGGCGACAACCGGCACGAAAGTCTCGACTCACGCTATTGGGGTTTTGTTCCGCGGCAAAACGTCGTCGGCCGGCCGCTGTTCAACTACTGGTCGTTCGACACGCCGGAGTCGGTCTACACCCAGACGGGCATCGGTGCGCGCGTGGCGTGGATGGGCCACGTGGTGCTGCACTTCTTCACCGGGACCCGCTGGAGCCGGACCCTTCATCTGACGCGGTGAAGAAAGCAGCGATTCGCCATTAGCTTCCCGCTCTCGACTCGCTTCCGCAGGGGCATCGTTCCGCGCAGTTCCGGCGGCGCCTCGTGATCGTCACCTGGCCGGTCCTTCCGCGACCGGCCGGTCCGCAAGAGGCTAGAATCGTAAAGACAATGACAAACGGCGCCGGAGGCAAGCGACGAATGCGCCGGTGGCTGCGAATCGGGCTCGCAGTCATCGCGCTGCTGGTTCTTGTGCTCGTGGTGCCTCCGATGATCGGTATCAGCCGCTATAGGGGCCAGATCGCGGGTCTTCTTTCGCAATCGCTGGGCAGGCCGGCGCGGCTCTCATCGGTGCAGGTTCGGGTCCTGCCCTGGCCGGGTTTCGTGATCTCGGACCTCAGTGTTGCCGAAAACCCGGTCTATGGCGCCGAGCCGGTTCTCCACGCCAACAAGGTGACCGCTTCGCTGCGCCTGCTGGCGTTGGTGCGGGGCCGCGTGGAGATCGACAAGATCAGCGTCGACGAGGCCAGCCTGAACCTGGTGCGCACGGGGCCCAGCCAGTGGAACCTCGACTCGATCTTCCGCACCGCCGCCGCGCAAACGGGCCAGGGGACGGGCCGGCGCCCGCCTGTCCCGCTGCCCTACCTGGAGGCGAAGAGCTCCCGAATCAATTTCAAGAACGGCGTGGAGAAATTGCCGTTCTCTCTCGTCGACGCCGACGTCTCGTTCTGGCAGGAGAATTCCGGCGAGTGGCGCCTGCGGCTGAAAGGGCAGCCGGCACGGACCGACGTCAGCCTGTACCAGGAGGAGACCGGCGTGGTGCGCATGGAAGCCACCCTGCGCCGCGCGCCTACGCTGCACGAAATGCCGCTCCACGTGGACCTAGACTGGCGAAAGGCGCAACTCGGACAGTTGGCGCGGCTCGTCGCCGGAACCGATCCCGGTTGGCGAGGCGACCTCACCGGCGAGCTGCACCTGGACGGCACGGTCGATACCGCGCAAGTGACCACGCGCCTGCGCGCGCAAGGAGTGCACCGCGCCGAGTTCACTCCCACTTCGCCGATGGACTTCGACGCCACTTGCACGCTGGTCTACCACTACTCGCGACGCAGCTTGGAAAACATCGACTGCAATTCGCCCATCGGGAACGGCCGCGTTCACTTGACCGGGGATCAGTTGGGCGCAAATGCATCGCCGCGCTTTTCGCTGGAACTCGATCGGGTTCCTGTGGCTGCGGGCCTCGACGCCCTGCGCACGCTCCGAAGCGGCTCGACGCCGGATCTGGAAGCCAACGGCACGGTGAGCGGGAAGATCGCTTACGCCGCCAGTGCAGTCGAAAGCACCGAGCCGGCGAAACCCGCAAAGCCGGCGCGGGGCCATGAGGCGGGCGCGGCCTCGGCGGAAACCGGCCCGCTGACCGGCAACCTGACCGTGGAGGACTTTGCCCTGACCGGCGGCGGGCTCAGCAAGCCGGTTCAGGCGCCCAAGTTCACGCTGGAGCCTGTTCCGGACCTGTCTGGCGCTTCGCAGAAACAGGGCGCGGCGGAGCCGAAGGGCGAAGGGAGTTCGACTGTGGCATTGGCCGGTACCGTCGCCATCCCCGCCGGCGGAAACGCACCGCTTGCGTTCAACCTGCGCTTCTCGGCGTCCGGTTACCAGGTGGGCGTACGTGGCCAGGCGAGCTTTGCTCGCGCCAAAGAACTGGCCAACGCGGTTGGCATTCCTGTGAAGGAGGCATTGACGTCGCTGGCCGGTGAGCCGATCTCGGTGGATCTGACCGCCCAGGGACCCTGGCTGCCGCCTGAGGAGATTCCCCTCGTCGGCATGACTACAGAAGAGGCGGGCGCGGCGGGAACTCCGGAGCCAGCTAGCGGCGCACCCGCGCCAGTCGTTGGCGACACCCTGACCGGAACCGTAACCCTGCACAACGCCAACTGGAAGGCCGATTATCTCGCCGGCCACGTGGTCATTGACGAAGCCACGCTTCACCTCGACACCGGCGGATTCCGCTGGGACCCAGTCAAGTTCTCCTACGGCCCGCTCAAAGGCACAGGGAGCGTGACCGTTCCCGGGAATTGCCCGCCGCAAGCCGCGGCGCAGCCCTGTTCTGCGCAGTTTGACGTGAAGTTCGGCGCGCTCGACGCCGCGGTCCTGGAGAGCGTGTTGCTCGGCGCGCCGCAAAAGGGAACGCTGCTTTCGAAGTTCATTGACCGCCTCCGTCCCTCTGCCGCGCCGCCCTGGCCGCAGGTTGAGGGCAAGGTGTCGGCGGACTCGCTGGTTCTGGGCCCTGTGACGCTCCAGAGCGTCAGCGCCGCGGTGCGTGTCTTCCCGGCCGGCGCGGAGATCACAAACCTCGACGGCGGCCTTTACGGCGGCAAAGTGCATCTCGGCGCTATGCTCGGCAAGCCGGCGAACGGCCGGGACAAGCTGTCCTATACGCTTGGGGGCGAATTCGAGAATCTCAATGCTGCCGACGTGGGGCGTCTGCTGAAGTTGCGCTGGACGGGCGGCGCCCTGAGCGGCAACGGCAAGCTGGAGCTATCGGGCTACACGGCCAGCGATCTGGCCGCCTCGGCCGAAGGAACGCTGCACTTCGAGTGCCGGCAGGGAAGCATTGCGCCCGCGAGTGCTTCCAGCGGAGCGAGCAAGGTCGCGCCGGTTCCTGCAGCGCTGGCGCACTTCGACCGCTGGACGGCCGACGCGGCGATCGCGAATGGGACGATTCAGCTCGGCCAGAACGAGGCCGTCTCCGGCACGCGAAAGCAGAGCGTCGAAGGGACGATCACGTTCGGCGACCCGCCGCGTGTGAGCTTTCCGGCGCCGAAGGAGACGCAGCCGGAAAAACGCCGGTAGTCTCTCGCCAATCTAGAATCTAAGCATGGCCTCCTCCATCGCTTCTTCCCCTGTCGTGATCCGTTGTCGAGGAATTCTGTTCGACATGGACGGGATTCTGATCTCGTCGATCGGCTCGGTGGAGCGGAGTTGGACGAAATGGGCCGAGATTCGCGGCGTCGATCCCGTGCTGGCGCGAGAGACGGCACACGGCCGCCGCGCCATCGAGACAGCCGCGAAGCTGCGCCCTGACCTCGACCCCGAGGCGGAGCTGAAGGTGATCGAGGAGATCGAGGCCGCGGACAACGAGGGACTGAGAGTGCTGCCGGGAGTGCCGGAGCTGCTCGCCGCGCTGCCGGCCGGATGCTGGACCGTGGTCACCAGCGCCACCGAGCGCCTGACGCGGATTCGCCTGGCTGCCGGAGGCGTTCCCGTGCCCGAGCGCCTCGTCACCGCCGACAACGTCACCCGCGGCAAGCCGCATCCGGAGCCGTTCCGGTTCGGGGCGAAGCTGCTGGGCATTGCGCCCGCCGATTGTGTCGTCTTCGAGGATTCGGCTTCCGGTGCGCGGGCCGGCCGCGAGGCGGGATGCACGGTTGTGGCGACCACGTTCTCCGTTTCCGCAGAGTCGCTGGATGCGGCGCACTACGTGGTGCGCGACCTGATGGGCATACGTGTCGAGAGCGCCGGCGATGAGATCGCATTGCATCTCACGTCGCTGGCCGTGCCGGCAGCGAGAACCTGAAAGCTAGAAGCTAGAAGCCAGAAGCCAGAAGCTGCCTCACTCGTTCGCTTCGATCTTCCGCCCGTGCGGGTCCTGGATGGGCCGTGTATTCATCTTGAAGAGGTTCGCGAAGGTGCTCAACTGCGAGCGGCTGATGCTGAGGTCGTTCTCGAAGACGAACCAGCGGACCCCCTCGGTGCAGGGCGGCGTGATCTCGGAGCCTATGTAGGTCCAATACCCGCGATCGGCGGGCAGCAAGCCCCCGGCGCTCACCATTTCGGCGATCTTCGCTGTGGCGCCGGCCTTGACAGGCAGGTGCGGCCAGAGCGTCGCGAGAATGGCGTTGGGGACATTGGGCTCCCCGTTCAGCCGCACGGCCACAATCGCCTTCGTGCCGTCGTCGCCGCGATAGGCCAGGTCCACTTCCATGTCGCTCAACTTGCCCCGGACGGGGTGCTCGCTGGGGTGGTGGAAGTCCAGCTCGGCGAGCTGGTAGCGCACGCCGCCGGCAACCATCGTGCTGCCGGGATTGACGTGAGCCACGATGCCGTGGCCGGTGTTTTCGAGGGTCACAGATCCGGCAACGAAATGGAACTGGAGCGGCTCAAGCGCCTTGTTCAGCTTCGCGCCGCGGATGTCGAGCGGCGACTGCTCGTGGCCCCTGGAGCAGGCCTGGTAGGCCGGGTCGAGTTTGCCCCAGACCAGCGGGCCGGTCTTTCCCTCATAGCTCCAATTCGCTCCGCTCTGCGCGGCGCACAGGGTCGCAAAGCCAAGGACAACAACGGCAACGGCAGCAAGACGCATCGGTTTCTCCGCTCAAATAGACGCTCGGGGTTCCGGGAGCATTCTACGCGATTCGCGTCGCTTGGGTCAGGAAGATGAACAAGGGTGGAGGGGCTGCGCTTCAAGCGCGGTTTGTATCATTTGCCGCGTCGTCCAGAGTCTACGATCGGCATAGGATCCCTGATTCCTACCTTCTCGTTCCCTACTCCCTACTCCCTACTCCCTGTATCTTCACCAGCTCCTGTCCCCCCGGCGCCACCATCTGCGTCTGTTCGGCCCGCCAGTGGTCGATATAACTGATCCGGTGCACGCATCCGATCGTGCAATTCGGCGCGCAGCTCTTCCCCGTCAAAAACTCCCGCTTCACGTCCGCCGTCGTATATTGCGCCACCGGCACGCCCGGGTGCCCCCTCTGCTGCGAGCAGTAGTGCACCAGCCCGTCCTCGCACACATACAGGTACCGCGCTCCCGCACGGCACCGCCAGTCGTTCGCACGCCCCTCGGCTATCGCCTCCTGGAACTTGTCGAACTGCGCGTAGTTCGTCTTCTTCCGGTCCCTCATCTCGTGGTATACCCGCGCCTCGTCCGCCAAAAGCGGCTTCAGTTGCCCGTCCCCGTCGTGAATGATCCCGATCGTCGACTCGAACCCGAGCTCCAGCGCCCTCTTGCCAATCACCAGCGCGTCATTTGGGTTTCTGATCCCCCCGCCCACCACCGAGTTGATGTTCACGTGGAACTCGGCAAACTCCGCCAACATCTCCAGCCGCCGGTCCAGCGTCTTCAGGCTCTTCTTCGACACCTCGTCCGGCTCTAAATTATCGATGCTAATCTGCATGTGGTCCAAGCCCGCCCGGTTCAGCCGCTCGATCCGCTCCTCGTTCAGCAGGAACCCGTTCGTGATCATCCCCGCAATCGCGCCCGTCTTTCTTATCCGGCGAACAATCTCGTCCAGGTCCGGGTGCGTCAGCGGCTCCCCGCCCGAGATGCCGATCATCGCCGTCCCCAGCCGCCCCAGCGCGTCGATCCGCCGCAGCATCTCCTCCAGCGGCACCGGCTCGCTCACCTTGTCGTACTCATTGCAGTAGGCGCAGCTCAGGTTGCAGAACCGCGTGGGAATAATCTGCACCAGCACCGGATGCCCCGTGTGCGCCAGCGCGCGCACCACCATCCAGTACTCGCGCACCTTCCGCGTCGCCGCAATCCATCGCCCTTTTAACGTCGATCTCCGGGGAATACCCATCTATACTATTGAATCACAAAGGGACCGCGATACAGCGGGGTTGTGCGAAGATGGGTGCAAATGCCCAAATCGCCTCCAATCGACTTTGGCGAAATTCGCCGCCTCGCGATCACAGCAGTGTTCTCCGACGACCTGCTTTTCGAAAAGGTTGTGCTCAAAGGAGGCAACGCGCTTTCGCTTGCGCATCGCTTGAGCAAGAGAACGTCGCTCGATCTCGACTTCTCAATCGAGGGTGACTTTGAGAATGTTGATGAAATCCGCGTGCGGCTTCGGAGGGCACTCGAGAATCGATTCTCTTCAGCGGGTTTGGTAACATTCGACTTCAAGTTCGAGCCGAAGCCAAGCACAGTTCCCGAAGGGCAGGATCCCCGATGGGGAGGCTATGTAGCCTTGTTCAAGGTCTCAGAAAAGCGCAAATACGATGAACTGCGAGGAGATCCGGATGCTCTACGCCGCGACTCTCTTGTTGTTGGTCCCGCGCAACAACGTGTATTCACGATCGATCTCAGCAAGTACGAATACGTGGCCGGCAAGGTTGAACTGGAACTCGACGATTACGCGATCTACGCCTACAGCCCAAGTATGATCGCGATCGAGAAGCTTCGCGCAATCTGTCAGCAGATGCCCGATTACTCGCTAAGACGCTACCCCGCAGCAAGAGCACGCGATTTCTACGACATCCATCTCATCGCAGTGATCACGGGGATGGAATTCAGCTCTCCTGGGAACCTGGAACTAACCCGACAGATTTTTGCGGCAAAGGAAGTCCCCCTCGAATTCCTAGATCGAATCAAGGATCAGAGGGAGTTTCATCGGCCGGATTGGGACAGCGTCAAAGCATCCTCAAGCGAGGAAGTGGAGGACTTTGACTATTACTTTGATTTCGTTATAAAACGAGTGGAGTCAATGAAGGCTCTTTGGGAAGAATAGCCGCCAATACGGGTCATAGTCCTTTTCTTTCATCCCATAGGCGAGATAGAAATCAAATTGAGTGCCCAAACGCCTGAGTCGCTCATACTGGCCCTTCGTATATCCCGCCCGCTGCATGTAGAAGCCAATCGCTTGGTGATATGGATAGACATACGCCAGCTTTTTGAGCGTTGGGATCAAAGTTCCGACCGACACACGGCCCTTCGCACCCCGGTATGCATCGAGTACTTGAAATACTCCACCAGCGTAGGAGGGACGAACGGCAATATCGATGAGAGTTCTTTCGAGCCCCGTCACTCTCAGCGTCGTCCCAGAGTACTCCAAATCGACAACTCCCAGCTGTCCGGTGTTCTTCCCCCAAAGTAACAGTGCTTCCGAATCACCGAATTTGAAAATGAACTGAGATTCGCGCTGTTTCCCGGCAAAGGCTCGATTGATGCCCTCCTGGGTCAGATGCCCGGAGCTTGGTTTTGGACTCTGTTCGCTGTTGACGTAGATTCGCGCTGGAATCTGCTCTGTAAGGCCATGCAGGAACATCGCAGTTCCGTGGCAAAGATAAGCTTCATGTTTCATGGAGGCTGCGATTTCGTAGGCGGACGCCTCTTTCCACACGTAGCGCGAAATGCCGGCAGCGTTGGGATGATTCAACGGTTCCAGATATTCGAGATGGAGATCCGTCCTATTCAAAAGAAAGTCCAGGAATTTGGCTGTCGTTGTGTTTTGGGCCAATCTCCAGAAACGTCGATTCTTTTCCAGGATCTGTGAGATATCACTAGGCCAGAAGACGTTCTTGCCGGCTTCTTCGAAGGCCTTGACAATATCGGACTTGGCGATTTGTAAACGACTTTGGCCAGCCATGTTGACAGCACCCTGTGTCCTTTCACATTCAGTACTCCCACACATTGTATCACTAGGTATATATACCTAGTGATACGACGACCCCTTGGGTCACAAGAGATGGTAATCCATTCGGCATCATTAGTCTAGATCTGTGATCATCTCCTCGCAACATTTTTGTACTTGGTATATATACCTAGTCCAATGACACATCGCGGGCAGGAATCGCAGTTGTTGCTCCAAGATGTTGAAAATAAATTAGTTGCTGATGTCCATTCTTGCCGTTCTGGATCTGGTATGTATACCAGATCCAGAACGGCAAGTTCGCCCATGAATTTTCACTCTAAAGAAGTTGCGCGCAAATAATCGCTGTGCGCTAAAGACGGGCGGACCAGATCTCTCCGCCGCAGCGAACGAGGCCCGGAACCCACAAAACCCTAAATCTCAGCGAGCCGGTGCCCCACCGGCACGCTCTCTTGGCCGCGCGCCTCTGCCCTTGCGCCTAAGGTGGAAAAGCTCCCTCCGGGAGCGCAAGAAAATAGCCCAGGGCAACCCTGAGTCGCCCAAGCGACGAAGGGGCAGCCCTGGGAAACCCGCCCCCAAAATCCCCAGTCCCGTAGGGGCGAAAGAACACACGCACCAAAATCCGGTGCCCCGGTCCCCCGCGCGCCGCGGCGGAGTGACCCGGAAGCCCACGCTCAAATTGTGCCGCTGTTACAGGAATCTCGGAGCAGCGCCCTAATGCTGATCTGGCCGGTCATGCCAATGATGGTCGTCGCCGTGCCTGTCGTGATCGTCATGACCGATGGCGAGTCCCGCGCAGGCAAAATCGTTCCGGCCATTATGAATTCCAGTCATGACCGTGAAACCATCGCGCGTCATCGGGCACACGTGCATTCCGTTTCCTTCGGTCGTGCCGTTGGCGTCGAGGAACGAGCGCCGCACGCCCGGCATATCGGAGCACACAAGCCAGTCGTAGTTGTTGTGCAGTCCGCGCATGTACCAGCCCGGACGGCAAA
This sequence comes from Occallatibacter sp., assembly GCA_049514795.1. GTDB lineage: Bacteria > Acidobacteriota > Terriglobia > Terriglobales > Acidobacteriaceae > Telmatobacter. The sequence goes on from JBEKUS010000022.1 coordinate 18,492, forward strand.
CGTGCATATTGCCGCGGCCCAGGTCGCCTTCCGTACCCGTATCCAGGTAGGTGTGGACCTGGCGCTCCCATCCCTCCGGAACCACACGCACGCAGGTGAAGACGTTGTTATCAACATGGGCGCCTTGCATGGCGAATCCCACCGGGCACACGTGCACCGCGGTCCCGCGCCAGACCTCCTGTCCATTGCCATCCGTAAACGCCCTGCCCACCTGGGCACGGCACGGGGCGCTGAATAACCAAACGCAGGCCAGAATACACGCCGCCTGCCAGCACACTTTTCCTGCTCGTCTCATCGGAGTTGCCTTTCAGTTTGTTGAGTGAATTCAGGCCCAGTCAACGGACGCTTGGCCCGCGTGGCAAGAATCTAGCCGTCCAAAGAATCCCGTGTCAAGTGACTCCTGCTCTTCTCGGCGTCCAGCCTGCGGATGAACCGCTCCACCTCAAAGGCCCCAGCAAGAATCCGCCTGCATTTGTAGCAATCTTCCACTGCAAGAACGTCCGGTCGCGCCGGGCGCCCACCTTCGCGATGCCTTTGTCTTTGTCCCTCGGGTGGGCTATCTATCTTTGGCTCTTTACGGCTTTCTGTTCCCTGTTCCCTGCCTTTTCCATCTCCATCAGGTTCGCGAGAATATCGTTGATCCGCGTCAGGTGCCCTTCGCCCTTCGACCGCAGCCAATCCAACACCAGCGGATCGAGCCGCACACTCACCGCAACCTTCCGCCGCGGTCCGCGCAGCCGCAACATCTGCGCAAGCTGCTCCGCCGTCAGCCGTGGAATGTCGGAGTAGTCGATGTCCGAATCATCCCCCGCCGCCTGCTTCGCAGCCCCACGCCGAATCGCCTCTTTCTCAGCCTCAGTCCACTTCCTGTTCCTGATATCTTCTGACGTCATTCTTACCAGCTCTTCGCGCTGAGATGATACGGATAATCTCTTCGCCATCGCGTCCCTCCCTGTACACGTGCGCCACCAATAAAATCAATGCGGTGCCGGCCTCCACTGAGACCGCGCCTAGCGCATGCCATCGCTGCTCGCCCGTCTCATCGACGCGGTCCAAACCGATCAGCCGGTTTTCATCCTCAAAAACCAGCGCCGCCAGTTCGAAACTGATGCCGTGCTTGCGATGGTTCTCGCGGTTCTTCCGCTCGTCCCACTCGTACCGCATGTGTATATACGCAGTGTATTACATAAGCGCGATGCGGTCAAGCCGGATACCAGCCGGAGGAAACTATTGCAGTATGTTTTTACTGCAAATGTAGTAAACTTCTACTGCAATGATCTCCCTCCGCTCCAACCTCCGCCGCAAGCTGCTGACGTTCTTCTACCTGAACCGTTCGGCCCGTGTGTACGTTCGCCAGTTGGCCGCCAACCTCGACGCCGACCCGACCAACGTCTCCCGCGACCTCGCCCGCCTCCAGCGCGAGGGCTTCCTGCGCGCCGAGCCCGAAGGCCGCCAGCTCTACTACAGCGTCAATCCCGCCTATCCCTATCTCAAGCCGGTCTTCGCCCTGCTCCAGGGCTCGGTCGGCATCGAGCCAACCCTCAGGCGCGCGCTTCAGGCGGTTCCCGGCATCGAATCCGCCTGGATCTACGGCTCCTTTGCCAAGGGTGAAGCCGACGCCGCCAGCGACATCGACCTCTTGATTCTCGGCCGGCTGGACCAGACGCAGCTCGCATCCCAAATCCGCAAGGCCGAGCAGGCCCTCCGCCGCGAAATCAACTACACTGTTCTCACTTCCCGGGAGCTCAAGCGGCGGCTCGCTGCGCGCGACGCGTTCATCGCCGACATCTGGAATGGAAAGCACATCGAGCTGATTGGCCATGGCAACCACCAAGCCGCAACCGGTGAACCCGAATCAGGTCAAGCAGTTTCTGGCCGACGCGCGAAAGAAAGCCGTCGCCGCCCGTAAGACCCTCGCAATCGACGAGGAAACAGCCCATCAAACGGCCTACGAGGCCATCCTCAAGGCCTCCCTGGCTCTGATGCTGAGCTACGGCCAGCGTCCTCGCTCTCAACTCGGGCATCACGTCGCCATTCTCGACTTCGCGCAAAAGCACCTCGATCCCGCGCTCGCCCCGGCCTTCGATCTGTTTGACCGCATGCGCCGCAAGCGAAACATCGCCTTCTACGGCATCGCCATCATCAGCGATGTGGAGGCCGAGGACGCGGTTCGCGCCGCGGAAGACTATCTCAAGGCAGTCGCCGCCGACATCCATACCCGAGTCCCGTAAAGCGTGTGCGCGCAGGACCCGCGTCACCTCATTCACGATCGCGTCGGAAATGGCAAGCCGGATTGCGCCGGCCCGCGCCAGATCGAGCACCGCAATGACTCGCGGCGGCTGCAGCCGACGGGTTCGGCCAACGGCTCCTTCTGGTCTCTCCGGGTCATGTGCTGTTTTGACCATCTTTCGGAATGAATGCCGTTCGATGATCGAAATCGACGGAAGCGAAGTGGCTGGACAGCGACGGAGATCCCGGCGCACTTCGGATGAGAGTCCGATTCGGGCGCTCGCGGATGTTCGTGGGAGTAGACCGGTCTTTGGCCATCTTTGTCGTTCTTCTGGCTTTGTGGCTGTTTGGTTTCGATCTTCATATCGCCAGAGGTCCGATGAAGCTGCTCCTGGCCGTAGCGTGGGTGGTACTCGCCATCGAGTTGCTCGGCAGATGGCGATTGGCGGACTGACGAAAGGCAGTACAAGTCCGGGCCCTAAAGAACTTCCCGTGCCCGGCATTTGGCGCCGTCCTTGTGTATTAAGCGCGATTCCAACTTGACCATAGCGTTAGGAGAGTGCAATGTCCGCGCTTCACCTCGCAGCGAATTTGCAGCCGAACACCATGATCCGGCGCGAATCACCGCCTCCGGTGTTCGGAAAACAATCGGCAATATCCTCGCAGGCGATACCACGCCGGACGGGTCCAGTGAGGATAGCGGTAATCGGCAACCACCTTCCTCGGCAGTGTGGAATTGCGACCTTCACGACAGATGTGTGCGATGCCATCGCGGCTGAGTACGGAGCCGCGGCTTTGTTGGTGGTAGCCGTGAACGATCCTCAATCGTCGTACGCCTACCCTGCGCGCGTACGATTCGAGATAACCGAAGCCGAAATCCCGTCTTATCGGGCGGCCGCGAGCTTTCTCAATGCTTGCAATATAGATTTAGTCTGCTTGCAGCACGAGTATGGGATCTATGGAGGGAAAGCTGGTAGTTATGTCCTGGAGTTGCTGGCGCGCCTCGACATGCCGGTCGTGACGACTCTGCATACGGTACTTCGCGAGCCCGATGCCGGCCAGCGCCGGGTCATGCTGGAAATCGCCCAGCGTTCCGATCGTCTTATCGTGATGAGCGAGTACTCTTCACGCCTCCTGCAAAATGTATTTGGGGTTCCAGGCTGGAAGATCGACGTGATTCCCCATGGGATCCCCGATTTGCCCTTTGTGGAGCCGGAGGTTTACAAGGATGCGTTCGCCATCGCGGAAAAGATTGTATTGCTCACCTTCGGTTTGCTCTCTCCCAACAAGGGATTCGAAAGCGTGATTCGCGCCCTGCCGCGCATCCTCGCCCGCCACAGGGACGTTGTCTACGTCATCGCAGGCGCCACGCACCCGCATGTCAGGGCCCGCGAGGGCGACCGGTACCGGGATCAATTGCAGGCCTTAGCCAGGGAAATCGGGGTTGAGCGGGAGGTAATCTTCCACAACCGGTTCTTCAGCCCTCAGGAAATGGCTTCGCTGGTCGGTTCGGCCGACATTTACATTACGCCTTACTGCCACGAGGCACAGGCTGTATCGGGAACCCTGGCCTATGCCCTGGGCGCCGGGAAGGCGATCATCTCGACTCCATACTGGCACGCCGTAGAACTCCTGGACGATGGCCGCGGGGCGCTGGTTCCCTTTGAAGACCCATCTGCCATCGCAGCCACGGCAATTGCGCTTCTGGACGATGCTGCAGTGCGCCAGGCGATGCGCAAATGTGCTTACCTCTATGGACGGAACATGATCTGGAATCGTGTAGCGCAGTCTTATATGCGCTCCTTCTCGCGGGCTCAAGCACATCGCCTGCAACCTGCGCGCTTGGGGTTCCCCGTACGATCTGTCGAGCAGAGCGATGCAAGCCTGGCTGTAAACGTCTGAGCGCGCCGCGAGCGTCGAGTCGCAAAGGTGCAGGCGCCGTAAGCTCTCTCGTAGGCGGATGCATCTGACACTGTGACGAGTCCGCGCTGGGGCTTTCAAGGGAGAGGCGACACAGGTGGAACTCGGCATGATCGCGCTGGGCCGGATGGGAACCAATATGGCGCGGCGTCTGATGCGGGCTGGCCACCAGTGCGTCGTCTACGACCTCCATTCCGAAGCCGTCCAGGCGCTCGTTAAGGAGGGTGCGGTTGGGGCCGCTTCCAGCCCAAGCTGCGGAATGTGCTTTATTGCATCCAGCGCCTGGTGAACACGGCTCACTTTGCTCAGCATGACCATGTCGATCAGTGTGGTGGTCGTTCCACGATCCATTTAACCGTGTACGTGGACGCGAGCTTTGAGACCTTGGTTGGTTCGGATCTCCCGGCGATGGGTCCCTGACCCTATTTCGCCAATAGCTTCTTGATCGCGCGAAGTTCGAGGCGGCGCTTTGCGGTGGTTTTGGGATACGCCATCTTGAGTCCCCCCAGAGCATCGAGGACGATTTGGGAGACGATTAGGCGTGCGTTCTCCTTATCGTCGGCCGGGACGACGTACCACGGCGCACGATGAGTACTTGTCGCACGAAAGCACTCTTCGTACGCCTTCATATACTGCTTCCAGTATTTCCTCTCGTGAATGTCGGAGGTGCTGAACTTCCAGTTCTTGTCTGCCTCATCGATGCGCGCCAGGAATCGCTTTCGCTGCTCCTCGTAAGAAAGGTGCAGAAAGATCTTGACGGTCCGCGTGCCGTTACGCTCAAGGTGCTTCTCCAGGTCCACAATGGAGCTATACCTCTGCTCCCAAATCTTCTTCTCGTCGCGCAACTCTTCGGGCAGCCCTTGGCTGCGGAGGATCTCCGGATGCACTCGAGCGACCAGCACCTCTTCGTAATACGAACGATTGAAGATGCCGATCCTGCCCCGTTCCGGAAGCCGGCAAGTCGTGCGCCAGAGGAAATCGTGTTCCAGTTCCTCGGCGCTAGGCTGCTTGAAGCTGAAGACTTCGCAGCCCTCCGGATTGACCCCGGACATGACGTGACGGATGACGCCGTCCTTGCCGGCGCCGTCCATCCCCTGAAAGATCAACAACAGTGCGTATCGGTTGTACGCGTAATGCCGTAGTTGCAGCGAACTCAGCTTCTCGATGTGTTGCTGCAGAAGTTCCTCATACCTCCTCTTCGACTTAAAATAGGGGTCCACAATCGTCGGCCACTCGCTGAGGTCGACCTTCTTATCTGGTGGCACGCGGTAGTCTTTCGAATCAATGTTCATTTTGCCCCTTCCTGTTGCGCGGCTCTTTTCGCAATCCTTTTCCCGGCCGGCTGATCGCCCTTGGTCTCCCGCTCCGCTTCAAACCGGTCCTGACCGGTTGGCTCTCGCCGCGGGCTCGAACCCGCTAGAGTTCATGAGCCCCGGCGGCGATCTCGAAGAATCCTTGGGCAGGCATTGAAGAAGAACAAGGCGCAGTGAAGCTCGTGAATTCCCGGGAATCGGCAGCGATGCGTCTCGGAGATTAACCCGACTAACACTGAAGAAAGTATCTTCCAGCGGAGATGCGCAATCTGTGCAAATATGCACAAGAATAGCCAACCGCGGTTCAATCGAAGGACGGCGACAGCGGCAGATTGGAGGCTGTGCAAAGATATTGCGCGCCTTCACTCGATAAATACACGAGAGGATCGAGCAGGGCTGGCAGGCCGTGAAACTAGCGCGGCTAGTTGTCGGCGATTCCGCGGCAATGAGGTTCGGTCGAGGCTCGGCATTCTCGCCTACAACTTAAGTACCGTGCGCCTCGCCTGCCTGGCGATCTGCTGTCGAATCAAGAAGATGAACTCATAACAGCCTCCGCAGGATCGCAGGTACCGAACTAGCCACCCCCGAAGTGAGCAAAAGCGCACAGTCCTGTTTCGCGGGCTTTGAGATTCTTCGATCACTTTCGTCTGGGAAGGTTCTTCGAACTCATGAATGTTAGATAAGTGGTAATAGGTTTCTCTTATAGAGGTGAATCGGATGGGAAAAAGCCCAGACAAGACAGTTCTTTTGATCGAGAATGATCGCAAACAAACTCGCGTAATCCGCGCAATGTTCGACGATCGCGGTCCACATTCTTTCGCGTTGACTCACGTCGCATCTTTGGGGGACGCTGAGACCTATCTTGTAGGGCATTCGGTTGACATTGTCCTGCTCGACCTGGGATTGCCCGATCCGGAAGGACTGGAGGCGGTCAGACGGGCGCGCGCCGTTGCGCCCCGCGCCTCCGTTGTGCTGTTGTCCAGCCTGGACGACGAGCCGAAGGCAATTCAAGCCATTCAAGAGGGCGCGGAAGACTACCTCATCAAGGGCCAGATCGAGCCGCATAAACTCATGCGAGCCCTGAGCAATGCCGTTGAGCGCAAGATGAACGAAGAGATCCTGTTCAATGAAAAGGAACGCGCCCAGGCCACGCTCAACTGCATCGCGGATGCCCTGATTTGCACCGACATGTCGGGAAACATCACCTTCTTCAATCCCATCGCGGGCGGCATGATGGGCTGGTCGCTGCAGGAGGCGGTCGGCCGGCACCTGACCGAGGCCTTCCGGATCGTGGACGCCACCACTCGCAAGGCGATCCTGGATCCGATGGCGAAGGCGGCATCGGAGGACTTGACAGGGAAACTGCCGTTGAATTGTGTCCTCATCCACCGTGATGGTCACGAAGTCTTCATCGAAGACTCCGTTGGCCCTATCCACGACCGTGAAGGGAAGGTCACTGGAGCGGTGATCGTTTTTCGCGACGTGAGCGTGGCGCGGGCGCAGTCGGAGCAGATGATTCACCTGGCCGAACATGATCCTCTGACCGGTTTGCCCAATCGATTGCTCTTTTGCGACCGGGTTGGCCAGGCGATCTCTCTTGCACGGCGGCACGGGGGACGGGCCGCCGTGCTGTTCCTGGATTTGGATGGCTTCAAACACATCAACGATTCCTTGGGACATGCGGCCGGCGACGAGTTTCTCAAGTCTGTTGCAAATCGCTTGCTGAATTGTGTGCGCGCTCCAGACACGGTAAGCAGGCAGGGAGGCGACGAGTTCGTCTTGCTGTTGCAGGACGTGCAAAGACCGGAAGATGCCGCCGCAACGGCCAGAAGAGTGTTGCAGGCGGTAGCGGAGCTTCATCTCACAGACCACTGCGAGTCTCACGTCACCGCAAGCATCGGTGTGAGTCTCTACCCCGACGATGGCTTGGATGCGGAGGCGCTCATAAAAAACGCAGACATCGCGATGTACCAGGCCAAGAAGAACGGGCGCCAGAGCTATCAGTTCTTCAACCGGGACTTGAATGTCCCTAAAGCTCAGGACGAATCCATCGAGGAGTCTCTGCGGCGCGCCTTGGAACGGAACGAATTGACGTTGCACTATCAGCCCAAAGTCAATCTGAAAACGGGAGCCATCACCGGGGCTGAAGCGCTGTCCCGCTGGATACATCCCACGCGCGGAACGATTCCTCCGGGGCAGTTCATTCCCATCGCCGAGAAATCCGGCCTGATTCTGCCCATCGGCGCCTGGGTCTTCGGCGAAGCGTGCACGCAAGCCCGAGCTTGGGCGGATGCGGGTATGCCCGCAAAGACGATGGCCGTCAACGTCTCCGGAGCGGAGTTTCAGAGTGGGAGCTTTCTGGATGGGCTGTTCGCGGCCCTCAGCAAAACCGGCCTGGACCCGGGGTCTCTGGAGCTGGACGTAACCGAAAGTGTTCTGATGAACCATCCCGATCGGACGGCGTTCATTCTCAAGATCCTCAAGGATCGCGGGGTGCAGGTGTCAGTCGACAATTTCGGCACGGGCAACTCCAGCTTGAGCAGTATGCAGAAACTACCCGTCAATGCCCTCAAGATCGACCGGTCGTTTGTCCGCCAAATCACCACCGCTCCTGGTGGAACGACCACCGTCGAAGCATTCATAAGTATGGGTCGGAGGCTCAAGCTCCGGGTCATTGCTCAGGGAGTTGAAACGGCTCAAGATCTGGAGTTTCTGTGGGCACACGATTGTGACGAAGCCCAGGGAAACTTCTTCAGCCGGCCCGTTCCCCCGGAGCAGTTGGCCAAGCTGCTCAAACCCAACTGAACCTGCGCGATGGGCCAGCCGCGTAGCAATGGAGATCGTGGCCAGCGAGACTAATCGCTCCCGCTCCGGCACCCGGGCAGTGTCGCCGGTGAAAATGGCTTGGCGGCGTTGCCGCACTGCCTGCCTCTGTCCCTCGGAAGCGCCTTCGCGCTTGTGAAGAAACCGCCTTGGGTGAGCGTGGCGATGGCGGTTAGGCCACAGAGCTCGAACCTGCTATCCCCGTGGCTCGGTGACGAGTTATGATCCAAATTGCAGTTCACATTCGCATGAGGGCGTCGGCTCGACTTGAGCAAAACGGTACAGTATTCTCATTTGTCTGGATTGACACTCTTAGTCAATCGGAAGCAGTCGTTGAAATGTCTCCGCGTCGGATTGCCTTGTCCGCGGGTACGCAGAGGCGCCTATCCTCGCACCAGCTAAGCATCAAGAGACTTGAGACGGTTCAGAACAAGCAACTTAGATGGCGGTCAAAAGAAGGATGACAGCAACTGCTTCGAATCAGGTGGCGGAAAAGGTAGCCGAAGCCGGCAACCTGAACGCCGTCGGACCCCCTGCGACTCTGCCTCCCCCGGACTCGGCTTCGATTGCTGCAAAGGCAAAGGAACACAACATCCGCGTTGCCCCCGCTGTCCTCGATGCGGCAGCCAAGGACGGCGATGAACTGCTTCGGTCGTTGCGCACGGCTCCCGAGGGCCTCACACAAAGCGAGGCCGGCTCCAGAGCGCGCATAGCGGGGCCGAATGAGGTTGCGCAGGAGCGGCAGCGCGGCTGGTTCATCAGGCTCCTGGTCACCATCCGGAACCCCCTGGTCATTTTGCTGGCGATTTTGTCGTCGATTTCGTTTGCTACCGGCGACCCCCGTGCCGGAAGCGTCATGGCTGGCATGATCGTGCTCAGCGTCACGCTCCGATTCTTACAGGAAGCCCGTGCAGGCGCGGCTGCCGCGAAGCTCAAAGCCATGATCCACGTCACCGCTACGGTGGTTCGCGATGGTGCGGCGCGTGAGATTCCGCTTCGCGACCTCGTTCCCGGCGACATCATCAATCTATCCGCGGGAGACATGATCCCGGGCGACGTGCGGGTTCTGTCCGCGAAGGATCTGTTTGTGAGCCAGGGCACGCTGACCGGGGAGTCGCTCCCTGTCGAGAAGTTCCACGATGCCGACCCAAACGCCGCAAACTCACCGGTCGAACTCAAGAATATATGCTTCATGGGCACGAGCGTTCAAAGCGGCACGGCCACCGCGGTCGTAGTCGTAACGGGAGTCCACACCTATCTCGGCGCCATGGCCGGTGCCATCACGGAGGAGGGAGCGCCGACAAGTTTCGACCAGGGCCTCAGCCGCTTCACATGGCTCATGATCCAGCTTATGGCGGCCATGGTGCCCCTGGTCTTCCTAATCAACGGCTTTACCAAGCACGATTGGAAAGGGGCCTTCTTCTTCGCGATGGCCGTGGCCGTTGGCCTGACGCCGGAGATGCTGCCCATGATTGTCTCCGTCTGCCTCGCCAAGGGCGCGCTTGCCATGAGCCGCAAGAAGGTAATCGTGAAGCGTCTCAACGCCATCCAGAACTTCGGCGGAATGGACGTGCTCTGCACCGATAAGACCGGCACACTCACCGAGGATCGGGTCGTCCTGCAGCGGCACTGCAATGTCGCCGGCCGGGAGACGGATGAGGTGCTCCGCGACGGCTACCTCATCAGCCATTTTCAGACTGGCTTGAAGAACCTGCTTGACACCGCGATATTGAATAGCTCCGATTTTCACGAGCAAGCCCTGATTGAAAAGTACAAGAAACTCGACGAGATTCCCTTCGACTTCACCCGGCGCATGATGTCCGTACTCGTCGAGAATCCTGAAGGTAAGGCCATCCTCCTGACCAAGGGCGCTCCGGAAGAGATCTTTCATCAATGCTCTCAATTCGAGTTGGACGGGAAGCTGTCACCCATGGACCCCGCTCTGATGAAAGGGTTGAAGGACGAGTATGCGAGCCTCAGCAATGATGGATTCCGGGTTTTGGCAGTTGCCGTAAAGGAGTTGCCGGGAAAGAAATCCTGCGCAAAGCAAGATGAACAGGATCTTGTGCTAAAGGGATATGTTGCATTCCTCGACCCGCCCAAACCCACCGCCGCAACCGCAATTGAGGCGCTGCACAAACACGGTGTTGCGGTGAAGATACTCACCGGCGACAACGACCTGATTAGCCGCAAAGTGTGCAGGGACGTGGGACTCCTCGCCGACCCGATGCTGCTAGGCGATGACGTGGAGAAAATGTCCGACACCGAACTGGCCGAGGCTGCGGAAAAGACAACCCTCTTCGCCCGCCTCTCTCCCGCCCACAAGCAGCGAATCGTTCGCGTCCTGCGCGGCAAGGGGCACGTTGTGGGATTCATGGGAGACGGAATCAACGATTCTCCCGCGTTGCGCGCCGCGGACATTGGCATCTCGGTGGATACTGCGGCCGACATCGCAAAGGAGTCGGCCGATCTGATCCTGTTGCAGAAGGACCTGATGGTGCTCGAAGGGGGTGTCATCGAAGGCAGAAAAGTCTTCGCCAACATACTCAAGTACATCCGCATGGGCGCCAGTTCCAACTTCGGAAACATGTTCAGCGTTTTGGGGGCAAGCGCCTTTCTGCCATTCCTTCCCATGGCCCCGATTCAGATTCTGACCAACAACATGCTCTACGACTTCTCTCAGGTGCCGATTCCCAACGACGCTGTGGACGACGAACTAGTCGCGCGGCCACGGCCCTGGAAGATCGGAGAGATCAGGCGGTTCATCCTCTGCATAGGGCCCATCAGTTCGATCTTCGACTACTCCACCTTCTTCGTCATGCTCTATCTCTTCAAATGCTGGGCACCATCAAGCGCCCCGCTATTTCAGACGGGCTGGTTCGTTGAGTCCATCATGACCCAGACGCTCGTTATTCATATCATTCGCACGAATAAGATCCCCTTCTTCCAGAGCCGTGCAAGCTGGCCGTTGCTGATCACTACTTTGACCATCATGGCCTTCGGAGCGTGGCTGCCATATTCTCCGTTGGCCTCTTCGCTGGGCCTCACCCACCTGCCCGCGCTCTATTGGCCGATCCTCCTGCTCACGCTCCTTGCCTACACGTGCCTTACGCAAGGCGTCAAGGTCTGGCTGCTGAGGATGAAATGGATCTAGACCGGCGTCAGTTGCCTTGTAGCTTGAGCCGGCTGACTAAAGTCCGAGGCGCAGTAATGCCGATCTTGGTCATTGCAATAGCTCCGCCGGCGGGATTGATTCCACTCGTATCTGTGTCTTCGCTGGCGCTCCTCGCAATTTTGGCGGACTGGCTGCGCGCGCGGGTGGCGCAAGGGTGATGATGGGCGCAATTCGCGTCACGTTCTGGGGTGGTTTGGCCATGGCGATGACCGCAGGTATCGGATGGCTAGTTGGAGCTGTTGTGTGAATGGCGCCAATCGGAGGCTGCCAACCGAGAATGGGCGAGCGTTTATGCCGAACTCGAGATTGACCGCGCCCGTTCTTAGCTGCACCCGCTGGTCGACCCGCAGCTCATGCAGCGGTAGCAACTGCCGTTCCGCACCATGATCGCGCCACAGACGCTGCAACTGGGCGCGTCGCCCATTTCGTACATGTCGCGCATGGCCTCGGCCGCATGGTACAAACCGCGATCCTGTAAGCCAGAGCTTTGTGCCGGGCTGCTCGCGGAAGCATGATGGACGGGCGAGTCCGTGATTCGCCTTGGCGCTGCGACCCCGGCCTCGGCGTGCGGCTCGGGGGCGATCCCGCCGCCTGGATGCCCGCCCACTGCCGCCACCTGACTTAGCCGTTTGGCGACCTCCTCGGCCAGCCGCGCGATCTGCTGCTGCGTCGCGCCGGATTCCTCGTCGCCGAGATCGCTCTCCCCGAGCAGACTCGGCGATGCCGGCAGTTGCGGCGCCTTGGGCGCCAGCCCGGCGAAGAGCGCCAACTGCTCGCCCGAGAGGAAGCGCAAATTGAGCCAGCGGAAGATGTAGTCCATCAGGCTCTTCGCATAGCCGATTTGCTCGTTGCCCGTCCAGCCCGAAGGCTCGAACCGCGTGTGCGCGAACTTCTCGCACAGGATCTTCAGCGGCACGCCGTGCTGCAGAGCCAGCGAGACCGCGGTGGCGAAGGCGTCCATCAGGCCGCTCACCGTCGATCCCTCCTTGGCCATGCGGATGAAGATCTCGCCCGGCTGGCCGCTGGGATAGAGGCCCACGGTGATGTAGCCCTCGTGGCCGCTGATGGAGAACTTGTGCGTCACCGACGCGCGCTCCTGCTGCAGCCTGTGGCGTACCGCGCGCGGCGGCGCGTTCAGGTCCTGCGCGTCCTTCGCCGGCTCGTTGGCGTCGAGCGACGGTGTGGCGGTCAGCACCGGCACCGCGGCCGCCGCGGCGATCTCATCGAGCGCTCTCTGGAAGGCCCGCGCCGCGGCCAGCAGCTGCTGGGCGCTCACCTCGAGCTTGTCGCTGGAGTGCGCCTCCAGCGCTTTCAGGTCGGCTTCGGCGGCCGGTTGCGAAGCGGCCACATGCACCAGAAGGCGGCTGCCCGCCGCGTCCAGCGCCGTAGGTTCCTTCTTCGCATCGACATGGATGTTGAGGCTGGTGTTCAGCGGCTGCGTCCCCTTCGAGCCGTCGCGATAGATGGCGATCGCCTTGTTGCCCAGCCGCCAGCTTGCCACGTACGCCTCGGCCACCTCTTCCGCGGTTGCCTCGTGCGGCAGGTTCACGGTCTTCGAGATCGCGCCCGACAGGAACGGTTGCGCCGCCGCCATCATCTTGATGTGTCCCATATAGTGGATGGAGCGCGTGCCCTTGGCCGGCTTCAGGCTGCAATCGAACACCGCCAGGTGCTCCGGCTTGATGCCCGGCGCGCCCTCGATGGTGCCCGTCGCATCGATGTAGCTGACGATGCCGTTCACGTCGTCGACGGCATAGCCCAGCTTGAACAGCGCCGGAGCCACGGTTTGGTTGACGATCTTGATCATGCCGCCGCCCACCAGCTTCTTGTACTTCACCAGCGCCAGCTCGGGCTCGATTCCCGTGGTGTCGCAGTCCATCATGAAGCCGATGGTTCCCGTCGGCGCCAGCACCGTGGTCTGCGAGTTGCGGTACCCGTAGCGCTCCCCGTAAAGCAGCGCCATGTCCCAGCTCTCGCGGCTCGCGTTGATCAGAGCGTCGAGCTGCGGCACCATGAACGGCTCGCCGGCAGCCCGCGATTTGCCGATGTTGTTCACCTCGGCGCGGTGCATGCGGATCACGTCCAGGAACGGCTCTCGGTTCACGTAGAAGCCGGGGCACGCTCCGCCCTGGTGCTCCACGGACGCGGTCAGCGGCGTGGCCGAGGCAATCGGCGGGCACTGTGCCGCGACGATCGCCGACTGCAGGTACGCCTGCCCGGTCATGATCGCGGTCAGGCTCGCGGCCAGGTCCCGTCCGGTCGCCGAATCGTACGGCAACCCGAACGACATCAGCAGCGCGCCCAGGTTGGCGTATCCCAGCCCCAGCGGCCGGTAGTCGTGCGAATTCCGCGCGATGGCCTCCGTCGGGTAACCCGAGTTGTCTACCAGGATCTCCATCGCCGTGATCAACACCGAGATCGCATGCCGGTAGGCCGGAATATCGAACACCCCGGCCGGCGTCACGAACCGCATCAAGTTCAGGCTCGCCAGGTTGCACGCCGAGTTGTCCAGGAACATGTACTCCGAGCATGGGTTCGACGCGTTGATCCGCGCCGTGTTCTTGCTCGTGTGCCACTTGTTAATCGTGTCGTCGAACTGCATGCCCGGATCGCCGCACAGCCACGTCGACTCGGCGATCTTTCCCAGGATCTCGCCCGCCTTGTAGGTCTTCACCGGCTCGTGGCCCTTCACCGTGTAGGTGGTGAAGTCGCCGTCGGCCTCGCAGGCCCGCATGAACTCGTCGCTGACCCGGACCGAATTGTTCGCATTCTGGAAGAAGATCGAGGAAAAGGCCTCGGAATCCGGCCCGCTCCCGTCGTATCCCGCCCGGATCAGGGTGAAGGCCTTCGCCTCTTCCTTGGCCTTGCACTCGATGAAGTCGACGATGTCGGGATGCTCGACGTTCAGGATCACCATCTTCGCCGCGCGCCGTGTCTTGCCGCCGCTCTTGATCACTCCGGCGAATGCATCGAACCCGCGCATGAAGCTCAACGGCCCGCTGGCCACTCCGCCGCCCGAAAGCAGCTCCATCGACCCCCGAAGCGACGACAGATTCGTTCCCGTGCCTGAGCCCCACTTGAACAGCATTCCTTCGGTCTTCGCCAGCGTCAGGATCGAGTCCAGCGAGTCGTCCACCGCGTTGATAAAGCACGCGGAGCACTGCGGGTTCCTATAGCCCGTGGCCGCGTATTGCACGCCGCCCGTCACCGGGTCCCAGTGCCAGTTCTGCCCGTCGGCCTCCGGCTCCAGCCGGTCGCAGCCTACGTTGAACCAGACCGGCGAGTTGAACGCCGCCTTCTGCGTCAGCAGCATGTGCGCCAGCTCGTCGTGGAAGATCGCCGCATCCACGGGTGTCGCAAAGTATCCGCCCGCCATGCCCCAATCGCGCACGGTCTCCGCCACACGCGACACCAGTTGCCGGACGCCGGCCTCCCGTTCGGGCGTGTCCAACTGACCGTGCAGGTACTTCGAGGCCACGATATTGGTCGCCGTCATCGACCAGTCCGCCGGGACCTCCACATCCTTCTGTTCGAAGATGGTGTTGCCTTTGGTGTCGGTGATCGATGCCGTCCGGCGCTCCCATTGGATTTCGTCGTAAGGGGACACCCCTTCCTTCGAAAAACGCCGCGAGAAGGTCAGGCCCTGCTGGACGCGGGAACTGGATTGGACTTGAGCAGTCGAAGTCTGAAGGGAAGCCTCGTTCATTGTGATCCTCTCCGTCGGTCAAAATCAGTGAAAAAAGCCCTGTCTCCGGCCTCACAGCCAAGAGCTATATGACCAAGCAACTACTTGGAAACAAACAGGAAAACGGGAACGATCCCCGCAAGTTCTAGTTCCTTCGGTGGCCCGCCGTCACTACCAGCCCTTTCCTCGTCGCCGCATTCAAATCGCTTTCCCGCCGCGGGTGACACCCCACCTGCGAGAACCTGAAAGGAACACCTGAACTCGGGAGTTGCTCGATGTGCGCCGGTTTCTCTTAACCGCCCGTTTACAGCCGCAGATGAAAACTTACCGCTGTCCCTGGTGCGTGTCAAGAACAAACCACAACATCTAGTATTTTCGTAACATTTCGCGCACCCGCTCTCTAAACACCGCCGTTTGCCTGTGGAAAGTCGCAAACCGCCTTGCCCGGCGCGGGGAATCGCGCCTCGAACTGCACCAGATTCAGGGCAAATCGGGAGCCCAAATGCCCTCCTAGCCTCACCCTTCCAGCCTAGCGCTCGGACCCACCCACAACAAGGCGCAGAACTGGTGCATTCGGCCCGCGATCCTGTTCAAGTTGTGGAGATTTGGGGATGGCGGCGTCATCACAAACTCGACGGTGTACGGCAGCCTGACGAGCGGGCGCCGCATCGCGGGAAGAAGAACGCCGCCCGTTGCCAAATGCGCAACGGCGGCGCTTTCTGCGAACTGCAGGACAGGAACTACTTGCCCGCGTTGGTGTCAATCCTCATGCCATAGAACGATCTCCGCACGAAGAACATCGACACCAGGAGGAATACGATTGCCAGCGTTCCCGCCAGCACCGGGTTCTCCGCGCTGATCGACACGGCAAGCGAGACAGCCAGCAATCCGAACAGCGTCGTGAACTTGATAATCGGGTTCATGGCCACCGACGAGGTGTCCTTGAACGGATCGCCAACGGTGTCTCCGATCACGGTTGCGTCGTGCAGAGGCGTTCCCTTCTGCTTCAGGTCGACCTCTACGATCTTCTTCGCGTTGTCCCATGCGCCGCCGGCATTGGCCATGAAGATCGCTTGGTACAGGCCGAAGATCGCAATCGAGATCAGGTAGCCGATAAACAAGTACGGCTCCATGAACGCGAAGGCCAGCGTGGCGAAGAAGACGGCCAGGAAGATGTTGAACATTCCCTTCTGCGCGTACTGCGTGCAGATCTCCACCACCTTCTTGCTGTCGGTGACCGACGCCTTCTCCACGCCTTCCAGTTTGATGTTCTTCTTGATGAACTCCACCGCGCGGTAAGCGCCGGTGGAAACAGCCTGAATGGAAGCGCCGGTGAACCAGTAGATGATTGCCCCACCGCAGATCAATCCCAGCAGGAATGGCGCGTGCAACAGAGAGAGGTTCTCCTTGCCATGGCTCAGTCCGTCGGTCAATTTCATGATGATCGAGAAGATCATCGTCGTCGCGCCGACCACGGCGGTGCCGATCAGCACCGGCTTGGCCGTCGCCGTGAAGGTGTTGCCGCATCCATCGTTGGCTTCCAGCAGGTATTTTGCGCGTTCGAACTTCACGTCGATGTTGAAGTCCTTCTTCAACTCCGCTTCGATGCCGGGAACGTTTTCGATCAGCGACAACTCGTAGATGGATTGAGCATTGTCGGTCACCGGCCCATAGGAATCGACGGCGATCGTGACCGGACCCATGCCCAGGAAGCCGAAAGCCACGAGGCCAAAGGCGAAGACGGCCGGAGCCAGCATCAGCCCCGCCGGTCCATTCTGCAGATCCGGTATGCCCAAGCTGAAGTAAAAGCCCATTCCCATCAGCGCGACCATACAAAGTCCCAGCCAGTAGGCCGAGAAATTGCCGGCCACGAATCCCGACAGGATCCCCAAGGAAGCGCCGCCTTCCTTCGCCGATGTGACGACTTCTTGCACGTGGGCCGACTTGGTGGAAGTGAAGACCTTGACCAATTCGGGGATGAGCGCGCCGGCCAGGGTTCCACACGAGATGATCGAAGCCAGCTTCCACCAGATGGTTCCGTCGCCGAGAGAAGGGATGAGCAGGTACGAGACGACGTAGGTCAGGATGATGGAAATGATGGAGGTGATCCACACCAGCGAAGTCAGCGGACTCTCAAAGTCCATTTCGTCGGAGTTGGCGTATCTCGCGCGAGCGATTGCGCCATTCAGGAAGTAGGCGCCCGCGCTGGACAGCAGCATGGCCACGCGCATGACGAAGATCCATACCAGCAACTCCACCTTGATCGTGGGATCCTTGACGGCCAGCAGAATGAAGGTGATCAGGGCCACGCCGGTGACGCCGTAGGTTTCGAAGCCGTCGGCGCTCGGGCCCACCGAGTCGCCCGCGTTGTCGCCTGTACAATCTGCGATCACGCCCGGGTTGCGCGCATCGTCTTCCTTGATTTTGAAGACGATCTTCATCAGGTCGGAGCCGATGTCGGCGATCTTGGTGAAGATGCCGCCGGCAATACGCAGGGCCGCGGCGCCCAGGCTTTCGCCAATCGCGAAACCGATGAAGCACGGGCCGGCATAGTCGCCCGGGATGAACAACAGGATGAAGAGCATGATGAGCAGTTCGACCGAGATCAACATCATGCCGATGCTCATGCCCGCCTTCAGCGGAATTGCATAACAGGGATACGGCTTGCCGCGCAATCCGGCGAACGCCGTCCGGCTGTTCGCAAATGTGTTGACGCGAATGCCGAACCACGCCACCCCGTAGCTGCCCGCGATGCCGACGAGGCTAAACAGCAAAATAATCGGCAACGTAACCGCAATCGACTTTCCCGGAACCGGCGCCAGATAGCCGAAGTACAGCGCGATAATGACCGCGATGAACGCCCAGAGCAGAAGAATGAACTTGCCCTGCGTGATCAGATACGTTTTGCAGGTCTCATAGATCAGTTCGGACATTTCGCGCATCGTGCGATGAACCGGCAGGTTCTTCAACTGCACGAAGATCGTCAGGCCGAACAACAGGCCGCCCACGCAGAACAGCAATCCGATCGTCAGCAGGGCATGTCCGTTCACGCCGAGAAAACTCACCGACGACAAATCCGGCAGCTTTAGGCTGGCTTCTCCTCCGCCCGCTTGTTCCGGCTGCGCGTTGGCCAACGTGGGAAGCAACAGGCCCAGGAGGGCCGCCACGGTCTTCGACTGCCGCTTCAGGAAGGCTCTTGCGCCCATCATGATTGGCGCCGACATCCTCTGAAGGTCCGTCATTTCCGTGTCCCATCCGATGACTTGGCGCCCAAACAGAAATCCGACAAGGAGTGAGAACCCGCTCACGCCCAGAAATAGACACACCCCACCCAATACAGTCACATACCCTCCACACCAAAGGTTTTGAAACCGTCAGAAATACGGCCCCGGAACAGACCTCTCCACCCCCCGGGGACAACCACCGGAAGGCTATCATTCTGGTACACCTCTGTCGAGTGACTGCGGTCACCGGCCTTTACCTGGTTTTCCCCTTCTTGATCCGATTTCTTCCTGGTTCGCTGCACCCGCGGCTCAACCGGAATCGCCGCTCCTCTCTTGGGCCGCGACCCTGTCCCGCCGGCGCCGCCAGCGCCCTGGTGTCTCTTCTTTCGCGTTCCACTTTTCCACCGCGTCCCTCGGGGACTGGCAAGCCTTAAGTTCATGTTCTTGCGCGGCCTGCCGATGAGACCAATCATGGCCCGGTGCTCTTCCCACGCCATGGAGGCGAGGCACGTTGAGATCGATGCATAGCTCCGCTCCTTTTCACGCGCAGCCCTCCCTCTCCGGCCTCACGCTTGTGGAGTCGGACGCGTCTGCCGCCGTCATTCAGGTCGTGGGCGTCAGCGCCGCGTGGCGCAAGCTTCTTGTCCAGGCCGAAATGGCCGCTCCCCATCTCCAGGTCGCGGCCATCGAGGGCGAGTTGGGCAGCGGCAAGCACACGCTGGCCCGCTACCTCCACAGTCGCTCTCCGCTCAGCAGTCTTGCTTTTCAGCGCCGCGATGCCCGTGAGTGGCTGGCCACGGAAGCAGATGCGTCCACGCTGGCCGGGTTCACCTATCTGGATCGCGTCGACTTGCTTGCTCCCCCAGGCCAGGGAATCCTG
This sequence comes from Occallatibacter sp., assembly GCA_049514795.1. GTDB lineage: Bacteria > Acidobacteriota > Terriglobia > Terriglobales > Acidobacteriaceae > Telmatobacter. Next base: position 37,741 of record JBEKUS010000022.1, read on the forward strand.
CTCGGCGTGCTCAAGGCTCTTCAGGACCGGCCGCCCGGCCGGGCCATCGTCCTCGCGTCCTCGCAAACTCCCTTGCGCCAGATGGCCGGCCAGGGACTTCTGCTCCCCGATCTGGCCTTCCGCCTCGCCGCCATTCGCCTCGCCATTCCGCCGCTGCGCCAGCGGCGCGAAGATATTGCCCCGCTGGCTCAGTTTCTTCTCGAACGCATTAGTGCGCGCTATCGGCAGCGCCCCGCCGTCCTGGGACCCGGCACGCTCGCCCGGCTCCTCCAACACTCGTGGCCGGGCAACGTGCGCGAGCTCTCGAGCATTCTGGAAAATGCGCTGCTGGAAGCAGATAACGGCGTCATCCGCCCCTCGGATCTCGCCCTGCCTGACGGCCCGCAGCCGGCCTTCGAAGCCCACTTTGCCTCCACTCCATGGGCGAACCCCGCCGCTGGCCGGACGCCGGAATTCGACCCGCAAGCGGCAGCCCGCCCCGCCGGTCTGTCGCTGGATTCCGTCATCCGGCAGCACGTTCAGTACGTCCTGGATCTGAACCGCGGCAATAAGCTCCGCACCGCCCGCCAGTTGGCCATCAGCCGGTCCACCCTCTACCGCATCTTGGCCAACGAGAAACTCCTCGCCCAGTAGCGGCTGAAACTTCCCGGAGCGTCCGTTCAAGGGCCGCACCGGAGCGTGCCCCTGCCCGTCATGATCCTCGACTTTCTTGATCGGATTCAGCCGCGCTGCGGTTGCCCCGCAAGAAATTCTCATGGCTCCGAGACGCGGGCAGAGGATCAATTGAACTGGGGGAGGGCCGCGCCGCCCGCTTGGGAGGCGATTTAAGCAAGGCTGAGCGCGGTCTTTCTTACTGCTGCAGGACCACCTGGTCGCCTTCCTTCAGCCCGGCGACAATCTCGGTGACCGAGCCGTTGGAGAGGCCGACCGTGACCGGCACCTTGCGGAAGCCTTCCTTCTGATGCTTGTCGGGAACCTGGACGGAAGCGCTCTTCTGGCCGTCGTAGCTCACCGCGTTCTCCGGCACGGTGAGCACGCCCTTGTGCTCGTCGAGGAGGATCTCGGCGTTGGCGGTCATGTTGGCCTTCAGCTCGCCGCCGGGATTGTTGATCGACACGCGAACCTCGAAGGTGGTCACGTTGTCCTTCTCCACGCCCATGGGGGCGATCTTGGTGACGCGGCCGTTGAAGACGCGGTCGCGGAAGCTCTCGACTTTGATGCGCGCGGGTTGGCCAAGATAGACGTGGGCGATGTCGGCCTCGTCGACCTTGCCCTGCACGTAGACCTCCGACGTGTCGCCCTCGGTCATGACCAGCGTGGCCGTCGATCCCAGCACCAGGATGGAGCTGACGGCGTCGCCGATCTCCACGTCGCGGGAGAGAATCACGCCGTCCATAGGCGCCACGATGCCGGTGTAGGAAAGCTGCTCCTCGAGCTGTTTCAGGGTGGCCTGGCTCTGCATCACCTGGGCGCGGGCCTGCTTGAGCTTGGCGGCATCGACGCCGATCTGCGCCTGCGCCGCGTCCCGCCTGGTCAGCGCGGCCAGATAGTCGCGGTTGGCGTTGTCGAGCACCTGTCTGCTCACAATGCCTTCCCGGCTCATCTCCAGGTTGCGGTCCAGCGTGGCCTTGTACATGGGCAGGTCGGGCGCCGCGGCATTCACCTTGTCCTGCTCGATGTTGGCCTGGTAGGTGGTCACGTTGGCCTCGGCGCTGGCCAATTGCGCGCGCGCCGCTTCAACCTGCGCCGTGATCTCCTGCTGGTCGAGCTGCGCCAGTTGCTGGCCCTTGTGGACGCGGTCGTTGATGTCGGCGTAGAGCTGTTCCACGATCCCGGAGGCCTTGCTTTTTACCTCGACCTTGGTGATGGGCTGGACCTTTCCCGTAGCCACGACGGAGCGCGCCACGTCGCCGCGGACCACCTTGGCGATGCGGTTGGGGTCGATGGGGTCTCCCTTTGCCATCCGGAAAAGGGCCAAGCCTACACCAACGACGAGCAGGGCGCACAAGCTCCCTACGATGATCCAAAGCCGTCTGTTCTTTCGCGATGCTGCCACTGGGTCCCCCAAACTCCGGCCAAAGCGCGGTCCTGCCGGCGGACGCGAATGGAAAAAGAGTCCGTCAAGGGTTCAGACGGTAGCCGCGCGCCGCCGTAACCCCACAATCGCCAGTTACGCAATCGTGGGGACCGCGGTTCCGTTCGGATCGACAAGTTGCCGTTTTGGGCGGCGTGGGGACCGCCGGGTTTCCGAGAGAAAGGCCCCATCGGGGGAACCGGAACCGGCCCGGCTGCGTAATCTTCAGGCAAAGGGACCAGCGAAGGCGGCCGAGGACCGTCTGACAGTTATGACCAGCTTTACCGACACGCTCGGGCAGGTCTTTCGCGCCATCATGGCCAACAAGCTGCGCAGCTTTCTGACCATGTTCGGCATTGCGTGGGGGGTGGGCTCGCTGTTGGTGCTCGTGGGCCTCGGCGAGGGATTCCGAGAAGGCCAGCGCAAACAGCTTTCCCAATTCGGTCACGACGTGGTCATGCTCCTGAATGGAACCATTCCGGCGGTCGCCAACCAGCACACCGGGATGCGCCCTTACCAACTGACGCTCCGCGACGAGGATGACATCCGCCGCCTGCCCGAGGTCCGCGCCGTGACCGGCGAGCTCGCCCGCTCCGACCTCTACGAGGTGAGCCAGTGGAGCAACACCTCCGGCCACCTCTCGGGCACCGAGCCGAGCTACACCGTCGTCCGCTACCTCCCCATCGCTGCCGGCCGATATTTCGACGATCAAGACATCCGCGAAGCGCGCCGGGTCGTTTTCCTCGCATCCAAGTCCGCCTCCATCCTCTTTCAAGGTCGCCCGATGCTCGGAGAAACCGTCACCATCGGGGGAACCAATTTCACCGTGATCGGCGTGGGAGAAAAGGTTGGTCGGGGAAACAACACCTACGACGACGAAAAGATCTTCATCCCCATCACCACCATGCTTGAGCTGTTTCCCCTCAAGGGCGACAACATCGCGCAGGACGCCATCACCTCAATCCAATACAATCCGACCGTCAAGAACGACAACCTCGCTGCCGGCATTGCCGTGCATAAAGTGATCGCCAAGAATCACGGCTTCGACCCGTCTCTGAAAGATGCGTTCAACGAATTCGACACCATTGAGGAGTCGCACATCATCGGGATGATCTTCACCGCGATGGATGTCTTCCTGGGCAGCGTGGGTGTCGTCACTCTGGCGCTGGGCGCCGTGGGCATCATCAACATCATGCTGGTCTCGGTCACCGAACGCACCCGCGATATCGGCGTGATGAAGGCGGTGGGCGCCACGCGCCGCGCCATTCTTTCGCAGTTTTTCTGGGAAGGACTGCTCCTGACCGGCATCAGCGGGGCGATCGGCGTTGTTGTGTCGGAAGCGTTCATGGCCTTGCTGCAGGCGCTCCTGACCGACAAGATTCCGGGCTTCGATCCGCCGCGCATCGTGCCTTGGACGGCGGCCCTGGCCCTGGGGACGCTCGCCATTTGCGGAATCGCCGCGGGACTCTACCCGGCCAGCAAAGCCGCGGCTCTTGACCCGATCGAGGCGCTGCGTAGGGAATAAGGCAGCTATTAGCTACTCGCTTTTAGCTGTTAGCCGCGAGGAGTGGTTTGCACGATTTGCCGGACATAGTCGTGCGGATTGGCTCTTCGACGAAGGTGAAACACGCAGGAGGAGCTGAGAGCTGATAGCTAAGGGCTGACAGCCAAGAGCTTTTAGTGAACAGCCGGGAGCGAACGTCATGCTGAAAGACATTCTGGCGCAGGCGTGGGAAGCGATGCTCTACAACCGCCGCCGTACGGCCATCACCATGATCGGCATGGCCTGGGGAATCGCCACGGTGGTTCTGCTGCTGGCCTACGGAAATGGCTTCAGCGCCGCCATCGAGGCCATCTTCGCCCAATGGGGCACCAACACCATCGCCTTCTTCCCCGGCCGCACCAGCCAGCAGGCCGGCGGAGACAAGGCCGGCGTAAAGGTCCGTCTCACCCTCGACGACATCGATCGCGTGAGCGCCGTGCTGCCGGAGATCACGCATATCTCGCCTGCCAATTACCAGGACGTGACGGTGCAGAACGACCTGCACACCTACACCTGGACGGTGGTCGGTTCGCGCGCCGCCTACGCCGATATTATCCGGCTCACTCCCGACCAGGGCCGTTTCTTCAACGGCGCCGAAGACGACCAGCGCGCTCACGTCTGCGTCCTGGGCTCCGAAGCCAAGACCAAGCTCTTCTCAAACGAGTGGGCGGTGGGAGAAGACATTCGCCTCAACGGCGTCATCTTCACCGTCGTCGGCGTCCTCCAGGCCAAAATGCAGGAGACTGAGAGCGACATCAACCGCACCGTCTACGTGCCGTTCAACACCATGAGCGATCTGAAGGACACGACCTACCTCGACGGCGTTTGGATCAGCTACCAGGGCGACTACCAGCGAATCGAGAAGACGATCCGGGAGACAATGGCAGCGGCGCATCACTTCCGCCCCACGGATCGCGATGCGCTGCACGTCGCCAACCTGCGCACGCAGCTGCACCAGTTTCAGATCCTCACCATCGCCCTGCAGGTGCTTTTGTCGATGGTGGGCGCGCTCACGCTGGGCATTGCCGGCATCGGGCTGATGAACATCATGCTGGTAGCCGTCCAGCAGCGCACTCGGGAGATCGGCATCGAGAAGGCCCTGGGCGCGCGCAAACGCCACATCCTGATCCAGTTTCTTGCCGAAGCCCTGGCGATCACGGGCGTGGGCGGCGTGGGCGGCATCGCTCTCGCCTATCTGATCTCCATCGTCGTCGGCCGCATCACGTTCTACAGCGCCATCGCCCAGAACGCCGCTGCCGGCGATATCCGCCTGATCATCACGCCCGTTTCGGTGATTGTGGCGGCGGCGATTCTGATCGTGACCGGATTGGTCAGCGGCATGATTCCCGCCATCCGCGCCGCGAATCTCGACCCCGTCGAAGCCCTGCGGTACGAGTAGGCCAAGCAAACCCCGCGCGGGCCTTGCCTAAAAGCGGCAAGAACGTACTTTCGTGCCCAAAGCGCCGAGCGTTTTTCTGTAGCGGTTCTCCAATTGGTGTAAAGCGAAGCCGCCCTCGCCAAGGGTCATTTTCCCTTTCCTGGGTCCCCAGCGGATGATTGGTATTCGCTGCGGCGGAAGAAAACGCCGCCTTGAATGACGCGGATACTCTCGAGAAATTGGAGAAGCGCCGTAGTAGCTCCAAGTTCTGCCAGAAACTGCCTGCGAGCGGATCCGCGGAATGCAGGATGAATGTGTACGGGGATTTTAATCAATTAGTAATCTAGGATTTGCCGCCAATCCAGGCACAACGAGCCCAAAAGAACCCTCTGCCTGCGTCGCCGGCGAGAGAGCCCTCGGCGCGGATATCTACATGGTCCGAGGCGCAAACATTCCCCGTAATCCTGCCCATGACCACCTGGGACTTAAGCCCAACCTGACTGGTCGGATGGTCCGCCGCTCCTCACCCGACGGTATAAGCCGGGATCCCCAGCAACAAGCCGGCTGTTGTCGGGGCGCTCCACCGAGCCCCTCCGATTCCTGTTCAGCCCTTGATGAACGTCCATCCCTGCTCGGCATCACGCGGGCTACTCAATCGCATGCCGGGCCGGGTGCGGATCGCGCTGCTGCTTCTAGCGATGCCCTCATTTCGCGGGGCCAGTCTCGATCTTGCTCTTGGTGGTTGGCCCATGCGTGGTTGGCCCATGCGTGGTCGGTCCATGCGTGGTCGGCCCATGTGTAGCGGACCCGCCGGTGGTCGGTCCATGCGTGGCGTTTCTGCCAGTGGTCGGCCCGTGTGTGGTGGTCCCGCCGCCGCCAGTGTTCATGGTAGTGGCGCCGCCGGTGGTCGGTCCATGCGTAGCGGTCCCGCCAGTGGTCGGTCCATGCGTGGTGGTCCCGCCGCCGCCAGTGTTCATGGTAGTGGCGCCGCCGGTGGTTGGCCCATGCGTAGCGGTCCCGCCAGTGGTCGGCCCATGCGTGGTGGTCCCGCCGCCGCCAGTGTTCATGGTAGTGGCGCCGCCGGTGGTTGGCCCATGCGTGGTGGTCCCGCCGCCGCCAGTGTTCATGTTAGTGGCGCCGCCGGTGGTCGGCCCATGCGTAGCGGTCCCGCCAGTGGTTGGCCCGTGCATAGTCGTGTTGGCCCGCGGAATGCTGTGCGTGATTCCGCCATCCGTGGCGCCCGCGGTATGGTTGGTGATGCCCCCTGTGGTCGG